>JARXAJ010000148.1 GCA_029865965.1 Aquabacterium sp.
GGCATGGTCGCGCAGCGTGGTGGCCAGCTGGCCGCTGCGCTCGCTGGCGGCCACCAGGGCGATGAACAGGGCGTCGAAGTCACGCGGCGCGCTGGCCAGCGCGGCCGAGACCGGCTGGCCGTCGCGCAGCGCGGCGATCACGCCGTCCAGCGGGCTGGCGGCGGCGGCGCCGTCGTCCTTCTCGCGCAGGGTCTGCAGGGCTTCCAGCAGCGGGATGCCGGCGTCCAGCAGCACGGCCAGCTCCTGGCTGAACAGGCGCAAGGACAGGCGCCGCTGCGGCTGCCATTGCAGGGCGGCAGGCCAGGCCAGACCGGCCGGCCGCACCGACAACATCTGCGGCGGCGCCACGCCCAGCACGGCGGCCACCGCCTGCGGATGGGCGGCCTGCACGCGGGCCTGGCGCAGCCGGGCGGGCTGGGCGGCAGAGGCGGGCTCCAGCCACAGGGCGTGGTACTGCGGCATCCCGGCTCACCAGCTGTTCAGGTCGGCATCGTCGCCGTCGCCGCCGGGCTGGCCGTCCTTGCCCAGGGATTGCAGGTCGTAGTCGCCATGGCTGCCCGGGCTGGTGTAGAGGTACGGGCGGCCCCATGGGTCGGCGGGCACGGCCTTGGCCAGGTAAGGGCCGGTCCAGCGCGGCTCATCGGCGGGGCGCTGCACCAGCACGGCCAGGCCCTGCGCGCTGCTGGGGTAGCGGCCGGTGTCGATGCGGTACTGGTCCAGCGCCTTCTGCAGCGCGTCGATCTGGGCCCGGGTGACCTTGGTCTCCGACTTGCCGATCTGAGCGAACAGCTTGGGGCCGACATAACCGGCCAGCAGGCCGATGATGACCATCACCACCAGCAGTTCCAGCAGGGTGAAGCCGTGGGCGCGGTGTTGCTGCAACACGGCGGCTGGCAGGGGGCGGAGAGGTGAAAACACGGTGTGCGCAGGACAGCTCAGGGGACCGGCTCAGACTAAAGACCGGTTGTGACGTTGCGGTGATGGATGGACTGGTCTCGATGTGGGCCATGGTCCGTTCGGACCATGGCCAGGCACCTGCAGATAGGGGGGGTGCTTCTCATGGCGCCAGAAGAAAAGGCCGGGCTTGTTCTTGCCTTTGTCTTGTTGTTCGGGCGGATGCGCTCAACCCTGGCGCCGGCGCGCCAGCATGGTGGCCAGGCCGGCGCCCAGCAAGCCCAGCGCCCAGGCCGGCAGGGGCACGTCGCCGCTGTCAGGTGCCGGTGGCTGCACGCTCAGCACCAGGGTGGGCCTGGCCGATGGGCTGCCCGCATGGCGGCTCGCCAGCCGCTTGGCGTTCTGCTGGCCCGCGTCGTCGCCGATCAGCATCCAGCCGTGGTTGCTGGCGGGCGATTGCAGCCAGCCCTGCACATCGGCCACCAGCGCCGGTGTGGACGGGATGGTGTGGCTGGCCGGTCCAAACCCCACGGCCCGTGTGGCGCTGGCGCGGGCCACGAAGTCGCCGCCGCGCCGGGCCCAGGCTGTGGTGGGCCAGAAGCGGTGCGACCAGGTGGCATCGCCTGGCTGGGCCGGCGCGCCCACGCCGGCGTCGCCGCCATTGGACGCACCCTCACCCCAGGCGGCCAGGACACGGTGCAGGGACAGGTCATGCGTGTCCCGTGCGCGCACCACGAAGAACTGCACACTGGCCGACAGCACTTGCGAGCCTGGCGGGATGCCCGACAGGTCGAAGCGGATCAGCGCCCGCCGCGTGGTGCCGCTGGCGAGGACCGAGGTCCAGATGCCGGGGCCACTGCCGTCGCTGACGCCGTCGTTGCCGGTGTCTCCACCCTGGTTGCCGAAGATGGTGGTGTCGGCCACGGCTTCCAGCCGGACCTGCACCGGTGGCGCTTCGTCTTGGGCAACAACGGGTGTGGCCAGGGCACCAGCCACCACCCACACGGCCACCATGCTGCGACGCAAAGCGCCTTGCATGGTGCGCACGCCGCCCTGGTTCCGCCGACCCAAGCCAGGGCGCGCGGGTCAGCCCGCCCGGCGCCGCGCCAGGAAGCCGATGGCCACCAGGCCCGCCAGCAACATGGCGTAGGTGCCGGGCTCGGGCACGGGCGTGGTGAAGGTCAGGTTGTCCATCACCACGGCATTGCCCTTGAACGAGATGGCGCTGATGTCGGCCTGCGGCCGCACGATGCCCAAAAACAGGCCGTCGTTCAGGCTGGCTTCGGGCGTGTCCACGGTGACGGTGTGGGTCTCGATGATCTGGTTGTTCAGGCCGTAGGCCGAGACCACCACCTGGAAGGGCAGCGGGCTGAGCGCGAAGTGGTTGACCAGCGCGCCGGCGCCCTGGCTCACCAGATTGCCGGTGAAGCTGAAGCGCAGCTCGCCGATGAAGCCCGACGCTGCGAACAGGTTGCCCGCGCCCCACAGGCCGTTCTGGCCCAGGTCGGCGATGTTGGCGCCCAGCACCGAGCCGGTGTCGCCGGTGAACACCAGGGTCGGCGCCACCGTCTCGGGGCCTGTGGTGATCAGGCCATCGTAGGCCTCGAAGTCCACCACCATGCCGGTGATGTCGAGCGGGTTGGTGGTCAGCGCGGCGTGGGCCGGCAGCAGCGCGGCCAGGGCCAGGGCGGCAGTGAGAACGTTGAGTTTCATCGGGAATCCTTGGGTGAAGCGGAGGTTCTGGAAACGGATGGCGGCCGGCATCAGCTGCCGATGACGCCACCGTCGTTCTTGGTGATCACGACGACCGCCGAACGCGGCTTGCTCACCACGGCCTGGGTGGTCGTGCCGTTGGCGCCGCTGTCGGGCCAGGTGCTCTTGGCGGTGAAGCCGCCGCTCTGGAATTCCGGCGCCCAGTCTTCGCCCGGGTGCTGGATGCCCATGAACATGGTCTTGTAGTCCGGCGTGCCGACGACGCCGGTGGTCTCGCAGTTGCGCGGGCTGGTGGCGAAGCGGGTGATCTTGCGGGTGGATGGGTCGCAGGCAAACATCGCATTGCCGCCGATGTTGGACCAGTCGCCCAGGCCGTCGCCTTGCTGGTCGGTCTGGATCCACAGCCGGCCCTGCTTGTCGAACCACAGGCCGTCGGGGGCGCCCAGGTCGTCGCCGTTGATGTTGCCCTTGAGGTTGGGCGCCGGGTTCTGCTTGTCGCCGCACTCGACGAAGATGTCCCAGGCAAAGGTGGTCGCGGCCGGGTCGCTGTTGGTCTCGGTCCAGCGGATGATGTGGCCGTAGCGGTTGTCGCGGCGCGGGTTGGCGGCGTCCACCGGCGGGCGTGCGCCACCGGCGGCGGTGCTGCCATTTGCAAGATTGGACGACGGCGTGGTGGTGCCGCGGCGGTTGTTGTTGGTCAGCGTGAGGTAGACCTCGCGCGTGGTGGGGTGCACGGCCACCCACTCCGGGCGGTCCATCATCGTGGCGCCCAGGCGGTCGGCGGCCTGGCGGGTGCGGATCAACACATCGGCCTGGCTGGTGAAGCCGTTGTCGGCTGTCAGCGGGCCCTGGCCGAAGACCAGCGGCAACCAGGTGCCGCTGCCATCGGCGTTGAACCTGGCCACGTACAGCGTGCCGCTGTCGAGCAGGTTGCGGTTGCGGGCGCGGTTGCTGCGGTTGAACTTGCCGGCGCAGACAAACTTGTACATGTAGTCGTTGCGTTCGTCGTCGCCGGTGTAGAAGCAGACCGTGCCGTCGGGTGCCAGCGCGAAGTCGGCGCTCTCGTGCTTGATGCGGCCCAGCGCGGTGCGCTTGATGGGTTTCGCATTCGGGTTGAACGGGTCGATCTCCACCACCCAGCCAAAGCGGTTGGGCTCGTTGCGGTTGCCGGGTGCATTCAGGTTGAACCGGGCATCGGCTTCGTGCCAGCGGTAGCCGAAGCCGCCAGCGCTCAGGCCGTAGCGGCGCTCCGCAGGCGTCTGGGTGAAGGAGCCGACGGCACCGAAGTAGCCGTTCCAGTTTTCTTCGCAGGTGAGGTAGGTGCCCCAGGGGGTGATGCCGTGGGCGCAGTTGTTGAGCGTGCCCAGCACGGCCGTGCCGGTCGGGTCGGCGGCGGTCTTCATCGCGTCGGCGCCGGCGGCCGGGCCGCTGATGGTCATCGGCGTGGCACCGGTGATGCGGCGGGCAAACGCCGACGGGCGCACCACACCCCACTGCCCGCCCTGGCGGCGCAGTTCGACCACGCTGACGCCATGCGCGGCCACCTGGGCGTCCACCAGCGCCTTGGTGATGGTGAAGAGCGGGTCGGCATAGGTGGCGGTGTTGGCATGCAGGCCCGGGTCCACGTACTCGTGGTTGACCACCAGCAGGCCGCGGTCGCTCGACACCCCGGCCGCGCCGATGGCGGGGAAGGGGAAGAAGTGCATGCCGTCGTTGTGCTGGCCGAAGGTGGTGTTCTGGACAGCGGCCGTGATCGGCTGCGCGCTGCTGTGGTCGTGGCTCACCAGCGCGGCCGGGCCGGGCACGCCGATGGCATCACCCCAGCCGATCAGCGTCCTGGCGGTGTAGCCCGGGGGCACGCTGACCGCGTCGACAAACGTGGCCGCCAGGTTGGGCGGCAGTCCGGTGAAGCCGATCGCGCCGGTCGGTGCCGGTGCCACCGGGTAGGCCGCGTTGGCGCTGCTGGCAAAGCCGCCCAGCGTGGCGACGGTGGCGGCACCGAGGGTGCCCTTCATGAAGTTGCGGCGGCCGGTGAAGACCGCCATCACGTCACGGATGGATGCGTTGCCCGACGGGTTGATGGTCTCGTCGTTGCTGGGATGGAAAACGCTGCTCATTGCCTTGATGCTCCTGGCTGCTGGTTGAGCCCCGCCTGTCACCGGCATTGGCAACCGCAGGGAATGCAGGCAATCTAGGCATCAGATATGACTGCGCCGTGAAGCGCAGACCCCCTGAATACGGGGCTGGGTCAGGCTTCAGGCAGCTGCATCAGCGCCTGCCCCATGCGCAAGGGGCTGCCGCTGGCCAGGCCCGGCGCCAGCACAAAGCCCGGTGGCGCGAACACGATGATGGTCGAGCCATGCTGGAACCAGCCCATCTCCTGGCCCTTGCTGAAGTGCGCATCACAGGGCAGTTCATCGGGCCCGCGGTAGTCCACGCCCAGCAGCGGGCTCAGCCAGTGCAGGCGCAGGCTGGCCACCAGGATGGCCGCCACCGGCACCAGCGCCACCGGGTGCCCGGCCGGCCCCAGGCGGGTGTGCACCACCGCCCGCTCATTGCGGCAGAACAGCTTCTGCACCCGCTTCAGCGCGATCGGATTGACGTTCCAGGTGTCGCCGCTGTGGTGGGTGACATGGTGCACCCGGCAGTCATGCGGCGCATGGAAGCGGTGGTACATGCTGGCGGTGAGCCGCAGCGTGGCGTACACGCCGTTGCGGTAGGGCGCAAAGGCCTGCGGGTCGGGGCCGAACAGCTCGGGCAGCGTGTAGGGGAAGCCCTTGGCCTGGAACACGCCCAGCCCATCGACCGCGCCGCAGGCGCCCAGGATGGCATCGCAAGGGCTGCATAGCACCTGCGGGTCGGCATCCACCACCCGGGCACCGGGCTTGAGCTCGCGGATGAAGCAGTCATGCAGGCTGTCGAAGCGGGTCTTGCGGGCCTCGCTCAGGTCCAGGTCGCCAAACGCCTTGAACAGCCGCAGCGACAGGTCGCGCACCAGCGGCTGCCGGATCTGGCTGAACCAGCCCATGAAGCGGGTCAGCGCGATGCGCGGCACGCGGTTGGTCAACAGGAAGTTCAGGTCTTCCTGCTGCAGGATGTGGTCACGCCATTGCCTCAGATTCATGCGGGTGTCAAAGCAGTTGGTTAAAAAGGGAAGTGCGACGCCAAGGAGACGCACCCATGAATGAAACCTACGCACTCACAGCCGTGGCATTGGCCACACTGGCGCTGGCCCTGCCAGCGGCCAAACGGCGGCTGGAGCTGTCGATTGCCAAGCACCCGTCGCTGACCGGCCATGCGCGCATGGCCAAGCGCGTGGCCCAGATGCTGCCGGGCTATACCTACGACGCTGACCGCTTCTTCAACAGCGACAAGGCGCCGGCCGAGGCGGTGTCGCTGCGGCGAGCCGCGCTGCAGCGCCTGTCGGCGCAGTTCGCCCAGCACTATGCGAAGTCGGTGGCGCTGACCCAGCAGACTGCCCAGGGCCTGTCGGACCTGCAGTTCACCGGCGCCTACCGGGTGCCCTTCCAGTACAGCCCCTACCTGCGCAAGCAGCTGCAGGTGGGCAGCTTCGTGCAGCGCGCCGACGGCGTGACGGTGACCGACCTGGACGGCAATGTGTTCTACGACCTCACCGGCTCGTATGGCGTCAACGTGTTCGGCCATGACTTCTACAAGCGGGTGATGGCCGAAGGCGCCGAGCGTGCCCGCAGCCACGGCGTGCTGCTGGGCGCCTACCACCCGGCGGTGGCATCCAACGTCGAGCGGCTGCGCCAGATCTCGGGGCACGACGAGGTGTCGTTCCACATGAGCGGCACCGAAGCCGTGATGCAGGCCGTGCGCCTGGCGCGCTACCACACCCGCAAGACCCACCTGGTGCGCTTCTGCGGTGCCTACCATGGCTGGTGGGAGGATGTGCAGCCCGGCCCCGGCAACCCGGTGAAGCCGCGCGACACCTACACCCTCAAGGAGATGGACGGCGATACCCTGCGTGTGCTGCGCACGCGCAGCGACATCGCCTGCGTGCTGGTCAACCCGTTGCAGGGCCTGCACCCCAACAGCGCCGCGCCGGGCGATTCGTCCCTGGTCGACAGCAGCCGGCGCGCAGGCTTCGACCGTGCCGCCTACACCGCCTGGCTGCAGCAGCTGCGTGAGGTGTGCACCGCGCGCGGCATCGTGTTGATCTTCGACGAGGTGTTCATGGGCTTCCGCCTGGCCCAGGGTGGTGCCCAGGCCTACTTCGGCGTGCAGGCCGACATGGTCACCTACGGCAAGACGCTGGGTGGCGGCCTGCCGGTGGGCGTGGTGTGCGGCAAGCGGGCACTGATGAAGCGCTTCCGCGAAGACCGCCCGGCCGACATCTGCTTTGCGCGCGGCACCTTCAATGCCCACCCGCAGGTGATGTGCGCGATGCAGGTTTTCCTGGAGCAGCTCGACACGCCGGCGGTGCAGGCCTTGTACGACGGCATGGACGAGCGCTGGAACGCCCGCGCTGCCCAGCTCAACCAGCAGTTGCTGGCCGCCGACCTGCCGGTGCAGGTGGCCAACATCGCTTCGGTGTGGACGGTGTTCTACAACCAGCCGTCGCGCTACAACTGGATGCTGCAGTTCTACCTGCGCGCCCATGGCCTGGCGCTGAGCTGGGTGGGCACCGGGCGCCTGGTGTTCAGCCTGGACTACACCGACCAGGACTTCAAGGAAGTGGCGCATCGCTTCGTGGCCGCCTGCAAGGACATGCAGGCAGGCGGATGGTGGTGGCACGACCCGGGCCGCACCAACAAGACCATCCGCCGCGGCATCCTGCGTGAGCTGCTGGCGGCGCGGTTCTAGAACCTGGTGGTGTCAGTGCCCACGGCCGGAGGCCGTGTGGTGCATCGGGTCGATGAGCTCGCCACGCAGCAGGTGCAGCGGCGCACGGTGGTACAGCCAGATGTCGTGGAACGGATCGGTCAGGATCTTGGTGGCCCACACCAGGCCGGTCTGCACGCCGCTGAGGATGAACAGGTGCAGGGTGCGGAACACCAGCCCGGCCACGCCCAGCCACAGCCAGAGCCAGCCGACGTTGCGGGCATAGCCTACGAAGTCGGTGTGCGCCGTCAGCAGGCCCCACAGGCTGGGCTGAAGCGCCACCGCCACGGGTGCGGCGGCCCACACC
Source organism: Aquabacterium sp. (assembly GCA_029865965.1). Lineage (GTDB taxonomy): Bacteria > Pseudomonadota > Gammaproteobacteria > Burkholderiales > Burkholderiaceae_C > Pseudaquabacterium. The sequence continues at coordinate 7,763 of JARXAJ010000148.1, forward strand.
GCCAGCAGCACCACCTTGCGCCGCAGGTTGTAGCCCACCTTGATCTCTTCCTTGTACTCGTGCGAGGCCTGATTCACATGGTCATAGCCCAGGGGCTCGAAGAAGAAGTGCCCGCTCTGGCGGCTGGTCATCGACACCAGCCAGGCGATCAGCGCGGCCAGGGGCGGGTCGAAGAACACCACGCAGTACGCCACCACGAAGCTGATGGCGCTGATGAGGTGCAGGGTCTGGTTGATGCGGCTGTGGTGGTAGTAGCGGTGGTCGTCCCAACGCTGTTGGCGCAGGGTGTCGCTGAAAGTCTGCATGGCTTGCCGTCCTTGGAATGGTGTGTGGATGCCGGGGCTGCCCATGCTGCGCGCATGCGGCAGCCCCGCAGCGCGCATGCTGGGGCTGGTCGATGAAGCCCTGGTGACGCTTGTGTGGCTGTCTGATGGCAGTGTGTTGGGCGCAACGTCATCAAACTGTTGCCAGCCGATGCCACCATGCTTCATGGCCGAGCCCCTTGCACCCCAAGCCGAGCCGGGCGTTGTGCCCGGGCCCAAGCTGCAACCGCTGCGCCTGGCTGTGGTGACCGAGACCTACCCGCCCGAGGTCAATGGCGTGGCAATGACAGTGGCCCGTCTGGTGCAAGGCCTGCGCAGCCGGGGCCACCATTTGCACCTGGTGCGGCCGCGCCAGCACCGGCATGAGCAAGCTGGCGCCAGCGGCCTGGATGAACTGCTGCTGCGCGGCTTGCCGATCCCGCGCTATCCGCAACTGAAGATGGGCCTGCCTGCCACCGGCACGCTGTTGGCGCACTGGCAGCAGCAGCGGCCCGATCTGGTGCACATCGCCACCGAAGGCCCGCTGGGCTGGTCGGCACTGCGGGCGGCGCGCCGCTTGCGGTTGCCGGTGACATCGGACTTCCGCACCAACTTCCACGCCTACAGCCAGCATTACGGCATCGGCTGGCTGCAGCGGCCCATCGTCGGCTATCTGCGCAGCTTCCACAACAGCACCCAGGCCACGATGGTGCCCACACCGGTGCTGCAGCGCGAGCTGGTGCGGCAGGGTTTTCACAACGTCAGCGTGGTGGCGCGTGGCGTGGACACGCAGCAGTTCAGCCCCGACCGGCGCAGTGCCGCCTTGCGCGCCGCCTGGGGTGCCGGGGCAGACACCTGCGTGGTGGCCCATGTGGGCCGGCTGGCGCCTGAGAAGAACCTGGGCCTGCTGGTGCAGGCCTTCGAGGCCATGCGCCAGGTGCGGCCCGACAGCCTGCTGCTGTTGGTGGGCGACGGCCCGGCGCGTGCCGAGCTGCAGGCCCGCTGCCCCGGCGCCGTGTTTGCCGGCATGCGCGGCGGCGACGACCTGGCTGCGCATTACGCGTCGGCCGACGCCTTCGTCTTTCCCAGCATGACGGAAACCTACGGCAATGTGACACCCGAAGCCATGGCCAGTGGTCTGCCGGTGCTGGCCTACGACCATGCTGCTGCCGGCCAGTTGATCGCCCACCAGCACAACGGCCTGCTGGCCCGCCTGGGCAGTGTGGACGAGTTCATCGCCATGGCGGCGCAATTGGCTGGCAGCCCGCAGCAGGCCCTGGCCTGGGGCCAGCAGGCGCGCCTGACCACGCTGGCCTGCGGGTGGGACCAGGTGGTGTGCCAGGTCGAAGGTTTGATGCGCGCTGCATGGAACCGTCACGCATCTGCCGTGGCCCTGTCATCGGACGACAGCAACATCACAGACCATGCTTCCAACGTTTTGCGCCGTGCCAGAACCCCACCTGGATGATGGCGCCACCATGCGGTGCCGCACGGTGTGGATCTCTGATCTGCACCTGGGTACACCGGGCTGCCAGGCGGCGGCCCTGCTCGACTTTCTGCGCCAGGTGGAGTGCGAGACGCTGTACCTGGTGGGCGACATCATCGACGGCTGGCAGCTGCGTCGGAACTGGTACTGGCCACAGTCGCACAACGATGTGGTGCAGAAGATCCTGCGCAAGGCGCGCAAGGGCACGCGCGTGGTGTTCGTGCCCGGCAACCATGACGAGTTTGCGCGCCGCTATGTGGAGCACAACTTCGGTGGCGTCGATGTGGTCCACGAGGCCGTGCACATCACGGCAGACGGCCGCCACCTGTGGGTGACGCACGGCGACCATTTCGATGGTGTGATCCAGTGCGCCAAGTGGCTGGCCTATGTGGGCGACTGGGCCTATGAGCGCACGCTGCAGGTCAACAGCTGGTTCAACCGGGCGCGGGCCCGCGTGGGCCTGCCGTACTGGAGCTTGTCGAAGTACCTGAAGAGCCGGGTCAAGCGGGCGGTCAGCTACATCGGCGACTTCGAGACAGCGGTGGCCCGCGAGGCCCGCCACCGCGGCCTGCACGGTGTGGTCTGCGGCCACATCCACCATGCCGAAATCCGCGACGTGGACGGCATCCTGTACTGCAACGACGGCGACTGGGTGGAAAGCCTGACGGCGCTGATCGAGCACCCCGATGGCCGGCTGGAGATTGCCGACTGGTCGGCCAAGCGCACGGTGCAGCTCCCTGCGCGCAGCGCGGCGACAGCCGACACCCCGGGGCCGGTGGCACCGGTGCATGCCCCACCGGTGCATGCCCCAACGGCCATCGCCCGGCGCGCCTGATCCGTTGGGCCCGGTACCGCCTTGTGCGGTGTCGCGGTGTTGTCACTGCAAGCGTCCAACATGAGCGGCATGTGACCCGGCGCGCTGCAGCAGTCTGGCCGCTGCCCACAACCCATTCCACGAGGAGGTCTTCCATGGCCGATGCCTGCCTGTCCCTGCGCTTTCCCCTGCTGGTCATCGCTGCTGCCGTGTTGGCCGGCCCCGCCGCAGCCAACACCCTGACCGGCTGGGCCAGGATGGACGCCGCCACCTTCAGCGATGGCCCCACGTCGGGCCAGTTCGCCTTCACCAATGCCAGCAGCCCGGCCAACAACCCGCCCTACCTGAACAAGCAGCCGGTGCAGGGCTTCTCGGGCGTGCTGCGGGGCGCCAACGGCAGCTTCCAGATGCTGGTCGACAACGGTTTCGGCGCCAGGGGCAACTCGCCCGATGCGTTGCTGCGCATGGTGGCGGTGCAGGTGGACTGGGCGGCCAGGTCGGTGTCGGCAGCCCACTTCCAGACCGGCGCCGTGCTGCCGGGCTACACCGCTGCCAGCCGCATCACGCTCAACGATGCCCACCGCAAGATGCCGTTTGCCATCGTCGCCGATGGCAGCAACTACCCCGGCCTGTCGGCCCAGCCCGCACCTGGCGGTGCAGCGATCGCGGTGGACGCCGCCATCCAGGCCGGCCGCCTGCTGACCGGTGCTGACCTGGACCTCGAATCGGTGCAGCGCGACCGCCAGGGCAACCTGTGGTTCGGCGAGGAGTTCGGCCCCTTCCTGGTCAAGACCGACGCCAGCGGCACGGTGCAGAAGGTGATCCAGACGCCCAATGTGCTGCGCCTGGGCAGCAACCCGTTTGTGCAGTCGCCATCCAGCCCGGTCAACAGCGGCGCGGTCAACCTGCCCGGCTCGGGTGGTTTCGAAGGCATGGCGCTGAACGCCAGCGGCACCAAGCTGCACACCCTGCTGGAGCGGCCGCTGACCACCGACACCGACCAGAAGCGCCTGCTGGTGCAGGAATTCGACCTGGCCACCGAAACCTTCAACGGCAACTGGTTCGGCTACAAGCTCGACCCGCTGGGCACCAACATCGGCGACATGACGGCCATCGACGACAGCCGCTTCCTGGTGATCGAACGCAATGGCGGCACGGCGACATCCGCCCTGCAGCCGTTCAAGAAGATCTACCTGATCGACAGCAGCCAGAAGGACGCCGACGGCTTCGCCAGGAAGACCGAGCTGGTCGACCTGATGAACATCGCCGACCCCGATGACCTGAACAACGACGGCAGCACCATCTTCACCTTTCCCTACGTGACGATCGAAAACCTGCTGATCCTCGACAACCAGACCCTGCTGGTTGTCAACGACAACAACTTCCCCGGTGGTGGCGGGCGCGCCTTCACATCGGACAACACCGAGTTCCTGAAGATCAGCCTGACCGCGCCGATCCCCGAGCCCGGCACCTGGGCGCTGATGGCCGCCGGCCTGGCGGCCCTGGGCTGGCGCGCGCGCCTGGTCAAACGCCGCGCATGAGGGATGGCAGCCCGGTGGCCAGCTGCGGCACCAGGGCGATCAGCAGGGTGCCGGCAAAGATCGCCAGCAGGGCGGGCAGCACCGCCACGGCCACCTCGCGGATGGTCTTGCCGAACATGGCTGAGGCGAAGTAGATGTTCAGGCCGGCCGGTGGGCACAGGAAGCCCACCTCCATCGCCGCCAGGAACAGGATGCAGAAGTGCAGCGGGTCGATGCCATAGGCCACGGCCACCGGCAGCAGCAGGGGCACCAGCACCACGATGGCAGCAAAGATCTCCATCAGCGCCGCCGCCAGGAACAGGAACAGGCACAACACCACCAGGAAGACATGGCGGTCGGGGATCACCGCCCGCACCCAGGTGGTGGCGGCATCGGGCACGCCGGCGTCGACCAGGAAGTTGGTCAGCGCCAGCGCCATGCCCAGGATCAGCATCACCCCGCCGATCAGCTGCACGCATTCGGCCAGGCAGCGGCCCAGCAGGTGCCAGCCCAGCTCGCGGTGGGCCAGGGCCTGGGTGGCCACGGCGTACGCCGCCGTGAGTGCGGCGCTCTCCATCGGCGTGGCCAGGCCCGACAACAGCGAGCCCACTGCCACCACCGGCGCCAGCAGCTCCCAGCGCGCGGCCCAGGCCGCCTGCCGCAGCGGCACGCGCGGAGCCGGGGCCGGCTTGGCGGCTGCGGCGGCCTTGCCGCCGCGCAAAAAGCCGCCCAGCAGCAGCAGACAGGCCACCATCACCAGGGCCGGCACCAGGCCGGCTGCGAACATCTCGCCGATGGGGATGCGGGCGATCACCGCCACCATGATCAGCGGCACCGACGGGGCGAGCAGCACGCCCAGTGCGCTGGCGCTGGTGACCAGGCCGATGCCGCGCCGCTCGGGGTAGCCGGCCCGCAGCAGCAGTGGCAGCAGCAGCCCGCCCAGCGCCAGGATGGTGACGCCGCTGCCTCCGGTCAAGGCGGTGAAGCCCGAGCACAGCAGCGCTGCCGCCAGCACCGTGCCGATGGTGCCGCCGCCGAACAGCGCCACGAACAGCACGCTCAGGCGTTGCGCAGCACCGGTGCGGGCCAGCACCAGGCCGGCCAGGGTGAACAGCGGCAATGCCGGCAGCGACGGGTTGACCGTGATCTGGTAGTGCGACAAGGCGACGGACGCCAGCGGCAAGGCGCCGGTGGCAAACAGGCCCAGCGCCAGCGCGCCCAGCACCGCAAACACCGGTGCACCGGCCAGCAGCATGGCCACCGTGATCACCAGCACCGGAGCCAGCGGCAGGCTGTGGCCGTCCAGCGCCGCTGCCAGCCACCAGCCGGCCAAGGGCAGGGCCAGGCCCAGCGCCAGCCGTGCAACCGCGCCGCGTTCGATGTCGGTGGCCACCCGCGCGCCCAGCCGCGCCCCCAGCAGCAGAAAGCCGGCCGGCATCGCCGCCTGCACCCACCAGGTGGGCAGGCCGTAGGCCAGCGGTGGTGCGTGGCCGATCTCGCTGGCCACGAACTGCCAGCTGGCCCAGCCCAGCATGCCGGCCACCAGCGCCGCGCTGCCACGCGCCAGGGCCCGCACGGCAGCCTGCCAGCGCGGGCTGCCGAGGCCGGCCAGGCTGCTGCCCAGGGTGATCAGGTGGCCCTGTCGCTCGGCCGCCAGGGCGCCGCCCATGGCCAGCACCAGGCCCAGGTGCTGCACCAGCACCGGCGCGTTGTCGATGCCCCGGCCCTGGAACGGCCGCAGGGCCAGCTCCACCACCGGGATCAGCACCATGCCGACCAGGGCCAGCGCGGCCAGGCCGTCGTCTGCCCGGCCCAGCCGCGCCCACAGGGTTGCCGGCAGCCGGCGCATCAGCGTGGCCAAGGCTTACTTTCCCTTGGTGGCGCGGTAGGCCTGGAGGTGGGCAAACACCTCGTCGAAGGTGTCGGCCGGCACCATGCTGCCGCGGATGCGCGGGTACAGGCTGTCGGCCAGGGCCTGCCATTCCCGCAGCTGCGCGGCGTCCGGGCGGTGCACGTTGAGGCCGCGCTTGCGCATCGCGTCCACCGCCTGGTCGACTTCGGCGCGGGCCTGCTGGCGCATCTGCGCTCCGGCGCGTTCACCGGCGCTGCGCAGCGCCTGCTGGCCGGCGGGCGACATTGCGTCCCAGGCCTTGCGGGTGACGACCAGCGCGCCGACGATCGGCGCCCAGTTGATTTCCAGCATGTGGTTGGTGGTGGCGTAGATCTGGCTGGCCAGTGCGAAGTACGGTGTGGAGGGCACAACGTCGACCATGCCGGTCTGCACGGCGGGCAGGATGTCGGCCGTCTCCAGCGGCACCGGGGTGTAGCCCAGGCTCTTCATGATGGCCTGCTGCTCGGGCTCGGACCCCCAGGCGAAGAACTTCATGCGCTTGTAGTCGTCGGGCCGCACGGCGGCGCTGCGCGAGAAGAAGCGCACCCAGCCGGCATCACCCCAGGCCACCACGGTGAAGCCGCGGTCGGCAAAGCGCTGCTCCATGCCGGGGCGCATCTTCTCGCGCACATGGTCCACCTCGTCCCAGCTGCGAAACAGCAGCGGCAGGTTCTGCAGCGCGGCGATGCTGGGCTCGATCTCGCGCAGGCCCACCACCGACATCAGCGCGCCCTGCAGCTGGCCGATGCGCATGCGCCGTGCCATCTCGGCCTCACCGCCCTGGCTGCCGTCGGTGAAGACGGTGAAGCGTGCATTGCTGCCCTGCGCGGTGCGCCAGGCCTCGCCCAGTTCCAGCAGCTGCTGGTGGTAGATCGAATTCTTCGGCACCACCGTGCCCAGGCGCAGCTGCGCAGCGGGCTGGGCGGTGGCGGGCAAAGAGATGGCCAGTGAGACGGCCAGCAGCGCGGCCAGCGTGCTGCGGCGCTCGGGGTCAGGGCGGGTTGGCGGGTTCGACGGGTGCATGCGGGGTGGCTGGATTCAGGGGGTGTCAGAACAGGTCGTCAGCGGTGTCCAGCAACCACTGGGCGCGGTTGCGCATCACCGCATTGGCCAGGCTGGGGTGGGCATCGGCGGCGGCCAGGGCCTCGCGCAACAGGGCTTCGAACCGGGCGCGGTCGCCGGCGGGCTGGGCCAGCGTCTCGGCCTGGGCGACCAGCACGCCTGCCTGCCGGCCGGCGGCGATGCGGGCCGCCTGCTGGAACCAGGCCTCGGCCTGCAGCAGGCTGCCACCCGGGCGGGCGGCCTCCAGCGTGGCCATCAGCGCGGCCAGGGCGCCGTCACCATGGTCGGGCTGCTGGGCAAACGCCAGCGTGGCCAGGCGCACCGCCTGCGGCAGGTCGGCCACCACCTCGGGCTGGTCGGTCGACAGGGCAATGTGGCTGCCCCAGGCGGCGGCGGCCCAGTAGGCCACACCCACCAGCCGGGGTTGCAAGGGTGGTGGTGTGCTGCCGGCCAGCGCGGCGGTGATGCCGGGCTGGTGCAGCTGCAGCGCGGCCAGCGCATGGCGTTGGGCGCGCAGGAACAGGCGCGCCGCACGCTGGCGCATGCGCTGTGCAGCACGTGCGTCCTGGCTGGCAACGCGGTCGGCCTCGAAGGCCACGAAGGCATGGCCGTACTGGGTGAGGCCGCCAGCCACCGCCTCGACCAGCCCCAGGTGGCCGGGGTCGGCCAGCAGCACCGACTCCGACAGCTTCAGGTAGAACGGTGCGGCATCGCGGGCCAGGCCCAGGTCGTCTTCGGGAGCCTGGCCCTGGGTGGCCAGTGCATCGGCCACTTCCCGCAGCACCAGCTGGCGCGGAGCGCAGCCAGCCAGCAGGGCGGCCAGCACCAGCAGCACACCGGCGCGCACAGCCCTGCCCCCCTGGCTGGGCAGCAGCCTCAACAAGTCAGCACCGGCATGGCAGTGGGTGTGCTGCCTTCAACCGCGGATGAAACGCCGGCGGTAGGCATGGGGCAGGTCGGCCAGGTCCATCATCATCGGCAGGTCGGCGGTGCGGAAGTCGGGGTCCCAGGCCGGCGGGCCCAGCAGCTTGCCACCGCACTTGAGGTAGCCCTTGATCAGCGGCGGCGGCTCCACCGGCAGGTCGCCGCGCAGGCTGTCCACCGGCAGGGGCAGGCGTGGTGTCACCTGCAGGTGGGCGGGGGCCAGGTGTTGCTGCCGCAGCAGATGCCACAGGCTGGCGGCGGTGTGCCCGCCATCGGCCATCGGCACGCTGGCGCAGCCCACGGTCAGGTCGAGCCGGTTGCGCAGCATGAAGTCGGCCAGCGCCGACCACAGCATCAGGATCACGCCACCCTGGCGGAAGGCCGGGTCGGTGCAGGACCGGCCCAGTTCGGCGATGCGCGGGCGCAGGCTGTCGAGGCTGCGCAGGTCGAATTCCTGCTCGCTGTACAGGCCGCCGGCGCGCCGGGCCGCAGCCGCGGTCAGCACCCGGTAGGTGCCCACCACCCGGGCTGGTGCATCTGCGGTCTCGGCGATGCGCACCAGCAGGTGCTCGCAATGGGAGTCGAAGGCATCGGCATCCAGGCCGTCGGGTGTGCCCGGCGGCGGGTTCAGGCGGGCGCCCATCTCGCCTGCGAACACCTGGTGGCGCAGGCGCTGGGCCTGGCGCACCTCATCGTCATGGCGGGCCCAGACGGCTTCGAGTTGCAGTGCTGCTGTGGGGCTGGTGCGGTCCGGTGGTCGGGGTGCCGGTGCTTGCCGGCCAGCTTGGCCGGGGGGTCGCGTCTGCGCGCGGGTCATGTTTTCCATGCGCCAATGGTTGCGTGCGTCGATGACGGTGCGGTGAAGCCGGCATGTCAGATTGATGATAGTCACATGACCGTGCCCGCCCCCGGCGCTGCCGGCGCAGCCGTGCCAGCAGCCAGCCCTGGCGCAAGGCGGCCGTGGTGGCCCAGATCACCAGGCCGGCAAACAGCACATCGCTGAGGAAGTGGCCGCCCTGCAGCACGCGGCCGGCGCCCACCAGCAGGCCTGCGGCCAAGCCGGCGCGCCACCAGCGCCGACGGGTGTGCGGTGCGCCCAGGCAGCCGATTGCCACCACGGCAAAGCCGGTGGCCGCATGCCCGCTGACGAAGGAACAGTTGCGCGCACAGGCCGCCGACGGCTGCAGCGGCGGTGTGTAAGTGGCGGCTCCGCCCAGTTGCACCGTGGCCCACGGACGCGCCCGGCCCCAGTGTTCCTTCAACGTGGCGTTGACCAGCAGCCCCACGCCCAGCAGCATCACCAGGCCCAGGGCCACGATGCGCCGCCACCAGCGCAGGCCGAGACGGCTGCAGCGCCGCCAGCCGGCGACGCCGGCCACCAGGGCCAGCAGGCCGGCAGCGCGGCCGAGCCACGGCACGGCCCAGTACACGGCCAGCACCAGGGTGAGTTGGTTGCCGACGAACCCCTCGCCCTGGCGGTAGAACCAGGCGCTGATGCCCAGGTCGGCCTGGGGCCACTGCAAGAACACCAGGCACAACACCACCGCCGTGGCGGCGATGGCCAGCTGTTCACGCTGGCGCGCACGCCTGGGTGCGAGGCCGGCCCACATCAGCACACCGCCTGGTCGGGCGCGGCGCCGAAGGGGGCCGACAGCTGCGACAGCCACAGGGTGTGGCGCGTGCCGCGCAGGTCGCGCACGGTGGCCTGGGCCAGTGTCTGCACCTGCAGGCCGTCGCCCAGTGCCGGCGGCGGGCCGTCGCTGAGGATCAGCACGCTGCGTGCGCCGCCCCGCACCGGACGCCAGCGGCAGTGCAGCGTGTAGTGGTGTTGCGCCGGGCCCAGGCTGTCGTCTTGCCAGCCGGCGCGCTGCAGGCCCAGCCTGCGGGCGTGGTAGCCAGTCTGCGCCATCACCTGGCGTGAGGTGCCCACCAGCAGCGCTTGCGGATGCGCCTGCAGCACCGGCTGCAAGGCGGCCATGGCCTCGGGCCAGCCGCGCATGCGCGCCCACAGGTCGAGATCGGCCGGCCAACTGCGCCCGCTGCGCGCCGCCAGCGCCGGGCCGGCCACCAACAGGCTGACGCAGGCCAGCTGCACCAGCAGCGCGGCGGCTGCCAGCCGCTGGGCGCGTGCACAGGCGGTGGCAAGCCACCAGGCCAAAGCGGCGCATGCTGCCAGGTGCACAGGCGCGATCCAGTTGACCTGGGCACCACCGCGCCAGGCCTGCACCATGCCCAGCCCTGCCAGCGGCAGGCTGGTCCACAGCAGCAGGCTGGTCCAGCCGGCGGGTACGGCGGTCGGCGTGTTCTGGTGCCGCAGCCACTGCAGCCGGGGCAGCAGCAACAGCAGCAGCGGCGCCAGCATCAGGCCCTGGCCCAGGATGAAGGTGCCCAGTGCCGCGGCCCGCTCGCCGAGGTCAGCCCCGTGACGGGCGGCGGCCACGGTGATGTCGGCGGTGTGGCGCCAGGTCGGCCAGTCGGCAGTGTGGTTCCAGGCCAGGTTGGGCGACCACAGCAGAAGGGCCGCCAGCATGGCCAGGGCCAGGGCGGGAAGGCCGCGCCGGTCGCTGCGGGTCAATACCCAACCCACCGCGCCAACTCCGAAGGCTGCAAAGCTGTACTTCGACATCAGCCCGGCACCGCCGGCCAGTGCCAGCACCACCCATGCCGCCGGTTGCCGGCGCACCACGGCCCACCACAGCGCGGCCAGCGCCACGGCCCAGCACAGCAGCAGCGGCCCGTCCGTGGTGGCCACCACGCCCAGCACACCGGCGATCGGGCTGGCCAGATAGAGGGCACAGGCCCAGACCGCCGCAGAGGCGGCCACGGCGGTGTCGCGTGCCGCATCGGCCAGCCAGGCGCCCAGCACCAGGGCGGTGAGCGGATAGCTCAGCATGGGAATGGCGCGCAGACCGACCTCGCTGTCGCCGAACCAGGCCGTCGACCAGGCGATCAGTGCCGCGATCACCGGCGGCTTGGAGTAGTAGCCCCACTGCAACTGGGTGGACCAATCCCAGTACTGCGCCTCATCGATGTGCAGCGAGGCACCGGCGTGGGCGGTCATCCACAGCCGCAGGACGTAGGCGCACAGCGCCAGCACCGCGCAGGCCCACGCGCCGGGCCACAGGCTCGGATGGATAACGAGCCAGCGGCAGAAGAGCTGCAGAGGCCTCGGGTTTTGGATGCCGCTGGTTTCTGCCGACATGCCCCGCAGTGGGCGCCATCAACTTGAACTGCTGATGACGGCACGACGACGGTGCCGTGACAGCGGGGCTGCGACCCTATCGGCGCCTGTTGCGCACCACCGCGCCCACCGTTGCCAGGCCGGCCAGCAGCAGCAGCAAGCTGGCTGGCTCAGGCACGGCGGTGATGCTGTAGCCGCCCAGGCCATCCAGCCCGCCGGCGCCGGTGTAGGCCAGATAAGCGTCTGCGGCCAGTGTGGAAAAGCCCGGCACCAGCGCCAGATGCGGCCGCACGGCGGTGTCGACGGCATCCGCATCGGCATATTCCAGGCCCAGGAACCGGCCGTCTGCGAAGGCAGCCGCCGACGTGCTGCCGGTGTCGGCCGTGGCCAGGTTGTAGGTCTGGCCAGCGAACTGCAGCGTGAAGGCGCTCAACGGGATGACGCCGGTGAAGCCGGTTGTGGCGCTGCTGGCGTCGTAGGCAAAGCTGCCGCTGAAGCCCTGGTTGGCCAGCGGGCCGCTGTCGGTGGTGCCCGCCAGGGTGAACAGGCTGTCAGCGGCCAGCGCGCTGCCCCCCGACAGCAGGGCCGCCAGGGCCAGGGTGGTGATGCTGTGGCGTGCAGAGAGCTTGGGCATGGTGTCGGTCCGGTGTGGGGGCGGGGCTGTGTGCATCACAGCCGCAGGTTGTCAGGGGTGTTCAGCGCGGCGCAGACCAGGTTGCGCAGCAGCACCAGGGGCCGGGGCCGGGCGGCGCCGGCGCGGCCGTCCGGGTCCACCGACACCAGGGCATCGGCGCCCACAGCGGCGCACACCACATGGCCGCTGGCCCAGGCATCGGCCGGCGCGGCCACGCTGCGCAGCAGGCCGGTCAGCACCAGGCTGTCGCGGCCGGGGCGGAAGTCGGTGATGGTGTCGCCGCCATCGATCACGCTGGTGTAGACAAACTGGTTGCGGCCGCCACCGCCGGTCAGCAGATCACGGCCGGGGCCGCCGGTGAACACCTCGTCGGCGTCGGTGCCCAAAAGTGTGTCGGCGCCGGCCGTGCCGCGGCGTTGCACCGGCGCGGTCAGCGCCAGGGCCACCACCACCGGGTCATGGTCGGAATTGCGAAACGCGTCGGGCGCATACAGGCTGGCGATCAGGTGGGCCGTCTTGAAGTTGATGTTGTAGTCGAGCACGCTGGGCTCGTCGGCACTGATGTGCCAGTGCACCGCGCCGGCCACCTGGCCCAGCGCCAGCGACGGCGTGGCCAGCGCATGGTCCAGGTAGCCCCACTGGCCGTTGAAGACATAGCCGTAGGCTTGCGCGCCGCCGTAGCTGGCGATCAGGTCGCGCCAGCCGGCGTTGGTGAAGGCGCTGATCGGGTCTTCCTTCGCATAGGCATTCAGGTCGCCCAGGATCAGCACGTCGGGCTCGGCCGTGCCGGTGGGGTCGGTGGCCAGCCAGCTGCGCAACTGCTGTGCGGCCGACAGCCGCACCGCATTGCAATTGCCCTGGCCGTCGCCAGCGTCGGGCGTCTCGCAGGCGCTGCCCTTGCTCTTGAGGTGGTTGGCCACGGTGATGAAGCGCGCACCACCGGGCTGTTCCCAGGCCTGGGCCAGGGCCGGGCGGTTGCGCGGCGCCGCATCGCCGCCGTTGACGAAGGCCGTGCTGTTGAGCGCCGCAGTGCGGCCCACCGGCTGCACCCGCAGCGGCTGGTAGATGAGGGCCACCTTGATCGCGTCGCTGCCCATCGCATCGACCTGGCCGGTGCGGGCATCGGCGTCGATCAGGGCATAGCGCCCGGGCGCGGTGGCCGCATTCAGCGCGTCCACCAGGGCCTGTTGGGCGCTGGCGGCGCCGTAGCCGTCGTTCTCGATCTCCACCAGGCCGGCCACGGCGGCGTCCAACCGGGCCAGCGCGGCCACGGTCTTGGCCAGCTGGCGCGGGTACTCCAGCGCAAACTGGCTGGCCTGGGCTGCTGCGCCGTTGATGTCGGCGCCGGCGCCGCGGCAGTCCATTGCCGCACCCGCCACGCCGCCGGTGCAGCCCGCCACGTTGTTGAAGAAGTTCAGCACATTGAAGCCGGCCACCCGCAGGGCGGCCTGCTGCAACGGCTGGCCCGCCGGCCGGGGGTTGCTGGCCTGGAAGACCGGCACGCTGCCGCCCAGCGCGCCGATGGGGCGCACCCGCCAGGCGTTGCCGCTGGCGGCGTTGCCGGCCCAGGTGAAGGTCATCACGCCGACGATGCCGCTGGTGGTGTCGCCGCCACGCAGGGTGTTGCCGGCCGCCAGCGGCTGGCCATTGCGGCCGAAGACGATGGGGTCGGGGTTCTGGGACTGCAGGGCGTCGTCGAGGATGATGCGGCCCAGCTGGTTGGCGGCTTCCAGCGCCACGGCGGCGGCGCCCGGTGTCACCACGTTGGTGGGCCGCTGCTGGCGGCCGTCGACCGACAGCACCACCTGGCCGAAGCGGCCGAGCTGGAAGTGCTCGGTCACGCTCAGGGTCTGCGGCAGGCGCACCAGCATGCCTTCATAACGCTCGGCAAATGCGGCAGTGGAGAAGGGCAGCAACACGTCGGTGGGGCCCACGCTGCCGCTGCCGCAGGCGATGACCATGGCGGGGCTGGTGGGCGTGATCTGGGTCTGGCCCTGGAACTCGGCCACCGCGCCTGTCACACGCACCACCTGGCCCACCGCCACGGCGTTGTTGTTGGCGTTGAAGACGAACAGCCCTTCGGACGTGGCCGGGTCGGCGTCGCCCACCAGGCTTTGCAGGTAGAAGCCGCGCAGCGCCGGGCTGGCACCTTCGAAGTCACCCACCACCACGCCCTGCACGGTGACGGTGCTGCCGGCCAGCGGCGACACATCGCTGCTGCCCTGCACCTGGCTGATCGGCATGGCGGGCTGGCTGCAGGCCGCCGGCAGGGCCTGGGCCTGGGCATGCAGGTGCAGCAGCAGCGTGGCGGCTGCCAGTGCAGTGGCGCGGATCAGTGGCAGGGTGGGCATGGGCGTGCAGCAGAAGGGTGGGCAGCATGGGCAAGACCGCCAGTGTGGCGGTCTGGCGGGTTGGTGGGCGGCGGGCCGGGTGCGGGCCCGCCAGCCATCAGGGCTGGCGGCGGTGCGCCATCAGGCCGATGGCGGCCAGGCCAGCCAGCATCAGCGCATAGGTTTCGGGCTCCGGGATGGGGCTGATGGTGAAGTTGGTCGTGTCGGGCAGTAGCAAAGTGCCATTGCCGCCCACATTGATCGCCCAGTTGGCGGCGTTGTTCACCAGGGGCGCGTAGGCGGCAAAGCTCACGTCGCCGCTGCGCGCACCGGTGTAGCCCGCAAAGTCGGCGCTGCTGGTCAGCTTGATGGCGTTGGTGCCGGCGGTCAGTCCCACAGTGGTCAGTGCGGTGGTGCTGGCTTCGCTCGACACGGCCGACAGCATGGTGGTGACCGCTGTGGCGCTGCTGCCGAGGAAGGCATAGACGGTCTCGGCTGTGGCGCTCAGGCCGAGATTGCCGGTGCCGACAGCGGAGAAACTGCCGATCGACGCGGCACGGGCGGCGACATCGATGGCCGAAAAGCGCACCACGGTGCCCGCAGTGATCATGCTGGCGCCGGTTCCCCAAAGGAAGGAGGACTCGCCGGTGCCGATGGTGGTGGCGCCGGTGGCGGTGCTGTCAGAAAAATAGATCCGGGTGTTCGGGGCGATGTCGACGAAGGTCACGAGCGACCAGCCGTCCTCGTCGGCATTGAAGGCGGTGAACGCAATGTCACCCGTGGTCAATGCATGGGCCGGGGCCATGGCGGCGGCTGCGATGGCAGCCAGGGCGAAAAGGTTCTTCATGGGGTGCTCCGAGGGTGGGTGCCAACGCGTGAACCTGGTGGCTCAGCGAGCTGTCTGGACCTTAGGTGCCGCCCATGAAGGCGGCGTGACACTGCCCGGCGCAATCGGCCCATGCTCCCCCGTGAGCGGGGTGTCGGTTTGTTCAGATCGGCGCGCCAGAGGCTGACGCTGCCAGGCCCGACCCGGCCCCGCCAGCCTGACGCCTGAGATCAGCGGCCACTGCCACCCACCAGGTCGATGCGCCGTTGCAGTGCGGCGGCCGCTGCAGCATCACCCGCAGCACTGGCGCGCTGTTGCTGCACGCCCAGCCAGGCCAGCAGTGGCCGGCGCCAGCCCTGGGCCGACGCGGTGTCCACCGCCGTGGCGATGACACCCGGCCCGGCCTGGCCGGCGCGCAGCAGCAGGGCCGCGCCCACCAGGCGCGACAGCGGGTCGGCCAGGCCCTGCAGCATGGCGGCAGCAGCGCCATCGCCGGCGGCGTTGCCCACCGCCACCACCGCTGCCACCGTCTGCTGTGCCGGCGGCAGCAACGCGACCTGGGCCGCTGTCAGCTTGCCGGCCAGATGGTCGGCATAGGCGCGCTCGGGTGGCGCGGCATCGGCCCGCAGCCGCTCGAAGGCCGCACAGGGGCCCAGCTGCAGGCTGGCCGCCAGCGCCGCGCAACGCAGCAGCTCGGCGCGGGCCAGCAGGTCGGGCCGGCCGGTGCGGCTGATGTCGCTGCGGGCGCGGTCGAACTCCAGGGTCGCCATGCGGCTGTCACCGCGCAACTCGGCCGCCACGGCCAGGTCGAGTGATGCGCGGGCGCTCTGCTGCCAGTCCGGCGGCGGCGGGCCGCTGGCGCAGCCGGCCAACAGGGTGGCTGCAAGGCACAACGCTGCCCAGCCGCGTGTCCTGGGTGCCCCGCGCACGCTGCGCGTGGTCCCGCCAGGCGGCACGCGAGTACTCCCTTCGGGCGACCGTCCAGGCGGGCTCATGGCAGCTTCACTTCCGCATCGCGGGCAAAAGGCCACTTGCGGTTGACCTCGTCGACCAGCTGCTGCACCTTGCGCAGGCTGGCTTCCACCTCGGCGCGCAGGGTGCCCAGGTCGGCGGTGGCACTGCGGGTGTTGCTGGCGATGCCCTGGGCCTCGGCCAGCACGCCATCCACCCGGGTGAGGGTGGCGCGGGCATCGCCCAGCAGGGCGTTGAGCTGCAGCACGGTGGTGCGGGTCTCGGGCAACAGGCCCTGGGCGCCGAACACCTGGGCATCGGTCTTGGCGGCCAGGCGGTCCAGGCTGGCGGTCAGCGCGTCGGCACGCAGCAGCAGGGCATTGGTGCGGTCCAGCGTGGTCAGCAGCTTCCTCGCGTCAGCCTCGTTGCCCATCACCAGGCCCAGCGCGCCGCGCGGCCCCTTCAGTTGGTCCGTGGCGGCCTGCAGGTTGGCCAGGCTCGATGCCAGCGCGCCGTCGGGCGCGGCCATGGCGCTGGCGCGCTGCACCAGCTCGCGCACGGCCGCCACCATCTGCGGCAGCTCGGCCATGGCGTCACCGGCCAGCACCCGGCGCTCGGCGTTGTCGGGCAGCAGCGGGTCGGTCAGCTGGCCGCTATAGGCGCGCAGGTTGGTGTTGCCCACCACGCCGCGCACCAGGGTGAAGATGCTGCTGGTGCGCAGCCACCGGGCGTCTTTCTTGGGCACGTCGATCAGGATGCGGGCATTGCCGTCGGGCGACAGTGCGATGTCGCGCACCCGCCCGATCGGAAAGCCCGAGAAGGTGAGGTCCATGCCCACGGTGACGCCTTCGGCATCGTCGGCCACCAGCACCAGGCGCTGGGTGGGCTCGAAGGCGCCACGGGCATACAGCAGGAAGCCGATGGCACCGCTCACCAGCAGGGCCATCAGCAGCAGCAGGCCGGCGGCCTTGGCCTGCAGGTGCGGCACGGCCGGGGCGTCGATGTCGGGTGCCGCTGCGGCCGGGGGCGTGGGGTCGGTGGGTGGCATGGGCGCAGTCAATAGTAGTTGCCCACCAGCGACCCGGCCTCGATGGCCAGCACCACCAGGAACAGCCGCACCAGGCCTTGCAGCTCGGTGCTGGCGCGCGAGCGCCGGCGCGCCGGGTTCTGCAGCACCGTGACCAGCGGGATCCAGGCCACGGCCGACCCGAGCAGGAATACCTTCAGGCAGAAGATCAGCGTGACCGACGGGCTGAAGATGCGGCCCACGGTGCGGGTGTAGCCCTCAAAGCCGCCCAGGCTGAAGCC
Source organism: Aquabacterium sp. (assembly GCA_029865965.1). Taxonomy (GTDB): domain Bacteria; phylum Pseudomonadota; class Gammaproteobacteria; order Burkholderiales; family Burkholderiaceae_C; genus Pseudaquabacterium. The sequence continues at coordinate 24,992 of JARXAJ010000148.1, forward strand.
ATGCGCCGACACATAGGCCAGCACCAGGGTGACCACGCAGCTCAGGGTGGCCAGCAGCAGCACCGCGAACAGCCCGGCCAGCAGGCGCGGCAGCACCAGGGTGGCCAGCGGGTCCAGGCCCCGCTGGCGCAGCGCGTCGAAGCGGCCGCGGTTGTGCAGCGTGGCCATCTCATCGGCCATCGGCAGTGTGGCGTTCAGCGCGCCGAACAGCGCGGCAGCCAGCGGGATCAGCTCGAGCACCAGCACCCGCACCACCATCTCCAGCGCAAACTGCGACAGGCCGTAGCTCTGCGCCGTGACGATGACGATGCGGATCACCACCAGGCTGAGCACCGCCGTGGCCAGGGTGAAGCCCAGCAGCATCGGCCCGCTGGCGCGCACCAGCTGGCCGGCCAGCCCGCTGCTGCGCGCCTGGCGCCGCCCGCTGGCCGACAGC
>JARXAJ010000183.1 GCA_029865965.1 Aquabacterium sp.
CCGCGGCCACCGCGGCCCCGGCCCACGCCGCGTGCGCCACCGACACCCATCACGCCCACCAGCACCAGGGCCACCACGCCGGCCAAGCCGCCGATCAGCAGGCTGGCGCTGAGCCACCAGGCCAGGGCGCCGGCGCCACCGGCGGCCACCACCGACCCCAGCTTGCGGCCCAGCACGCTGGTCAGCACGCCACCGGCCACCGGCACGGCAATGAAGAAGAACATGGCCAGGGTTTCCCAGTCGAAGCCGCGGTCGCGGCCTGCGCCGCCCCGGGCGGCGGGGGCCGGCAGGTTTTCGCCGCGGATGCGGGCGATCAGGCCATCGACACCAGCGTCCAGCCCCGCTGCATAGTCGCCACGCTTGAAGGCCGGCGCGATCTGGTTGCTGATGATCTGGCGCGCCGCCAGGTCGGGTACCGCGCCCTCCAGCGCCTTGGCCACCTGGATGCGCAGTTTGCGGTCGTCGCGCGCCACCACCAGCAGCAGGCCGTCGCCCACGTCCTTGCGGCCGATCTTCCAGGCGTCCCCGGCGCGCTGGGCATAGTCGGCGATGTCTTCGATGCCGGTGCTGGCCACCGTCAGCACCACGATCTGCGGGCCGGACTGGGCTTCGAAGGCAGCCAGCTTGGCTTCCAGCGCGGCGCGCTGGCCAAGCTGCAGCACGCCGGCCTGGTCCATCACCCGGGCGGTCAGCGCGGGGATGGGCAGCAGATCCTGCGCAGCCGCTGGCCCACCCAGCCACAGTGCGGCCAGGGCCAGCAGCCAGGCCAGGGCGGGATGCCAGCGGTTGCCCAACGCCCGCAGGCGTGCGGGGAGCATGCTCAGCTCACTTGCTGGCGGGCTTGTCGAAGCTGACCGCCGGCGGCACGCTGATCGCCGCCTCATTGGTCACGGTGAAGCCGGGCTTCACGCCGTAGCTGAACACCATCGCCGTCAGGTTGGTGGGGAAGCTGCGGGCCAGCACGTTGTAGTCCTGCACCGTTTTGATGTAGCGGTTGCGCGCCACCGTGATGCGGTTCTCGGTGCCTTCCAGCTGCACCCGCAGGTCCTGGAAGGCCTGGTTGGCCTTCAGGTTGGGGTACTGCTCGGCCACCACCATCAGGCGGCTCAACGCGCCGGTGAGCTGGCTCTGCGCCTCCTGGAATTTCTGGAAGGCGGCCGGGTCGTTCACCAGTTCAGGCGTGGCGCGGATGCCGGTGGCGCTGGCGCGCGCCTCGATCACCCGGGTCAAGGTCTCCTGCTCGAAGTTGGCCTCGCCCTTGACGGTGGCCACGATGTTGGGGATCAGGTCGCTGCGGCGCTGGTACTGGTTCAGCACCTCGGCCCAGCCGCCCTTGACTTCCTCGTCCAGGCGCTGGAAGTCGTTGTAGCCGCAGCCGGTCAGCAACACGGCCAGGCCCAGGGCAGGCAGAAGGCGACGCAGGGTGGAAAGCATGGGGTTCTCCGTGGGGCAGGGCGACTTCAACAGCTGGGGCCGCTGCCTAAAAATCAATTCGGTCAGCTTAGCATCGCAGAAATGACAGAACCAAGCGCCCCTTGTTTGCTGATGCCCGAAGGGCTGTGTCGGGCCCGTCAGGCGCCCGGGCGGGCCTGACATGACCAACCCCGCACAGGCCTTGGCCGCTGTGGCCAGGCCTGCACCCAGGGCAGCGGCGGCGCTGTCACGCGTGCTGGTGTTGGGCGGCGGCGGTGTGCCGGGCGCCCGTGTGGTTGAGCGGCTGCTGGCCGGCCGCCGCTTCCAGGCCGTGGGCGTGTGGACAGTGCGGCCAGTTCACCAGGCACCGCCCCGCAGCGGCTGGCGCGCTGGCTGCTGGGCCAGTTGAACTGGCTGGTGCCAAACGGCGACCAGCCGGTGCGCAGCGACACCGTGGCGCGCGTGGCGGCACACCTGTCGCTGGTGCTGCCCCAGGCGGCGCCGGGCACCCGGGTGCTGCCGCCTGAAGTGCTGTGGGCCGTGGCCCAGACACCCGCCAGCGATGCGGCGCTCGACGCCTGGCTGGGCGGGCAGGCCCCGCAACCTGCGGCGGCATCACGGCGCTGGTAGTTGCCCGGGTGCCGGCTGGCCGTGGCAGCCCGGTGGGCCGACCATAATCCGGGGGATGAACGCACCGCTCCAAAACGACAGCTTCCTGCGGGCCTGCCTGCGCCAGCCCACCACCCACACCCCCATCTGGCTGATGCGCCAGGCCGGCCGCTACCTGCCCGAATACAAGGCCACGCGGGTGGCGGCGGGCAACAGCTTCATGGGCCTGGCCACCAACCCGCAGTACGCCACCGATGTGACGCTGCAGCCACTCGACCGCTACCAGCTCGACGCTGCCATCCTGTTCTCCGACATCCTGACCGTGCCCGACGCCATGGGCCTGGGCCTGAGCTTCGGCGCCGGTGAAGGCCCCAAGTTTGCCCACCCCCTGCGCACCGAGGCCGACGTGGCCCGGCTGGCCGTGCCCGACCTGGACAAGCTGCGCTATGTGTTCGACGCGGTCACATCCATCCGCAAGGCCCTGCTGACGACCGACGCCCAGGGGCGCCAGGTGGGCCGCGTGCCGCTGATCGGCTTTTCGGGCAGCCCCTGGACGCTGGCCTGCTACATGGTCGAAGGCGGTGGGTCGGACGACTACCGCCTGGTCAAGACCATGCTGTATTCACGACCGGATCTGATGCACCGCATCCTGGCCATCAATGCCGATGCGGTGGCGGCCTACCTCAATGCCCAGATCGAGGCCGGCGCACAGGCGGTGATGGTGTTCGACAGCTGGGGCGGCGTGATGGAGCACCGCGCCTTCCACCAGTTCAGCCTGGCCTACACCCAACGCGTGATCAACCAGCTCAAGCGCGAGCACAACGGCCAGCGCATCCCGGCCATCGTGTTCACCAAGGGCGGCGGCCTGTGGCTGGAGCAGATCGCCGGTACCGGCGCCGATGTGGTCGGCCTGGACTGGACCTGTGACCTGGGCCAAGCCCGCCGCCGGGTGGACGACCAGGTGGCATTGCAGGGCAACCTGGACCCGATGGTGCTGTTTGCCACGCCTGAGGCGGTGGCCGCCGAGGCGCGTGCGGTGCTCGACAGCTTCGGCAACCCGCAACGGGCCGACGGGCGCTGGGGTGGGCACATCTTCAACCTGGGCCACGGCATCAACCAGCACACCCCCCTGGAGCATGTGCAGGCCCTGGTGGAGGCGGTGCATGCGCATTCGCCCACACTGCGCCGCGATGTGGCGGCGGGTTGACATTGGGGGCAGGCTGACGGCGCCTGGGGGGTGAGCACACGCTCATGGGCTTGACTTATCCCCAAAAGCTGCAGCGCGAAGAACGACTTGGCCGAAATGTGCGGTGCAACATCAAACTTCTCGACTTCTCGTGCTAAGTGTTTGATTTAAAAAAGATTTTCCAGGGTGCCACAAACTTGGGCAAACCTCGAAGACACCCGCCAGATCAAGCACTTAGCGTTGCTATCGGCAGGTTTCCCACAAAGTTATCCACAGAAGCCGGGGACAGTTGAAAAACTCGTTTTCAATCATCGACTTAACGCCGGTTCTTGATGTGGAGACAAAAAACACCCGCCAAACGGCACGGTGCCGAGGCGAGTGCTGTCACATTGGCGGTGGCGGTAGCCGCGCCGCAGCACAGCGGGTGGACGCTCCGTGTTGTAGCGGCGGGTTGAAATTGCGGGAAAGCTGACGGCGTCTTGAGGGGTGAGCACACGTTCATGGGCTTGACTTATCCCCAAAAGCTGAAATGCCAAAAATTACCGGGCCTAAATGTGCGACACAGCATCGAGTTTCCCGATTTCTCGTGCTAAGTGTTTGATTTAAAAAAGATTTTCCAGGGTGCCACAAAGTTGTGCAAACCAGGAAGAAGCCCACCAGATCAAGCACTTAGCGCCGCCATCGGCAGCTTTCCCACAAAGTTATCCACAGAAGCCGGGGACAGTTGAAAAATCCGTTTTCAATCATCGACTTAACACCGGTTCTTGATGTGAAGACGAAAAAACACCCGCCAGCTGGCGCAGCGCCCAGATGAGCGCCGTCACCTTGGCAGTGGCGGTGGACGCGCCGCAGCACAGCGGGTTGACCGGCGCGTTGCACTACAGCAGCGCGCAGCCGCTGCCGCCCGGCACCCTGCTGCGTGTGCCGCTGGGCAAGCGGGACATGCTGGGCATCGTCTGGCATACCGCCGCGCCGGCAACTGGCGCTGATGCACCGCCGCTGGTGCTGCGGCCGGTGGGCGAGGCGTTTGCCGGCCTGCCGCCCATGGCCCCGGCCTGGCTGGCCCTGGTCGACTTTGCCGCCAGCTACTACCAGCGCAGCGTCGGCGAACTGGCGCTGGCCGTGCTGCCACCCGAACTGCGCAAGCTGGACGCGCCTGGCCTGGCCAAACGCCTGGCCGGCCTGTTGAAGAAGCTGGATGCTGCCCCGCCGCCGCCCGCCACGCCGGTGCAGCGGCCGCAACTGGGTGACGAGCAACTGGCCGCGCTGGCCGCCTTCCACACCGCCCTGCATGCCCATGCTGACCAGGCTGGCGCAGCATCCCGGCCGGCGCCGCTGCTGCTGCATGGTGTCACCGGCAGCGGCAAGACCGAGGTCTATCTGCATGCCGCCGAAGCCGTGCTGGCCGCCGGCCGCCAGGCGCTGGTGCTGGTGCCCGAAATCAACCTGACACCGCAGTTGGAGGCGCGCTTTGCGGCACGCTTTCCGCAGCATCGGCTGGTCAGCCTGCACAGCGGCCTGACGCCGGTGCAGCGGCTGCGCCACTGGCTGATGGCCCACCTGGGCCGGGCCGACATCGTGCTGGGCACGCGCATGGGCGTGTTTGCGCCGCTGCCGCGGCTGGGGCTGATCGTCGTCGACGAGGAGCACGACCCGTCCTACAAGCAGCAGGAGGGCGCGCGCTACTCGGCGCGTGATCTGGCCGTCTACCGCGGCCACCTGGAGCGGGTGCCGGTGATCCTGGGGTCGGCCACGCCGTCGCTGGAAACCTGGCAGCACGCGCTGCCCGGCCCGCGCCAGCGCTACCAGCGCCTGGCGCTGGACGCGCGGGTGGGCGGCGGCGCCCTGCCACGGGTGCGGCTGTTCGACATGGGCGTGCTGCCCCGCGTGAACGGCCAGAGCCCGGTGCTGGCGCCGCTGGTGGTCGACAGCCTGCGCCAGCGCATTGCCGCCGGAGAGCAGAGCCTGGTGTTCCTGAACCGGCGCGGTTACGCGCCGGTGCTGCACTGCGCCGATTGCGGCTGGAAGAGCGGTTGCCCGCACTGCAGCGCCTGGCGGGTGTTCCACAAGGGTGAGCGCACGCTGCGATGCCACCACTGCGGCTTCACCGAGCGGGTGCCGCGCGCTTGCCCCGACTGCGGCAACCTCGACATCGCACCGCTGGGCCGCGGCACCGAGAAGCTCGAAGAGCAGCTGGCCGAGCTGCTGCCCGGTGCCCGCATCGCCCGGCTGGACGCCGACACCGCACGTGGCAAGGGCCAGCTCGAAGCCCGCCTGGCCGAGGTGCATGCCGGCGATGTGGACGTGCTGGTGGGCACGCAGATGGTGACCAAGGGCCACGACTTCCGCCGCATCACCCTGGTGGTGGCGGTCAACCCCGACAGCGCGCTGTTTGCCAGCGACTTCCGTGCGCCCGAGCGGCTGTTTGCCCTGCTGATGCAGGCTGGCGGCCGCGCCGGGCGCGATGCCGGCCAGGCCAGCGCCAGCGAGATGTGGGTGCAGACCTGGCACCCCCAGCACCCGTTGTACGCGGCCTTGAAGCGGCATGACTTCGCGGCCTTTGCCGCCAGCCAGCTGGCCGAGCGTGCAGCCGCCGGCCTGCCGCCGTTCAGCCACCTGGCACTGCTGCGGGCCGAATCGCGTGATGCAGCCGTGGCCCTGGCCTGGCTGCAGGATGCGGCCACGCTGGCCGCCAGCCTGCCCGGTGGTGATGGCGTGACGGTCTACCCGCCGGTGCCGCCGGCCGTCAGCAAGGTGGCCGGCATCGAGCGGCTGCAGATGCTGGTGGAGGCGCCATCACGCGCGCGGCTGCAGCACCTGCTGGCGGCCTGGGTGCCCGCCCTGCACGGCCAGCGCAGCCGCCACAAGGGCCTGGCGCGCTGGGCCATCGACGTGGACCCGCTGGCGATCTGACCGCCATCGTGGCGGAGCGGGGGGGCGGGGCGGCGGGTCAGCTGCGCCGGCGTGCCATCCAGCCCAGCGCCATCAGGCCCGCCAGCAGCAGCGCGGTGGTCGTGGGTTCGGGAATGGGCGCGGCGTTGGTCAGTGCCACCTGCACGCGCCAGGTGCTGCTGATCGGCACGCCCGCCTGACTGCGCAGCTGGTAGCCCTCGGCCCAGGTGCTTCCGGTGGGCAGGTTGGTCGACAGGCTCACGGCCACCTGGTAGCGGCCCGGCGCCAGGTCGGTGATCAGCAGGCCCGCGTCCAGTGCGCCCTGGGCCGGGTCGATCAGGCCGAACGGGTTGTCCACATCGTCCGACAGGCTCAGCAACGCGCCGGTGGCGATGTCGAAGAAGGCCAGCGCCGGGTCGGCCTGGCCGCCGGCGTAGGAGGTGGTCCACAGGCGCAGGTCAGACGCGCTGTCGATGTCGAGGTTGAAGCTGTGCACGTCGCTGGTGAAGGCGAAGCTGCCGGATTGGCTGAAGGCAGCCACATCGGCGTGGGCGGCCAGACTGGCCAGGGCCAGCGCGGCCACGGCCGCGCTGCGGGCCAGGGAAAGGTTGTGCGGGAAGGGCATGGTGGTGTCCGGTGGTTGGGTGGTGCGGCGCATCAAGGGGCCAACTTCGGCGCATTGGCACGCGGCGTGGTCTGGGCCGACGGCGCCAGCCGGTTGGTGCCGGCCTGCACCTCGAAGGCCGCGGCAAAGGTCTGCAGATTGCTGATGCTCGACACGGTGTCGATGTGCCAGAACTCGCACACCACCCGCTTCGGTGTCACATCCAGCAGCATGTAGCCGCGCTTGTGCAGGTTGATGTACTTGAAGTGCGGGTTGATGAGACGCAGCGTGCCGGCGATGGCGCCGTTGCTGTCGGTGTCGACCCCGGGCGACGACACCGAGGTGCCGACGAATTCCACTGCACTGGCGCCTGCGCCGGTGGCGGGGTCGTAGCCGCCAGCAGCCACATCGCGGTTGTGCGGGTCCTGGGCCAGGTCGGCCGCCCAGCTGCTGTGGATATCGCCGGTCAGCACCACCACGTTGTCGACTGGCGCGCGGTTGCCCGCAGCCTTGATCGCGGCATAGACCCGGTTGCGTGCCGGGTTGTAGCCGTCCCACTGGTCGGTGTTGAGGAACACACCACCACCCTGGGCGTTGGGCGCGCCCTGCAGCTTGAGTTGCGCAAACATCACGCCCTGGCCCAAGAACTTCCAGCGCGCGGTGCTGGTCTGCAGCCTGTTGAACAGCCAGGCCTCCTGCTCGGTGCCCAGCAGGGTGCGGCTGGCGTCGGCAAACGCGCCGGTCTGCACGAAGCCATTGCCGAACTGGGTGGGGATGGTGGCCGTCAGCTGCTCGGAGCGGGCGCTGAGGCGCTCTTCCAGCATCATCAGGTCGATCAGGTTGCCCACCTGGAAGCTGCGGAAGTTCTTGCGCCGGTCGGGCTCGACCTGGCGGATCGGCATCCACTCGTAGTAAGCCTGCAGGCCGGCTGCCACGCGGTCGGGGTAGGCGCCTTCGGTGGCGCTCTGGTGGTTCTGGGCACCGCCCTTCCAGGCGTCGTTGGTGATCTCATGGTCGTCCCAGATGCAGACGAACGGGTGCTGGCGGTGCACCGCCTGGGAGTCGGCATCGCGCTTGTACTGCGCGTGCCGCATGCGGTAGTCGGCCAGCGTCACCATCTCGGTGGGCGGCTCGGGTGTGCGCAGGCTGCCGTATTCGGCCGTGCCGTACTCGTAGAGGTAGTCGCCCAGGTGCAGCACCAGGTCCAGGTCGGCACGTTCGGCCATGCGCGCATAGGCGTTGAAGTAGCCGTAGGCATGGTTCGAGCAACTGGCCACCGCGATGCGCAGGCGCTCCACATTGCCCACCGGCATCGTGCGGGTGCGGCCCACCGGGCTGGCGGCGCCGCCAGCGTTGAACCGGTAGTAGTAGGTGGTGGCCGGGCGCAGGCCGGCGGCGTCGATCTTGACGGTGAAGTCGCGCGCGGCGCTGGTGGTGGTGGCGCCGCGCACCACCACCTGGCGCAGGCCGGGGTCGGTGGCCACCACCCAGGTCACCGGCACCAGCGGCTTGGCACTGACCACGCTGACGCGGGTCCACAGGATCACCCGGTCGCTCAGCGGGTCGCCGCTGGCCACGCCGTGCTGGAACACGGCGGCCGCAGCATCTGCCGACGTGGCCAGCCAGGGCGAGGCCGCAGCGATGCCCACGGTGGTGGCGCCGGAGCGCTTGAAGAAGTCGCGCCGGTTGGTGCCAGTGCGAATCGGCTTGGTCTGGTTGGGGCGTCCCATGTCGGCATCCT
>JARXAJ010000240.1 GCA_029865965.1 Aquabacterium sp.
CTGATGACCAACCTGTGCCTGTTGCGCTGGCAGCGCGACACCGGCCGCTTTGCATTGCAAAGCCTGCACCCCGGCCATACGCTGGAAGAAGTGCGCGACCAGACCGGCTTCGACTTCGACGTGCCGGCCACGGTGCCCACCACCCGTGCGCCTGACGCCCGGCGCCTGGCGCTGCTGCGTGGCCCGGTGGCCACGCAGATCGCCGACGTCTACCCGGGCTTTGCGCAGCAGGTGTTTGGCACAGTCGCGGCCTGAGCCAGCGCAGGCTGGCCGGGCGCCGGGCTGCGCTGCGATGGGCAGCGGTCACCCGCTGCCTGTTGCACCCGTCAACCCTTGGCCAGCCCCGCCCTGATCAGCAGCGGCTTCACGGTGTTGAAGTAGTTGTCGGCGAAGGCGCGGTACTCGGTGGGGTTCTTCTTCCAGGGCACCTGGATGTAGCGCGCCAGCAGATCGATCGTCGCCGGGTCGTTGTTGGCCTCGTTGAAGGCGTCGTACAGGCTCTGCACGACGGCGGGTGGCAGGTCCTTCGGGCCGACCAGGCCATAGGGGCTCTGCCCGACAGCGTCGATGCCGCGCTCGCGCAGCGTGGGCACGTTGGGGTACTTGGCCAGCCGGGTTTCGGTCACCATGGACAGGATGCGGCAGCGGCCGTCGTCGACGAACGGGCCCCACTGCGATGCGTCGGCCAGGAAGTCGATCTGCCCGGCCAGCAGCGCCTGCATCCATTCGGCGCCGCCCTTGTACGGGATGTGGGTGAACTTCGAGCCCACCTTCTGCTCGATCTCGATCATCATCAAGTGGCCCGAGCCCCCGATACCGCTGGTGCCATAGGTGTGCTTCTCGGGGTTGGCCTTGCCGGCGGCGAACAGGTCTTCGACCGTCTTCCACGGCGAGTCGGCCCGCACCACCAGGGCAAAGGTGTACGACGACAGGCCGGTGATGAAGGTGAAGTCACGCAGCGGGTGCCAGTTCACCTGCTGGTAGTGCGGGTAGCGCAGGCTGTTGATGGTGTAGACCGCCAGGGTGTGGCCGTCGGGCTTGGCGGTCATCAGTGCGGCTGGGGCCAGCGTGCCGGCGGCACCGGCACGGGCTTCCACCAGGATCTGCTGGCCCAGCACCTTGCCGATCTTCTCGCCCATCAGGCGCATGTGCAGGTCGGTGATGCCACCCACTGCAAACGGGTTGTAGATGGTGATCGGGCGCTCGGGCTTCCAGCGGGCGGCGGGTGTGGCCTGCGCCAGGGCCAGGCCAGGCGCGGCCAGCAGGGTGCCAAGGCCGGCGGCCACCGTGCGGCGGCGGGGATCGTGGAGCGTGTCGGTCATGCAATGCCTCCTGTGGATGGAGGCGCCATCTGACCAGCAGACCGCCGCCTCGACCATGCGGGATGACACGCAGAAAAGCAGGGGAACCCAGCCGATGTGCGGCCAGTGTCACCTGGGTGCCAGGCTCTTGCAGGCCCGGCGATGAGGCCTGGCTCAGGCGCCGGCGGTGCCCTCTTCGGAAGCCGCTGCCGGGCCGACCGGCGGCGCGGCATCCAGTGCCTCGTCCAGCAACTGCAGCGCGGCGGCGGCAAAGGCCAGCATGTTGGCTGGCCGGTCGCCATGGCCGGTGCGCAGCATGCGGTCCAGCGGCACCGGGCCATCCACGGCCAGGCAGGTGTGGCCGGCGGGGTCGCCATAGGTGTTGCCGTCGGGCCCGGCGGCGCCGGTCTCGGCCAGGCCCCAGCTGGCCCGGAAGCGGCTGCGCTGGTGGCGCGCCAGCAGCGCCGCATAGGGCGGGCTGGACGAGCGCATGCCCACGGTGTCGTCAGACGTCAGCGTGGTCAGCAGCCGGCGCGAGCGGCGGGTGTAGAGCACCGCGCCGCCAAAGTAATAGGCCGACGCGCCGGCGCGCGACAGCAACGCCGCCGACAGCAGGCCGCCGGCCGATGACTCGGCCACCGCCAGCGTCTCGCCGCGCGCCACCAGCTTGTCGCCGACGCGGGCGCCCAGGGTGAACAGGGCTTGCAGATCCATGGTGGTGTGTCCTTCTGGCCGGCGGGCGCGGGGTGGGCGCCGCAGCGGGGTGGGTGGATGGGTCGGTGGGTGAGCGGGGGGATTGGCGATGATACGGAGCCACCCGCAGGTGTCACCGATGCGGTGCGGCATCAGCCCGGGCTTCGGCACACTCGGGCCCTGCCTTGCTTGCGCCCGGCCGGCGCGTCCCCATGACCCACTTCGACCACGACACCCAGGTGCTGCCCGGCGACAGCCCCGGCCGCTATACCGGCCAGGTGCTGCCCAACTGGAACATCGGCGCCAACCCCAACGGTGGCTACCTGCTGGCGCTGGCGGCACAGGCCCTGCGGCAGGCCACGCCCAGCCAGCCCGATGCGCTGAGCATCACGGTGCACTATCTGCGCCCCGGCCTGCCCGGCCAGCCCTGCACCATCGACACCCAGCTGCTGCGCAGCGGCCGCTCGCTCAGCACGGTGCGGGCCACGCTGCTGCAGGACGGCAGCCCGCGGCTGGAGGTGCTGGCCGCCATGGGCAAGCTCGGCACAGACGGCAACCTGGGCACACCCGGCGCAGCACCATCACCACAGATCAGCATGCCGCCGCCCACCATCCCGCCGCCCGAGGCCTGCCCTGGCCGGTCGGCACCGGCGCAGGGCGTAAGCCTGTCGATCCTGGACCGGCTCGACATCCGCCTGCACCCGGCCCAGGCCCAGCCCGGCGCTGCCGGGCAGGCGCGGGTGAGCGGCTGGATCCGCTTTGCCGACGGCCGCCCGCCCGACGCCCTGGGCTGCCTGTTGATGGCCGACGCATTTCCGCCGGCGGTGTTCGGCCTGTTGGGCATGGTGGGCTGGGTGCCCACCGTCGAGCTGACGGTGCAGCTGCGTGGCCACCCGGCGCCCGGCTGGCTGCTGGGTGAGTTCTGGTCGCACGACCTGCGTGACGGCCGGGTGGTCGAAGACGGCGCGTTGTGGGACAGCACCGGCCAGCTGGTGGCGCAGGCGCGCCAGCTGGCCATGGTGCGGCCGGCGTGACGGCAGCCGGCATGACGGCAGCCAGCATGACGGCCGCCCGATGAACAGCGCCGGGGCCACCGGCAGCGCCGCCGACACAGCCCGGCGCGCCGCCCTGTGGGGCACCGGCGGCTACCTCTTCGCCAGCGTGCTGTGGGGCCTGAACCTGCCGCTGTCGGCCGCGCTGCTGCAGCACTTCGACCCGTTCTGGGTGTCGCTGCTGCGCTATCTGGTGGCCACCGTGTTGCTGGGCGGCATGGTGCTGGTGTCGGCCGGGGCGGCGCAGCTGCGGTCCCCCATCCCGCTGTGGCGGGTGGCCGTGCTCAGCCTGTGCGTGGCCAGCTTTCTGGTGCTCTACAACCTGGGCCTGTTGCGCACCCACCCGATGACGGTGGCCGCCATCTCGGCCGGGTCTCCGGTGTATGTGGCGGTGATGTCGCGGTGGATGACCGGCGCGCGCCTGGAGCGCGGCTTTTGGGGCGCCACCGTGCTCACGCTGATCGGCGCGGGCATCGCCATCGTGGGCCGCAGCCAGGCGCTGGCTGCCGCCGGCGGGCCGGCGCCGGGCAGCGCCCTGCAGCCGCAGGGCGGCGAGGTGCTGGTGGTGCTGGCCATCTGCAGCTGGACGGCCTATTCCATCCTGGCGCAGCGCTGGTTTCCACCGGCCACGCCGCAGCTGCGCCGCACCTGGCTGACCACCGTGTGGGCCCTGCCCTGGCTGTTGTGCTTCTGGGCGCTGGCGCGGCTGGCCGGCCTGGCGGGCCCGCCCAACCTGAGCCCGGCACCGCTGCCGGTGCTGCAGCTGGTGTTCGCCGCCGTCTTCTGCACCGCGCTGGCCACTGTGGCCTGGAACACCGGCGTCAACCGCCTGGGCATCCAGACCGGCGGCATGTGGCAGAACACCGTGCCGGTGTTCGCGGTGTTGATCTCGCTGCTGCTCTTCGGCATGCAACCGCTGCCGGAGCAACTGGTCGGCGGCGCCGTGGTGCTGGCCGGCGTGTTGTACATGCAATGGCAGCGCCGCCCGGCCCGGCAGAAATCACCAGTTCCCAGCCAGCCTGCAAAGGACTAAGCTTTCGCCATGATCGACCTACCCGACGCCCCCACCACAGCCCATGCGGCCACCGCCCCGGTCCCGATGATCGACGGCATCCCGCTCACGCCCAAGCAGGTCACCGTGCTTGGCGCCGACACCATGGCGCCCGCTGCCACGGTGGCCGAAGAACGCCTGCGGCGCAAGCAGAAGCTGGCCGGTGCGCTGCGCATCTTCGGCCGCTTCGGCTTTGGTGAAGGCGTGGCCGGCCACATCACCGTGCGCGACCCCGAGTTCCCCGACCACTTCTGGGTCAACCCGCTGGGCCTGTCGTTCCGCCACATGAAGGTGTCCGACCTGCTGCTGGTGAACCACCACGGTGAGGTGGTGATCGGCAAGCACGCCGTCAACCGCGCCGCCTACGTGCTGCATGCGGCGGTGCATTCGGCGCGGCCCGATGTGGTGGCGGCGGCGCATGCACACTCGGTCTACGGCAAGGCCTTCAGCGCGCTGGGCGTGCCGCTCGACCCGCTGACGCAGGACGCCTGCGTGTTCTACGAGAACAACGTGGTCATCGCCGAACATGGCGGCGCCGTGGTGTTCGAGCCCTCGGCCGGTGCCGACTTTGCCCGCGCCTTCGGCCAGCACCGCGCCGCCATCCACCAGAACCACGGCCACTTCACCGTGGGCGCGTCGGTGGATGAAGCGGTGTTCTGGTACGTGTGCTTCGAGCGCTGCGCCCAGGCCCAGTTGATGGCCATGGCTGCCGGCACGCCCAAGCTGGTGCCGCACCAGTCGGCGGTGTACACGCGTGAGAACGCCGGCAGCGCAGCCGTGGGCTGGACCCACTTCCAGCCGCTGTGGCAAGAAATCTGCCGCACCGACCCCGAGCTGTTCGACTGACCCTGCCGCAGCACCCGCAGATGCACTACCGCCGGCTCGGCAGCAGCAACCTGCAGGTATCGGCCCTGTGTCTGGGCACGATGATGTTCGGCGACCAGACCGACCAGGCCGAGGCCGGCCGCATCGTGGCCGACGCCCATGCGGCAGGCGTCAACTTCATCGACACCGCCGACGTCTACACCGCCGGCGCGTCAGAGGCGATGGTGGGCGCACTGGTCCAGCCCCAGCGGCATGACTGGGTGCTGGCCACCAAGCTGGGCAACCCGATGTCGAAGCGGCCCAATGAAGGGCAGTATTCGCGCAGCTGGATGCTGCGCGAGGTCGACGCCAGCCTGCGCCGCCTGCAGACCGACCACATCGACATCCTCTACCTGCACCGCGACTTCCCCGCCATGCAGCTGGAAGAACCGCTGCGCGCGCTGGACGACCTGGTGCGCAGCGGCAAGATCCGGTACTGGGGCCTGTCGAACTTCCGGGGCTGGCGCATCGCCGAGATGGTGCATGGCGCAGCGCGGATGAACATGGCCGGCCCGGTGGTGTGCCAGCCGTACTACAACCTGCTCAACCGCATGCCCGAGGTCGAGATCCTGCCGGCCTGCAGCCACCACGGCATCGGCGCGGTGCCTTACAGCCCGGTGGCGCGTGGCGTGCTGACCGGCAAGTACCTGCCCGGCGCCCAGCCCGAGCCCGGCAGCCGCGCCGGCCGGGGCGACAAGCGCATCGCCGAGACCGAGTTCCGCGCCGAGAGCCTGGCCATCGCCCAGCAGCTGCAGGGCCATGCCCAGGCCAAGGGCGTGACGCTGGCGCAGTTCGCCACCGCCTGGGTGCTGGCCAACCAGGCCGTCAGCTCGGTGATTGCCGGGCCGCGCACACTGTCGCAATGGCAAAGCTATCTGCCGGCGCTGGACTGCAGCATCTCCCCTGAGGACGAGGCGCTGGTGGATGCCCTGGTGGCGCCCGGCCACCCGTCCACGCCCGGGTTCAACGACCCGGCCTACCCGCTGATCGGCCGGCGCACCGCAGCACGCTGACACCGCGCCGGCCGGGCCAGGTCAGGCGTGCGCCGCCAGCTTGAACACGGCCACCGCCTGCACCAGCTGCCGGGCCTGGCCGCGCAGGCTTTCAGCAGCCGCTGCGCTTTGCTCCACCAGCGCCGCATTCTGCTGCGTGGCCTGGTCCATCTGGCTCACCGCATCGCCCACCTGCTGCACGCCTGCGCTCTGCTGGGCACTGGCCGACGAGATCTCGGCCACGATGTCGGACACGCGCTGGATCGACCCGACGATCTCGCCCATGGTCTTGCCGGCCTGGTCGACCAGCGCCGTGCCTTGTGCCACCTGGTCGACGCTGCGCCCGATCAGGGTCTTGATTTCCTTGGCGGCATCGGCGCTGCGCTGTGCCAGGCTGCGCACCTCGGACGCCACCACCGCGAACCCGCGGCCCTGCTCACCGGCGCGGGCGGCTTCGACGGCGGCATTGAGCGCCAGGATGTTGGTCTGGAAGGCGATGCCGTCGATGACGCTGATGATGTCGCCGATCTTGCGGCTGCTGTCGTTGATGCCCTGCATGGTGGCCACCACCTTGCCCACCACATCGCCACCCTGCGCAGCCACGGCTGACGCGTTCTGCGCCAGTTCATTGGCCTGGCGGGCGCTGTCGGCGTTGTTGCGCACCGTGGTGCCCAGTTCTTCCATGGTGGCCGCCGTCTGCTGCACCGCGCTGGCCTGCTGCTCGGTGCGGCCCGACAGGTCCTGGTTGCCCTGGGCGATCTGCGCGCTGGCCGTGGCCACGCTGTCGGCATTGGTGCGCACGCTGCCCACCACACGCACCAGGCTCTGCTGCATCTCGGCCAGTGCATGCAGCAAGGGGCTGATCTCGTCCCGGGCATCGTCGGTGGCCTGCGTGGCCAGGTCACCATCACGCACCTGCTCGGCCACCCTGCTGGCCTGACCGACCCGGCGCTGCAACACGCCAGCCAGGTACCAGCCGAACAAGCCCAGCCCCACCACGGCCGCCAGCATCAGGCTCAACACCATCAGCTTGGTCTGGGCAGCATCGGCGGCGACAGCCTGGAGATCCTGGTCCAGGCTCAGGCTCTGGTACTTCACCGTCTGGGTCAGCTGCTCCAGCAGCTGGTTGCGCGCCGGAATCATCTTGTCCACCAGGAACGCAAAGGCCTCGGCCTGCTTGCCCGCCTGGATGAGCTGCAGGTTCTCTTCGCCCACACGCCAGAAGTTGGCCACCACCGGTGGCAGCGACGCAAATCGGTCGCGGCCCGTCTGTGTGAACAGGCCCTTCTCGTACGCTGCCAGCGTGGCGTCGATGTGCTTGCGCTTGGCCACCACATCGGCCAGCGTGGCCGCCAGTTCGTCGGGTGTGCGCGCCAGCATTGCATGGCGCAGTTGCAGCGACACCCGTGTGACGCTGAGTTCCAGATCGGCCATCGACATCAGCTGCGGCACGCGCAGCTTGCCGGTGGATTCGGCCTTGGCGACGACGGCGTCAAGCCGCTGGGTGGTGACGACGGCCACCACCGCGAAGGCCAGGCCCAACAAGGCGACCACACCATACAGGCGCTTGGTGATGCTGACACTGTTCAGAAACTTCATGGGTTGCCCACAGCTTTCAATCGACACGCGCTCAGATTGCGGCCCGGTGGTGCGCGCATGCTGGCCGGGCCAGGCTGCCGTGTGACGCACCTTGGTCGTGCACAGGCTCCCTGAGCCAGTTATCGGCAGCGACGCGCGGCAACTTGAGGGTGGGACGATTCAGCGCAGGTGGGGGCCCAGCCAGGTGGCCGCCAGCCCGGCGGCAGCACAACTGCCCAACAACGGCAACACGCCCACCTTGAAACGGAACAAGGCCACGGCCGCCGCCGCGCAGATGGCCGCCGACAGCACGTCGAAGCGACCGCCAAAGCCCTGTGGCCAGAACACGTGGTGCGCGAAGAACAACGCCAGGTTGAGGATCACCCCGACCACTGCCGCCGTGATGGCCGACAACGGTGCGGTGAACCCCAACCTGCCATGGGTGGACTCGACCAGCGGCCCGCCGGCCAGGATGAACACGAAGGACGGCAGAAAGGTGAAGAAAGTGACCACAGTGGCGGCCAGCGCGCCGCCCAGGAACAGCGCGTCCGGGCCCAGCACCTGCTTGAACCAGCCGCCCAGAAAGCCGACGAAGGCCACCACCATGATCAGCGGCCCGGGCGTGGTCTCGCCCAGCGCCAGGCCGTCGATCATCTGCGGCCCGCTCAGCCACTGGTGGGTCTCGACCGCGCCCTGGTAGACATAGGGCAGCACGGCATAGGCGCCGCCGAAGGTGAGCAGCGCCGCCTTGGTGAAGAACCAGCCCATCTGTGTCAAGGTGCCTTGCAGGCCGGTGGCCGCTACCACAGCCACCATCGCCAGCAGCCACAGGCCGAGCCCGGCGCCCAGCACCCGCGCCAGCTGGCGGCGCGAGAAGCGTGCATGCGGCGGCGTGGGCGTGTGGTCATCGATCAGCGCGGACCCATGGCTGGCCTGGCCGGGGGCATGCCCGCCGCCCAGGGTGAACACCTGTGGCCAACGGCGTGCGCCAAAGTGGCCCGCCAGGCCAGCTGCCAGCACGATGGCCGGGAACGGCGTGTCGAACGCAAAGATGGCAATGAACGAGACCGCCGCGATGCCCCACATCCAGCGGTTCTTCAACACCCGCGTGCCGATGCGGTGGGCAGCATGCAGCACCAGGGCTGTCACGGCGGGCTTCAGGCCGAAGAAGATGCCGGCCACCCAGGGCACATCACCAAAGCGCAGATACACCCAGGACAGCGTGATCAGCACGCACAGCGACGGCAGCACGAACAGCACGCCGGCGACGATGCCGCCGCGCGTGCGGTGCAGCAGCCAGCCGATGTAGGTGGCCAGTTGCTGCGCCTCGGGCCCCGGCAGCAGCATGCAGTAGTTCAGCGCATGCAGGAACCGGCGCTCGCTGATCCAGCGCCGGCGCTCGACCAGCTCGGCATGCATCAGCGCGATCTGCCCGGCCGGGCCGCCAAAGCTGATGCAGCCCAGCAGCAGCCAGAAGCGCACCGCGTCGGCAAAGCCCACGGC
>JARXAJ010000242.1 GCA_029865965.1 Aquabacterium sp.
CAGCACGGCTTTCGCCGCTGGTATGAGCGTGAGCTGATCCGCGGCCATGCCCATCTGGTGATGCTGCTGCTGTGCGCCGTGGCGGTGATGGGCGCGGTCGAGGCCTTCGGCCAGCACCACGGGCTGCAGCGGCTGGTGCCGGCACTGTGCCTCTTGGTGGCCACCGCTGTCGGCGCCTGGGCCGTGCGGCGCTACCTGTTCCATCTGAGCTTTGCCGAGGCCATGGCCCACCAGGCTGAATGCCCGCATTGCCGCACCTATGCCCGCTGGCAGGCCGATGGCCCGGCCATCGACGAGCCTGGCAAGCTGCAGTTGCCTGTGCGCTGCCGCGCCTGCGACGGGCGCTGGACAATCCGCTGGTGAGCCCGGTCCCGGCTCAGCGCCGGGCTGACAACTGCCCGGCGTGGTGCTGCAGGTGGTCGTCGACCAGGCTGGTGATGAAGTAGTAACCGTGGTCGTACCCGGCATGCCGGCGCAGCGCGAGCGGCTGGCCCACGCCAGCGCAGGCGGCCTCGAAGGCCTGCGGATGCAGCTGCTCGGCTAGAAACTTGTCGGCCAGGCCTTGGTCGATCAGGATGCCCTGCGGGTAGGGTGCAGTGGCCTGAGCGGCCATCAGCGCGCTGGCATCGTGCGCAGCCCAGGTGCTGCGGTCATCGCCCAGGTAGCCGTTGAACGCCTTCACGCCCCAGGGGCACAGCATCGGCGCGCAGATCGGCGCGAAGGCCGACAGGCTGGCAAACACGCCCGGCTGGCGCAGCGCCAGCGTCAGCGCGCCATGGCCGCCCATCGAATGGCCGAACAGCCCGGTGGCGGCTCGGATCACCGGCGCGCCGGCCCACACCTGGGGCAGCAGTTCTTCCACCAGGTAACTTTCCATGCACCAGTGCGCGGACCAGGGGGCCTGCGTGGCATCCAGGTAGAAGCCGGCACCGACGCCGAAGTCCCAGGCATCGGCCTCACCCGGCACGCCAGCGCCGCGCGGGCTGGTGTCGGGCGTCAGCAGGGCCAGGCCCAGCTGGGCGGCCAGGCGCTGCGCGCCGGCCTTCACCGCGAAGGTCTCCTCGGTGCAGGTCAGCCCGGCCAGGTAGACCAGCAACGGCACCGCCTCGCCTGCCAGCGCCTGCGGCGGCAGGTACAGACCGAAGCGCATGGGCAGGCCGATGGCCGCCGACACATGGCGGTGGAAGCGCTGCACGCCGCCGAAGCAGGCGTGCTCTGCCAGCAGCTCCCAGCCGGCCATCAGAACTCGACCACGGTGCGGATCGATTCCCCGCGCTTCATCAGGTCGAAGCCTTCATTGATGCGCGCCAGCGGCAGCTTGTGGGTGATCAGGCTGTCGATGTTGAGCTTGCCGTCCATGTACCAGTCGACGATCTTGGGCACATCGGTGCGGCCACGTGCGCCGCCGAAGGCCGAGCCTTCCCACTTGCGCCCGGTGACGAGTTGAAATGGCCGGGTGCTGATCTCGGCCCCGGCCTCGGCCACGCCGATGATGATGCTGCGGCCCCAGCCCTTGTGGGTGCATTCCAGCGCCTGGCGCATCACCTGGGTGTTGCCGATGCACTCAAAGCTGTAGTCGGCGCCGCCGTCGGTCAGCTGCACGATGGCGTCGACGATGTTGGGGTGGTCTTTCGGGTTCAGGAAGTGGGTCATGCCGAACTGGCGCGCCATGGCCTCGCGGCCCGGGTTGATGTCGATGCCGATGATCTTGTCGGCGCCCACCATCTTGGCGCCCTGGATCACGTTCAGGCCGATGCCGCCCAGGCCGAACACCACCACATTGGCGCCGGCCTCCACCTTGGCGGTGAACAGCACCGCGCCCACGCCGGTGGTGACACCGCAGCCGATGTAGCAGACCTTGTCGAACGGCGCGTCGGGCCGGATCTTGGCCAGCGCGATGCCCGGCACCACGATGTGGTTGGCAAAGGTGCTGGTGCCCATGTAATGCAGGATGGGCTGGCCGCCGATGGAAAAGCGCGACGAGCCGTCGGGCATCAGCCCCTTGCCCTGGGTGCTGCGGATGGCCTGGCACAGGTTGGTCTTGCGCGACAGGCAGAACTTGCAGTTGCGGCACTCAGGCGTGTAGAGCGGGATCACATGGTCGCCCGGCTTCAGCCAGGGCACGCCGGCGCCCACTTCCAGCACCACGCCGGCGCCTTCATGGCCCAGGATGGCGGGGAACAGGCCTTCGGGGTCGGCGCCGCTCAGGGTGTAGTAGTCGGTGTGGCAGATGCCGGTGGCCTTCACTTCCACCAGCACCTCGCCGTCACGCGGGCCGGCCAGGTCGACGTCTTCGATGGTGAGGGGGGCACCGGCTTTCCAGGCGACGGCGGCTTTGGTCTTCATGGGGCTGTCCTTCGGTGAAAAAACGATGCTTCAGCCTGGCGTGACGGCACGGCTGGCAGCCTGCTGCCAGCTGCTGCCGCCGTGCGCGGCTTCTTCTGCACGGCAGGCATCGACCAGCTTGATCACATGGGCGTCAGCCGATGCAAGGGCACGTTGCACGATGGTAGGCCAGGGCAGCAGCGGCAGCGGCGGCAGCGGCTGCAGGCAGGCGGCCACCAGCGCGGTGGCCCAGGCCTGCCAGAACCAGCGCAGCGCGGCGTCGGCGGCAGGCCCGGCTTCCACGAAGGGCAGCAGCAGGCGCATGGCATGGCTGGCGGTGACCATGTGCAGCGCGGTGAAGTTGCCGCTGCCGGCATAGGCTTGCGCCGCCAGCCGCGACAGCTGCGCCAGCGTGTCGGGCCCGATGGCCAGACGCGGCACGGCTGCCCGCAATGCAGGGTGGCTGGCGGCATCGGCCATGCCTTGGGCGATCAGCGGCCGCGTCGACGGCACGGCCTGCAGGCGGCGCAACAGCACCAGCGGGTCGGCCACCGTGCCGGCTTGCGCCGGCAACGCGCCCAGGCGCTGGTGGCGGACGGCCCAGTAGGCCAGGCCGGCGGCCAGTTCACCGGCATGGCCGGCACGCAGGGCGGCGGCGGTGCGGATCGGGCCGTGGAAGGCCGCAGCCGCGCAGCCGGGCATCAGCTGCGGCAGCACCTGGGCCAGCACATCGGCTGCGCCCTCGGCTGCCAGCCATTGGCCAAACAGGTCGACATAGGCCGGCCAGGCGGCGATGTCGCCCAGCCGGTCGGGCCAGGGGTCGCCAGCGGTCCAGGCCTGTGGCGGCGGTGCCGGCAACAGGTGGGCCGATTCGGTCCAGGCAAAGGCCTGCATTCGCTGGCTGTCGGCGCCCAGGGCGCGCAGCGCCACCAGGCCCATCGGCAGGTGGCTGGCCAGGCCCTCACCATATTCGGGGCCGAAGCGGCCGGCGGCGTCGAGCAGGGCATGCAGGTTCACCCCAGGATGTTGCACGGGTGCAGCCGCACGCTGCGCACGGCCCCGCCGGGCAGGGGTGCTCATCGCAGGGCCGCTTCCAGCGCGTCGATGAAGACCTTGGCCACGTCGAAGCCGGTCTGCTGGGTGATTTCCTGGAAGCAGGTGGGGCTGGTGACGTTGATCTCGGTGAGGCTGTCGCCGATGACGTCCAGCCCCACCAGCAGCAGGCCGCGGGCGGCCAGGATGGGGCCCAGGCTGGTGGCGATGGCGCGGTCGCGGTCAGACAGTGGCTGGGCCACGCCCTTGCCGCCGGCGGCCAGGTTGCCGCGGATCTCGCTGCCCTGCGGAATGCGTGCCAGGCAGAACGGCACCGGCTCGCCGGCGATGACCAGGATGCGCTTGTCGCCCTTGACGATCTCGGGCAGATAGCGCTGCACCATCAGCGTCTGCGCGCCGTCGGCATTCAGCGTCTCGGTGATGCTGCCCAGGTTCAGGCCGTCGGGCCCGACACGGAAGATGCCCATGCCGCCCATGCCGTCGAGCGGCTTGAGGATGATGTCCTGGTGCTCGGCATGGAAGCGGCGCACATCGGCGGCGTCACGCGTGACCAGGGTGGGGCCGATGAACTGCGGGAACTCGAGGATCGCCAGCTTCTCGGGGTGGTTGCGCAGCGCCGCCGGGTCGTTGAACACACGCGCGCCTTCACGCACCGCCTGGCTCAGCAGGTGGGTGGCATAGAAGTACTCGGGGTCGAAGGGCGGGTCCTTGCGCATCAGCACCGCGTCCACGTCGGCCAGCACCTGCGGGCGTTCATCAGGGCGCTGCTGGGCGGCGCGGAACCAGTCGTCGGCATCGCCGGTCAGGGTGATGTCGCGCACGAAGGCGGTGACCTTCTCGCCGCGCTGCCAGCGCACGTCTTGCGGGCCGCAGGCCATCAGCGTGTGGCCGCGGGCAACGGCCTCGCGCATCATCGCGAAGGTGCTGTCCTTGTGGGTCTTGAAGGTCTCCAGCGGGTCGGCGATGAAGAGCAGTTGCATGGCGGGGGTCCAGGGCGATTTGATGCGCGGTCAGCGGGCGCGCCAGTGTTGCACAGCGAGCGCGACGACACCGGCCACCACGCCCCAGAAGGCCGCGCCGATGCCCGCCACGCTGACGCCCGACAGCGTGACCAGAAAGGTCAGCGCGGCCGCGTCGCGGTGGCGCGGGTCGGCCAGCGCCTGGGCCAGCCCGCCGGCGATGGTGCCCAGCAGCGCCAGCCCGGCCACCGCCGCCACCAGTTCTTTCGGAAATGCCGCCAGCAGCCCCACCACCGCGCCACCGGCCAGGCCCATGGCGATGTAGAACAGGCCGGCCACCACCGGCGCGGTGTAGCGCTTGGCAGGGTCGGCATGGGCTTCGGGGCTCATGCAAATGGCTGCGGTGATGGCCGCCAGGTTGACGGCAAACGCGCCGAACGGCGCCAGCACCAGGGTGATGATGCCGGTGGTGGTGGTGACCGGCGACACCGGGATGGCGTAGCCCGCCGCCCGTTGCGCTGCCACGCCGGGCAGGTTCTGCGACGCCATGGTGACGATGAACAGCGGCAACGCCACGCCCACCAGGCTGCTGACCGAGAACTGCGGCGTCACCCACACAGGCGTGGCCCAGGACCAGTCGACCCCGCCCAGCACCACCCGCCCCTGCAGCGCCGCCACCGCGATGCCGGCCACCAGCACGCCCGGCACGGCATAGCGCGGCCACCAACGCCGCCCGGCCAGGAACGCCGCCACCATCACCAGCACCAGGCCCGGCGATGTGCGCACCGACAGCACCGCGTCCAGCCCGAAGCGGGTGAGCACGCCGGCCAGCAGCGCGGCGGCCACGGCCATCGGCAGCTTGTCCATCACCCGCTCGAACCAGCCGGTGGCGCCGCTGGCGATGATCAGCAGCGCGCAGACGATGAAGGCGCCGGTGGCCTCGGGCAGGCTGACGCCCTGGGTGGCGGCCAGCAGCGCCGCGCCCGGCGTGCACCAGGCAGCGAGCACCGGAAGCCGGTAATGCAGGCTGAGGGTGATGCAGCTGATGCCCATGGCCAGGCCCAACGCCCACATCCACGACACGGTTTGCGCGGTGGTGGCGCCCAGTGCCTGGGCGGCCTGGAACACGATGGCCACCGAGCTGGTGTAGCCCACCAGCACCGCCACGAAGCCAGCCACCACGGCCGACACCGACACATCCCGCCACCACGCCGTGCGTTCGCCCTGCCCTGTGCCCTGCCCCATGCCGCGCCTTGTTGCCCCACCGCAGGGCCGGCGGCAGCATAGCCCGCCGGCTCCGATCGGCCTGCTGCCTTGCTGACAGCTGGGACCGCAGGCCGCAGATGATGGGCGGGCCCACGCACGCCGCAATGTGCCGACTTGCGGCCTGTCATGCTGAGCCGATCTGCCTGGATGCGGTGGTTTGGGCGCCGCGCCAGGCGCTGGTGTCCTGGCCAGGCATTGCCCGACCATGACGCTTGGCCGCAGCGCTGTGCAACGGCGACGGGCTGCCGGCCCTGCGCTGCGCCAGCGATGGTTGGTTTGCCTTGCGCTGGCTTCGCCGTTGCGGTGCACCGCGCCGGGTCTCGCCAGCGCGGCACATTCCACGGCCGTGCCACCCCGGTCAGGGCTGTGAAGCACAGACCGCGGCAAGGCACGATGGCCTGCCACGGTTTGTTCAGATGGCGGTCTGCTGAGCCTCACCAATGCCGAAGCGACTGCGGTCGTCTACAGCAAGGTGTTCGAGCCGGACAGGCGAGGCGCAGCGCCCGGTCCATTGCAAGCACTCAGTGGTGTACGCCCAGTTTGGACAGGGCCTTTTGATCCAAACTTTTGGCCCAGCAAAAGTTTGGTCGCCTGCCGGGGCGAAACCCGGCGCGCTGCAGCGCAACGGCGAAGCCAAGGCAAAGCAAAGCAAGCCAAACCAAACCAAAACGAACAACAACAACGCGCCCGAAACCACCCACCGCCAATCAAGGCACCAGCGACAGAAACAGGAACGCAGCGAACAGCACCAGATGCACCGCGCCCTGCATGACATTGGTGCGGCCGGTGCCCAAGGTGATGGCGCCGACCAGGAAGGTCAGGGCCAGCAGCACCAGATCCTTGGGCGGCAGGCCCAGGGTCAGCGGCAGGTCGAGCACCGTGGCAGTGACCACCACCGCAGGGATGGTCAGGCCGATGCTGGCCAGGGCTGATCCCAGCGCCAGGTTCATGCTGGTCTGCAGCCGGTCAGCCAGCGCAGCGCGCACGGCAGCCCAGGTCTCGGGCAGCAGCACCAGCAGGGCGATGGCGATGCCGATCACCGCCTTGGGTGCACCGGCTGCGGCGACTGCCGCTTCGATCACCGGCGACAGCTGCTTGGCCAGGCCCACCACCGACACCAGCGCCACCAGCAGCAGGCCGAAGCTGGCAAAGGCCAGCAGCTTGCTGGGCGGCGCGGCATGCACGTCCTCGTCGGCAGCGTTCTTCAGCGGCAGAAAATAGTCGCGGTGGCGCACCGTTTGCACAAAGACGAAGATGGCCCACAGCGCCAGCGACGAGACCGCCACGAACACCAGCTGCGACACGGTGTAGGTGCCCACCGGCGAGCTGGTGGTGAAGGTGGGCAGCACCAGCGACAACCCGGCCAGCGCCACCAGGGCCGACAGCGCCGAGTTGGCGCCCTCCAGCCGGAAGGTCTGCTCATGGTGGCTGAGCCCGCCAGCCAGCAGGCAGATGCCCACCACGCCGGTGCAGATGATCATCACCGCCGCATAGATGGTGTCGCGCGGCAGCGTGGCCTTGTCGGGGCCGCCGGCCAGCATCATCGACACGATCAGCGCCACCTCGATCACGGTGATGGCCACCGCCAGCACCAGGGTACCGAAGGGCTCGCCGACGCGGTGTGCCACCACCTCGGCATGGTGCACCGCCGCGATCACCGCGCCCACCAGGGCCAGCGCGCAGACAGCGGCCAGCGTGGTGCCCATGGGCAGGCCCAGGCTGGCAGCCAGCAGGCCGGCCGCACCGAACGGAAGAACAAGGGCCCAGACAGGCATGGTGGTGCTCCAGTGTCGTCAACGGGGTCTGGCCTGCGTCGGGCGGCACAACCAGGCATCGCCGCCCGCCCGCCCTCAGCAGCAGCCCGGGTCAGAACACCGCGTGGTCGCCGCGTTCCATCTGCGTGCGGCCGTTCAGCAGGTCGGCGTAGAAACTGCCCAGGGTCTGGCTGCCGGTGGACGGCGTGGCCTGCGCACTGTAGCGGCCCGAGTCCGGGTCCAGCACCAGCATGGACTCGGTGGCGTAGTAGCGGCCGATGCGTGCCAGCTCGGCCTTGGCCGCCAGCGCCGGCAGCAGCCGGCCGGCCGTGCCCAGCACCGCGATGATGGTGTCGAGCAGCGCCACCGGCACCTGCTTGAACCTGGGCGGCCGGCCCAGCTGCGCAAACAGCAGTTCGCCCTGCTGGCGCGGGGTGATGGCTTCTCCCGGCCCGCCGATGGGCAGCACGCGGTTGTGGCAGCTGGGCTCGGTCAGGCAGCCGGCGATGTAGTCGCCCAGGTCGTCGTCGCTGATCGGCTTGCAGGCGGTCAGGTTGCCGTCGCCGAACAGCAGGAAGGGCTTGCCCTGCTGCACCCGCGCCACCTGGCCCGACAGCGACTTGAAAAAGGCGGTGGGCCGCACGATGGAATACACCAGGCCTGATTCGACCAGCGCCTGCTCGAAGGCCAGCTTGGCATGCTGGAAGGCCAGCAGCGGCTTCTGCACGCAGATGGCCGACAGCAGCACCATCTGCTGCACACCGGCCTGCCGGGCAGCGGCCAGCGCATGCAGATGGGCCTGGTGGTCGATGGCCCAGGCGTCCTTGGGCGCGCCGGTGCGCGAGGCCAGGCACGACACCAGGGCGTCGAAGCGCTCGCCGCAGAAGCCGTCACGCGCCACCGCTGCCGGATCGGTCACATCGCCGAACCGCAGCTGGCAGCCCGGCAGCAGCCGGGCAATGTCGTCACGCGCCAGGCGTCCGCCGGGGCCGGCCTGCGCCCGCACCAGGCACACCACCTCATGGCCTTGCCGGCGCAGCGCACGCACGGTGGCCTGGCCGATGGTGCCGGTGGCGCCCAGCACCAGCACGCGCTGGCCTGCTCCCCGGGCCTGCATCAGGCGCTCCGGTCCGGCCGCACCGCCGGGGTCTGCGGTGCGTCGAAGCCGATGGCATGGGCGTGGGTGGTCATGGCGCTTTGGTGTCTGTGCAAGTTGACATCATCTTACGGGCTCGGCCCCATGCCTCAGCGCAGTTGACCCCCCAACGCGCCACGGTGTCGCCCACCCGCGCCCGCCCTCAGGCCCCCGGGTGCAGCGCTTCGTCCAGCGCCTCCACCCAGTGCTTGACCGGCGTGCTGGTGCCACTTTGCAGGTGCTGGATGCAGCCGACGTTGGCCGACACGATGGCGCTGGGCTGCAGCTCGGCCAGGTGGGCCAGCTTGCGGTCGCGCAACTGGTGGCTGAGGGTGGGCTGCAGCACGCTGTAGGTGCCGGCCGAGCCGCAGCACAGGTGAGGCTCGTTCAAGGCCACCGCCACGTCGAAGCCCAGCGCCTTCAAGCCGGCTTCCACACCGCCGCGCAGCTGCTGGCCATGCTGCAGCGTGCAAGGCGGGTGGAAGGCCAGCATGCCGGGCTGGGCATCGGCCATGCGCGGGCGCAGCACCGCCACGATCTCGGGCAGCAGCTCGCTCAGGTCGCGTGTGAGGGCGCTGATGCGGGCGGCCTTCTCGGCATAGGCAGCATCGGCGGCCAGCGCATGGCCGTAGTCCTTGACCTGCACGCCGCAGCCGCTGGCGTTCATCACGATGGCTTCCACCGTGCCGGCGCTGACCAGCGGCCACCAGGCGTCGATGTTGCGGCGCATGTCGTCCAGGCCGCCAGCCTGGTCGTTCAGGTGGGTGCGCAGCGCGCCGCAGCAGCCGGCCTTGTCGGCGACGACGGTCTGGATGCCGATGGCGTCCAGCACCCGGGCGGTGGCGGCATTGATGTTGGGCAGCATGGCCGGCTGCACGCAGCCGGCCAGCATCAGCACCTTGCGGCTGCGCTCCTTCCTGGGCCACTGGCCGGCGCGCGGGTGGCGCTTGCCAGGCACCTTGTCGGCCAACGTGCCGGGCAGCAGCGGGCGCACCAGCTTGCCCATGGCCATGGCCGGGCCGAACAGCGGCGAGGTCAGGCCTTCCTTCAACAGCCAGCGCACGGCGCGCTCACCGGCCGGGCGCGGCACCTTGGCTTCGACGATCTTGCGGCCGATGTCGACCAGGTGGCTGTAGTCCACGCCGCTGGGGCAGGTGGTCTCGCAATTGCGGCAGGTGAGGCAGCGGTCCAGGTGCTGCTGGGTGCTGCGCGTGGGCGTGGCGCCTTCGAGCACTTGCTTCATCAGGTAGATGCGGCCGCGCGGGCCGTCCAGCTCGTCGCCCAGCAGCTGGTAAGTGGGGCAGGTGGCGGTGCAGAAGCCGCAGTGCACGCACTTGCGCAGGATGGCCTCGGCCGCAGTGCCGTCGGGCGTGCCTTGGAATTCAGGAGCCAGGTTGGTTTGCATG
>JARXAJ010000303.1 GCA_029865965.1 Aquabacterium sp.
GCGTCAAGCTCGATGCCGCCGGCATCGCCGCCTTTGCCGCCAGCGGCACCGGCGTCGCCCATTGCCCCTGCAGCAACATGCGGCTGGCCTCGGGCATCGCCCCGGTGCGCAAGATGCTCGACGCCGGCGTGCCGGTGGGCCTGGGTGTGGACGGCAGCGCCAGCAACGACGGCGCCCACCTGCTGGGCGAGGCGCGCACCGCCATGCTGCTGGCCCGGGTGGGCCGGGCCATCGACCCCTTCGGTTGCGACACCGGCCCGCGCGAGATGACCGCACGCGCCATGCTGGACGTGGCCACCCGCGGCGGCGCCCGGGTGCTGGGGCGTGACGACATCGGCCACCTGGCGCCGGGCATGGCGGCCGACCTGGCGCTGTTCGACCTGCGCACGCTGGGCTTTGCCGGCGGCGCGGTGCACGACCCGGTGGCCGCGCTGCTGCTGTGCGCGCCGGCCCAGGCCGCCTACACCGTGGTCAACGGCCGGGTGGTGGTGCGCCAGGGCCAGCTGGCCACGCTGGACCTGGGCCCGTTGCTGGAGCGGCACAACCGCCTGGCCCGGCAGCTGGCTGGCGGCTGATCGGCCGGCACGTGCGCCCCCGGCTGACAGGCCCCGGCAGCAGGCCTACCATGCGCCACCGCCGCAAGGCACAGCCAGGGAATCCGCATGCCAGGGCAGCGCACACCAGCCCGTCTTCTCCTGGCAACCCGGGCGGCCCTGGCAGTCGGGGCCGCGGCTGCCTTGCTGGCCGCACCGGCCTGGGCCTGGGGCCCGCGCGGCCACCAGACCGTGGGCGGCATCGCCGACCAGCTGATCGCCGGCACACCCACGGCCAGGAAAGTGCGCGCCATGCTGGGCACCAGCCTGCAGGTCGCGTCGGTGTGGGCTGATTGCGCCCGCGCGGTCGAATCCAAGGCCGGCCAGTGGGCCTACACCAACCCCGGCAAATTCAAGGATTGCGCGGTGTACGAGAACGCCGCCAGCCAGGCCGCGCTGGTGGCCTTTGTCAAGCGCAACGCCACACGCTGCGGCTTCATGGCGTCGCATGCGCAGTGCCGGCACAAGGCCTGGCACTTCACCGACATCCCGATCCAGCTGAAGGCCTACGGCACCGACCTGCCCGGTGCCGCGCCCCATGACCTGGTGCAGGCAGTGGCCGCGTCGATCACCGTGCTGCAGGGCGGCAAGCCGCCGCCGGCCTTCAACATCGCCAGCAAGCGTGAAGCATTGCGGCTGCTGGCGCACTTCGTCGGCGACCTGCACCAGCCATTGCATGTGGGGTCGGTCTACCTCACCGACGACGGCAAGCCGATGCTGCCCAAGACCGATGCCGAGGCCAAGGCCCATGACAACGCCGGCGGCAACGGCATCCTGCTGGCCAAGTCCAATCTGCATGCCTTGTGGGACGACGTGCCCGGCAAGATCACCACCAGGCTGCTGGCCGGCGCCGGTGCCACCCAGGCCCGCAACCTGGCGGCCACCAGCGGGCCCATCGCCGACTGGCCGGCCCGCTGGGCCACCGACACCTTGCAGGCCGCACCCTTGGCCTTCCAGGGGCTGACCATCGGTGCGAAGCTGCACAGTGGCACCGGCGACCAGTGGCCCGCCACGGCCGAAGAGCCCGCCTACCGCCGGGCGCGCGAGAATCTGCAAGCGGCGCAGATGGTGAAAGCCGGCGCCCGGCTGGCGCAGATCCTCACCACCGTGCTGCCCTGATCCCCCACAACCGAGCCCTGCCATGAAGATCGATTTCGTCTCCGACGTGTCCTGCCCCTGGTGCGCGATCGGCCTGAACGCGCTGGAACAGGCGCTGGCACGCGTGGGGCCCGACATCCAGGCCACGCTGCACTTCCAGCCCTTCGAGCTGAACCCGCAGATGCCCGGCGAGGGGCAGGACGTGGTGGAACACCTGTCGCAGAAATACGGCATCGGCGCCGAGCAGATCGCCGCCAACGCCGAGGCCATCCGCCAGCGCGGCGCCGGTGTGGGCTTCATCTTCGGCCAGGGCAAACGCCGGCGCATCTACAACACCTTCGACGCCCACCGCCTGCTGCACTGGGCCGGGCTGGTGGATGCAGACAAGCAGCGCGCGCTCAAGCATGCGCTGTTCAAGGCCTACTTCACCGACGGGCTCAACCCGGGCGACCACACGGTGCTGCTGCAGGCCGCCACCGCTGCCGGGCTGGATGCCGCCGAGGCCGGCACCATCTTGGCCGGCGACGCCCATGCTGCCGCTGTGCGCAACGCCGAACAGTTCTACCACCAGCAGGGCATCAGTTCGGTGCCGGCGGTGATCATCAACGATCAGCACCTGATCAGCGGCGGCCAGCCGGTCGAGCTGTTCGAGCGCGCGCTGCGCCACATCGCCGCAGAGGCGCCGGGCGCAGCGGCCTGACCAGGGCCAGGCTGGCCTGGCCAGCTGGTGCATCACCCACCGCAGGGCGGGCCTGCGGCACTGCCGCAGGGGCGAAGGACGGGCCGCACGCGGCGTGCCAGAAGTGGCTGTCCAACCCCTTAAACCAGGGGGAATTTGGTCACGGTTTGGTCAGACGTGTGACCAGATGTTGAGGCTTCCCCACCTATAGTCCGGAGATCTCGACACCGGGCGGCGCGGGTGCGGCGGGTGCAGCGGGTGCACCTTGCGGCAGGCAACCTTGCTGCCCACTGAAGGAGCCTCTGGATGATCGACAACACACCTGCGCTGCGCTCGGCTTGGCGACAAGGCTTCTCACGCATGGCAGTGGCCTGCGCATTGGCCAGCGGCCTGTGGGGCGCACCGGCCCTGGCCCAGCCTGCAACCGCCGCGGGTCCGTTCGAGGTGGTGCAAGGCGACTCGTTTTCATTGATTGCCGGGCGCGTTCTTGGCTCGCCACGCAATTGGGCCCAGCTCTACAACCCGCGCCTGAGCGGCCTGCCAGACCCGAACCGCATCGCCGTCGGCCAGCGCTTCGAACTGGTCACCGAGCCCGGGGGCACGCGTTACCTGCGGCTGATGGGCAGCAAGCCGGTGGCAATGGCTGCAGCGGCCTCGCCGGCGCCGGCACCCGCTGCGCCACCCGCACCCGCCCCGGCTGCCACCACCGCTGTGGCGCCAGCCCCGGCACCTGCACCCACGCCTGCTCCCTCGCCTGCACCGGCACTGACACCCCCAGCCGCTGCGGTGGCCACAGCCCCCGCAGCGGCTGGCGACGACACGCTGGTCATCGGCGTGTTGCCCTTCATCGGCACGGCGGCGCTGCAGGCCCAGTACGAGAACCTCAAGAGCTGGATGGAACGCACCCAGGGCACCAAGGTGCGCATCACCGTGCCGGCCAACTTCAAGGTGTTCTTCGAGAACACCATGCGCGGTGACTACGACCTGTCGGTTGCCGCGCCGCACTTTGCCCGGGTGGCGCAGGTCGACCGCGGCCTGGTGCCGGTGGCGATGTATGAGCCGCGCATCAACGCGCTGTTCGTCGGCAAGCCCGATGACGGCATCAACGGGCCGGCCGACCTGCGCGGCAAGGCATTGGGTTTTGCCAACCCCACGTCGCTGGTGGCGATGTACGGGCTGCAGTTCTTCCGCCAGGCCGGCATGGAGCCCGGCAAGGACTTCGAGATCCGCGGCGCGCGCACCGACATGGGCGTGGGCCGCATGCTGCTGGCCGGCGAGGTCAGCGGCGCCATCATGAGCAACGGCGAGTTCCGCGCCTTGCCGCAAGACGAAGCCGCACGCCTGCGCACCGTGGAAGCCTTTGCCCGCATCCCCAACTTCATCATCGTGGCCCACCCCCGCCTGGGCCCGGTGCGCATCAACCGGCTCAAGACCCAGCTCAAGGCCTTCATCGCCGACAAGGATGAAGGCGCCGCCTTCGTCAAGGCCACCGGCATCACCAACATGATCGACATCGACGACGCGGTGCTGCGCGAGCTCGACCCCTACGTGGCACCCACCCGACGCGCGATGGGCGTCGTCAACTGAGCAGGACAACATGGCCAAAGTCCTGTGGCGCTCCACGCTCGGCGCGCCTTCCACCTCTGAAGCCTATTCCGAGGGCCCGTTCGAAGACTCCACACCGGTGACCAACCCGGCGTTGCCGGTCACCCTGTCGCAGGACATCGCCCGCAGCTTCCGGCAACTGGGCGTGGTGTCGTTCCGCGCATCGGTGGTCAATGTCGATTCGATGACCTTCAAGGCCGCCTGGACGATCTCGGAGGCCGGTGAAGTCACCGACAACAAGGTCGACCGGCCGATCGACAGCTCGTTCCCGGCGGCCACGGCGGCCATCAACCTGCTGGCCCAGGCGTCTGACGACGAGACCTTGCTGCACAAGCTGAGCCCGCGCCGCTGGGGCGTCGCCTGGCGGCTGGACGACCCGAACGTGGTGCTGGCCGAGGCGCAGTTCCTCGAGCGGCGCGACGCGATCTCCGAGTCCGACAAGATCCTGCTGCGCCTGGTGTGCAGTGCCGCGATGCGGCCTACCGGGCAGTTGGCGGTGCCAGGCATGCACGGCACGGGCACCGCAGTGGTGTGGCCGGCCCCGGAAGGTGCCGCCCAGGCCGGGCCGCGCATGGCGTCGCGCCTGTCGGTGGTGCTGGTGGCCTGCAGCGCGGTCATGGGCGTGTGGCTGGCTGCCACCGCCGTGCCGGAGCTCAAGCGCGCCACCACATTGCGTGAGACGCAAGTGGCCAAGCTGCAGTCACTGTCCGACAAGACCCTGGTGCGCAGCATCGGCGCTGCGATGTCCACTGGCGACTATGGCGATGTGCAGACGGCGCTGTCGTCCTATTCGTCGCTGGGCTACTTCGACGGCGCGGCGGTGGTCAATGTGCGGCAGCGGGTGGTGGCCTTGTCGGGCCGCACCGACCAACTGCGCATCGGCGACCCGGTGCCCGAAGACACCCAACGCAGCGCCCAGGCCATCGATCTGGCCCTGGGCAGCGAGCGCCTGGGCCAGTTGCTGATCATGCCGGCGCCCACCACGCTGAAGGCAGCCCAGTTGCCAACCTGGCTGCCACCGCTGGCCTGGGCCACGGCGGGCACGGCGCTGGCGGCCCTGCTGACCGGGCTGTGGGCGCTGCGCCGCGCCAAGCCCGCCAGGCCGGCCTGACGCAGGCGGCCGCCGACGCGGTGGCCGATCGACAGCGCCGTGCTGCTGCTGCGCATCCGCGTGTCGCCGTCGGGTGCGGCGCGCACCACTTCGGCGCCTCCCGGCGTGCCGCCAGCGCCGGGCTTGTTGCCGACGACCACCGGCTGGTCCAGCGCCTTGGCCAAGGGTTCTGCCATGGTGCGCGCCATGCTGTCGCTGGCGCCACCGGCGGCAAAGGTGACGACGCTGCGCACCGGTTAGTCGGGCCAGGCATGGGCGCGACCAGCCGTCAGCGCCAACAGGCGACCGGCCCACACCAGCCAGCGCAGCGCTGCCCAACGCGGGGGTCGGCGGCCGGGCCGGCCCGCGCCTGGCGGAAAGCTTGTGGCCGTGGGGTGGCAAACAGCTGTGGGCCTGGCGTTGCCCTGGTGGTTGGGCCCTGGGCTTGCCCTAGGTATGGCCCGGACATTGCAATGCCCATGCCATCGTATGCTCCGCACCGCTCATCCACTGACTGACTTGACACCATGACCCAGCCGATCCGCCTGCTCCGTCGCACCCTCCTGGCCGCCAGCCTGGCAGCTGCGCCCCTGTTGGGCCTGTTCGCCACCGCGCCTGCCATGGCGCAGGACACCGCCATCAAGTTCCAGCTCGACTGGCGCTTCGAGGGCCCCAGCGCCTTCTTCCTGCTGCCGGTCGCCCAAGGCCAGTTCAAGGCCGAGAAGCTCAACGTCACCATCGACGCCGGCAACGGCTCGGGCAATGCGGTCAACCGCGTGGCCTCGGGCACCTATGACATGGGCTTTGCCGACCTGGCCGCGCTGATGGAGTTCCACGCCAACAACCCCACCGCCCCCAACAAGCCGGTGGCGGTGATGATGGTCTACAACAACACGCCGGCAGCGGTGTTCAGCCTGAAGAAGACCGGCATCACCAAGCCGGCCGACCTGGCGGGCAAGAAGCTGGGCGCGCCCGTGTTCGACGCCGGCCGCCGCGGCTTCCCGATCTTCCAGAAGGCCAATGGCATCGGCCCAGTCAACTGGATCAGCATGGACCCGCCGCTGCGCGAGACCATGCTCGTCAAGGGCGACGTGGATGCGATCACCGGCTTCTACTTCACCAGCCTGCTCAACCTGGAAGCGCGCGGCATCAAGCCTGAAGACATCGCCGTGCAGCTGTATCCGCAGCATGGCGTCAAGCTGTACGGCAACGCCATCATCGTGGGGGAAGAATTCCTCAAGAAGAACCCCGACGCGGTGAAGGCATTCCTGCGGGCCTTTGCCAAGGGCGCCAAGGCGGTGATCGCCGACCCCAAGGCCGCCACGGCGGTGGTCAAGGAGCGTGACGGCCTGGTCAATGCCGAGCTGGAAGAGCGCCGTCTGCGCCTGGCCATCGATTCGGCCATCGCCACGCCTGATGCCCGCACCGAAGGCTTCGGGGCCGTGGCCGGCCCGCGCCTGGCGCTGATGGCCAGCCAGGTGGCCGACGCCTATGCCACCAAGGGCCGCGTCAACCCCGACGCTGTGTGGAACGGCAGCTTCCTGCCGGCCAAGGCCGAATTGAACATCCTGCCCCCTGCCAAGAAGTAAAGGCCGGCATGACCGCCTTCGTGGATTTCAGCCAGGTCTGGCTGGCCTACAACGACGAGCTGCTGGCCAATGGCCAGTTTGCTGTCGAGGACATCAACCTGCAGGTCCATGAGGGCGAGTTCATCGCCATCGTCGGCCCGTCGGGCTGCGGCAAAAGCACCTTCATGAAGCTGGCCACCGGCCTGAAGATGCCGAGCAAGGGCACGGTGGTCATCGGCGGCCAGCAGGTCACGGGGCCGCTGAAGATCACCGGCATGGCCTTCCAGGCGCCCAGCCTGCTGCCCTGGCGCACCACGGTGCAGAACGTGATGCTGCCGCTGGAGATCGTCGAGCCCTACCGCAGCAACTTCAAGCAGAAGCGGGCCGAGTACGAAGACAAGGCCCGCAAGCTGCTGCAGAGCGTGGGCCTGGGCGGCTATGAAGACAAGTTCCCGTGGCAGTTGTCGGGCGGCATGCAGCAGCGCGCCAGCATCTGCCGCGCGCTGGTGCATGAGCCCAAGATGCTGCTGCTCGATGAGCCCTTCGGCGCGCTGGATGCCTTCACCCGTGAAGAACTGTGGTGCGCGCTGCGTGACCTGCAGGCAGCGCAGAAGTTCAACGTCATCCTGGTCACGCATGATCTGCGCGAGAGCGTGTTCCTGGCCGACACGGTGTATGTGATGAGCAAGAGCCCGGGCCGCTTCGTGGTGCGGCGCGAGATCGAGCTGCCGCGCCCGCGCGACCTGGAGATCACCTACACGCCGCAGTTCACCGACATCGTGCATGAGCTGCGCGGCCACATCGGCGCGGTGCGCAACCAGTTCGGCCAAAGTGCCGGCAAGGCCGCAGCGGAGGTGAAGTGATGGCCACCCGCAAGCTCGAATCCTGGTCGCCGTGGATCCTGCTGGTGGCCACACTGCTGCTGTGGCAGGCCATCTGCAGCCTGTTCAACGTCAGCGAGTTCATCTTCCCCAGCCCGGTGCGCATCTGGGACCAGCTGATGGAGTTCCGCGGCGAGATCGCCAAGCATGCCTGGCGCACCTACTGGGTGACGATGGTGGGCTTCGGCATCGCCATCGTGGTGGGTGTGCTGCTGGGCTTTTTGATCGGCTCAAGCCGCCTGGCCTATGCCGCCATCTACCCGCTGATGACCGGCTTCAATGCCCTGCCCAAGGCGGCTTTCGTGCCGATCCTGGTGGTGTGGTTCGGCATCGGCGTGGGGCCGGCGGTGCTCACGGCCTTCCTCATCAGCTTCTTCCCGATCACCGTCAACATCGCCACCGGCCTGGCCACGCTGGAGCCCGAGTTGGAAGACGTGCTGCGGGTGCTGGGCGCCAAGCGCTGGGACGTGCTGGTCAAGGTGGGCCTGCCGCGCAGCATGCCGTATTTCTTCGGCAGCCTGAAGGTGGCGATCACGCTGGCCTTCGTCGGCACCACCGTCAGCGAGATGACCGCCAGCAACGAGGGCATCGGCTACCTGCTGGTGAGCGCGGGCAGCAGCATGCAGATGGGCCTGGCCTTTGCCGGCCTGGTGGTGGTGGGCGCGATGGCGATGGCGATGTACGAGTTCTTCTCC
>JARXAJ010000069.1 GCA_029865965.1 Aquabacterium sp.
GCCTACACCAGTGCGCGCAATGCCAGCTACCCAGGTGCGGCAGGGGCCCACTCACCGATGTACCTGGCCCGTGCAGAAGGCCATGGCTTCCGGGTGCTGGCGCGGTTCTGACACGCCAGCATGCCGCGCCGCATGTCACCAGACTACTTGAAGAACAGCGACACGAAGCCCAGCGTCAGCGACGGGAAGAACAGCAGCAGCAACATGCGCAGCACGTCGCTGGCCAGGAAGGGCCACACGCCCTTGTAGGTCTCGCTCATCGGCACGTCACGCGCGATGCTGTTGACGACGTAGACATTCAGCCCCACCGGCGGCATCGTCATGCCGATGCCCACCGTCATCAGCACCAGGATGCCGAACCAGATGGCTTTGGGCTCGGCCGCCAGGCCGAACAGGTCGAGCCCCATCACCGCCGGGAAGATCACCGGGATGGTCAGCAGCATCATCGACAGCTCGTCCATCACGCAGCCCAGCAGGATGTAGATGGCCAGGATGGCGGCGATGATCCACAGCGGGGCCACCTGCAGGTGGCCCACCCAGTCGGCCACGCGGCTGGGCATCTGGGTCAGCGCCAGGGCCGAATTCATCATGTCGGCACCCAGGAAGATCAGGAACACCATGGCCGAGGTTTCGGCCGTGCCGATGAAGCTGCGCCCGATACCGGCCCAGCCCAGCTCGCGCCGGGCCATTGCCGCCACGAAGGTGCCCACCGCGCCCACGGCCGCGCCCTCGGTGGGCGAGAAGATGCCGCCGTAGATGCCACCGAACACCACGACGAAGATCACCGCGATCGGCCACACCGCCGCCAGCGCGCGCCAGCGCTGCGGCCAGGGCGTGGGCTGGCTGGGCTGGGCCAGTTCGGGCTTGAAGTGGCACACCAGCATGATGACGGCGATGTAGCCGATCACCGCCAGGATGCCGGGCACCATGGCCGCAGCAAACAGCTTGCCGATGTTCTGCTCGGTGAGGATGGCATAGACCACCAGCGGCACCGACGGCGGGATCAGGATGCCGAGCGTGCCGCCGCTGGCCAGCGCCGCCGTGGTGAGCCGGCCGTGGTAGCCCAGGGCCTTCATCTCCGGGTAGGCCACCTGGGTGATGGTGGCCGAGGTGGCCACGCTGCTGCCGCACACTGCGCCGAAGGCCGCTGCCGACAGGATGGCCGCCATCGCCAGCCCGCCACGGATGTGGCCCACGAACGCCGCTGCTGCCTTGAACAGCGCCCGGCTCAGGCCGCCCTGGGTGGCGAACTGGCCCATCAGCAGGAACAGCGGGATCACCGACAGGTCGTAGACGGTGAGCCGCGCCACCGCACTGCCCTTGAGCAGGTTGAGCAGGGCCATGTCGTTGGCCATGGCCCAGTAGCCCAGCGCGCCGGGGATGAACATGGCCACCGCGATGGGCGTGCGCAGGGCCATCAGCGCCAGCATGCCGGCGAAGATCAGCAGGCCGATGGTGGTCGGGGTCATGTCGGCACACCGCCTGCGGCCGCCGGGCTGCCGTCATCTTGCCCGCGCAGCTGGCGTTGGCCCTGCCAAAGCGCGATCAGCGCGCACAGCGCCAGGCCCGGGGCCAGCATGGCGTAGGCCCACCACATCGGAAGGCCGATGATCATCGTGGTCTCGCCGGCGCCGTGCACCGCCAACGCGCCCGCGCCAGTGCGCAGTGATAGCAGCAGGCACATCACCGCCAGCAGCACACTGCCAATCCCGTCGAGCGCACGGCGGGGGCGCTGCGGCAGCTTCTCGGTGAAGAAGTCGACGATGATGTTGGCGCGCTGCAGCTGGCACCAGGGCAGGAACAGCGAGATGCACAGGGCAATGCCCATCTGCATCAGCTCCACGTCCCCCGGGATCGGCTTGGACAGCGTGGCCCGCAGGACGATGCTGACAACCGTCAGCAGCGCCAGCCCACAGGCGGCAGCGCCCCCGGCCAGCGCGAACCACAGCGCGATGCGCCGCAAGACGGCATGCATGCAGCGCGCTTACTTCTTGTATTTCACCAGCAGGTCGCGTGCGTCCTGCAGCATCTGCTTGCCGGGCAGGCCCTTCTTGTCCATGTCGGCGGTGAAGTCCTCATACAGCGGCGCAGCGACCTTCACCCAGTTGTCCAGCTCGCTGGCGGGGATCATGGTGAAGGTGTTGCCACGGTCCAGCGCAGCCTTGCGGCCGGCGGTCTGGCTGCCGTCCCAGATCTTGCCGATGGCCTGTGAATAGACCGCGCCCGCGTTGGCGTCGATCACCGACTTCAGGTCGGCCGGCAGGCTGTCGTACTTGGCCTGGTTCATCGCAAAGACGAACACCGCGCTGTAGAGCGCCGGCCGGCTGGGGTCGGTCTCGCTGTGGAACTTGACCATCTCATGCAGCTTCAGGCTGGGCATCACTTCCCAGGGCAGCAAAAAGCCGTCGATCGTGCCCTTGCTCACGGCGTCCACCACCGCCGGCAGCGGCATGCCCACGGGGCTGGCGCCCAGCGCGGCCAGCAGCTTGTTGGTCTGACGGGTGGGCGCACGCATCTTCAGGCCCTTGAAGTCGGCCAGCGTCTTGACCTGCTTCTCGCGGGTGTGCACATAGCCTTCGTCGTGCACCCAGATCGCCAGGATCTTGGTGCCGGGGAATTCCTTCAGCGCGTACTTCTGCAGGTAGTCCCAGGCGGCGCGGGCGCCGGTCTCGGCCGAGTTGGTCATGAACGGCAGCTCGAACACTTCCAGCGCCGGGAAGCGGCCGGCGGTGTAGCCCGGCAGGGTGATGACCAGGTCGGCCACGCCGTCCTTCACCTGGTCGACCAGCTGCGGCGGCGTGCCACCCATGCTCATCGCCGGGAACACCTGGCACTTCAGCTTGTTGGCCGATTCCTTGGCGATCTTGTCGCACCAGGGCGCGATCACGTTCACCGAGGCCATGGCCTGGGTGTTCCAGATGTGGTGGAACTTGAGGGTCACGTCCTGGGCCTGGGCCAGGCCGGCAGCGGCCAGGGCAGCAGCTGCCAGTGCGGTGCGCACGGTGTTCTTCATGGATGTCTCCGGCAAGGATGCGATGAAGGGCAAGATGGTGCTTGCCCGCCAGCGCACTGCCGTGCGGGGAACTACGTAGCGCAGGCGGTCAGGACCAGACTTCCTGGGCCGTCTCGACCACCAGGCGCAGCTTGGCGCGCTGGGCTTCCACGGCGATGTTGTTGCCGTGCACCGTGCTGCTGAAGCCGCACTGCGGGCTCAGCGCCAGCTGGTCGAGCGGGGCGTACTTCGCGGCCTCGTCGATGCGGCGCTTGAGCAGGTCCTTGCTCTCCATCTCGCCGAACTTGGTGGTCACCAGGCCCAACACCACGATCTTGTTCTTGCCCAGGAAGCGCAGCGGCCGGAAGTCGCCCGACCGGTCGTCGTCGTACTCCAGGAAGAAGGCGTCGAGGTTCATCTCCGACAGCAGGGCCTCGGCCACCGGCTCGTAGTTGCCGGCCGCCGCATGGGTGCTCTTGAAGTTGCCGCGGCACAGGTGCATGGCCAGGGCCATCCCGGCCGGCTTGTGCGCCACCACCTTGTTGATGAAGCCGGCATAGCGGTGCGGCAGCTCGTTGGGGTCGTCACCGCGCAAGCGGGCGGCCTCGCGCATCTTGTCGTCGCACAGGTAGGCCAGGTTGGTGTCGTCCATCTGCACATAGCGGCAGCCGGCGTCGAACAGGCTCTGCAGCTCGTCGCCATAGGCCTTGGCCACGTCGTCGTAGAACGCCGGGTCCAGCTCGGGATAGGCCTGCTTGCTGATGCCGGCGCGGCCGCCGCGGAAGTGCAGCATGGTCGGGCTGGGGATGGTCACCTTCGGGGTCAGGCCGGCCTGGACCTGGCTCTTCAGGTACTCGAAATCGGCGCGCTGGATGTCCTTGACATGGCGCACCTTGTCGATCACGCGGATCACTGGCGGCGCCAGCTCTTCGGTGCCATCGGCCCGCAGCACCGTGACCGGGATGTCGGTCTTGACGCCGCCCAGTTGCTCCAGGAAGTCGATGTGGAAATAGGTGCGGCGGAACTCGCCGTCGGTGATGCTCTGCAGCCCCACGTCCTGCTGGAACTTGACGATGTCGGTGATGGCCTTGTCTTCCACCGCGCGCAGCTGCTCGGCGGTGATGGTCTTGTGCACGAAGAACTGCGCACGCGCGTCGATCAGCTCCTTGGGGCGCAGGAAGCTGCCGACATGGTCGGCGCGGAACGGGGGGTTGGCGCGCAGGGTCATCGTTGTCTCCGTTGGGGGGGGGGTGTAAAGGGGTCAGGCCGGGTCGGGCCGGTAAGCAGTGTCGAGCACCACGCCGCCGCCGCGCACGCGCGACACGCAGGCGCACAGGCGGCGGTCGGCATCGCGCTCGGCCGGGCTCAAGAACACATCATGGTGGTCGATGTGGCCTTCGACATCCAGCACATCCATGGCGCACAGGCCGCACTCGCCGCGCTGGCAATCACGCAGGGTGGCGATGCCCTGGGCGTCCAGCGCCTGCAGCAGGGTCTGGTCGGCGGCCACCTCGAAGCGCAGGCCGTGGCGCGGCAATTGCACCCAGAACGGCTGGGCCTCGGTGGCCACGGCACCAAAGGTCTCGAAGCGCAGCCGGTGCGCAGCGCGGCCTGCCGCATGCCAGGCGGCCTGGGCGGCGCGGGTCAGCCCGGCCGGGCCACACAGCAGCAGCTGGGCATCGGGGCGCAACTGCGCCACTTCGGCCGCCATGTCCAGCCGCTGGCCCTGGGCGCTGACAAAGGTCTGCAGCCGGTCGCCCAGCAGCGCACGCAGCCCGTCGGCATAGACCAGTTCGTCGGCCGTGCGCACTGCATACAGCAGCCGCAGGTCGGCGCCGCGCGCGGCCAGCGCCTGGGCCATGCCCAGGATGGGGGTGATGCCGATGCCGCCGGCTACCAGCAGGTGCTGCGGCGCCCGCACGCTGAGCGCAAAGTGGTTCTGCGGCGGCAACACCTGCACCACATCGCCCTCGGTCAAGGCATGCACAGCAGCCGACCCACCGCGGCTGGGCATGCAGCGCTTGACGGCGATGCGCCAGGCCAGGCCATCGTCTGTGCGGCCCAGCAGCGAATACTGCCGCGTCAGCACCTGGCCATCGGCTGCGGTCAGCCGCATCGGCAGATGGCTGCCGGGCTCGGGGCGGGTGCAGGCGGCATCGGGTGCCAGCTCCAGTTCACGCACGGTGGGGCTCAGCGGCTTGGTGCGGCGCACGGTGGCGGCCTGCCAGTCTTGGGACATGCGCATGGTGATGGGGCCGGCTCAGCGGCCGGCGTGGCGGATCAATCGGGCGCCGGGCAGGCGCTGCAGGCCCTGCTGGCTTTGCAGCGCCTCACGCAGGTTGGCATGGGCCAGGCGGGCATGCTCCTGCATCACCGCGTCGGCGCGGGCGGCTTCGCGGCGGGTGATGGCGTCGAGCACCGCCCGGTGCTGTGCGTGGGCCACCACCAGCGCATCACGCGCATGGGCACCGCTGGCGCGCAGCATCACAAAGCCATTGGGCGACGCAAACGGCAGGGTGGCCACCCGCTCGATCTGGCGCTGCACCAGCGTGCTGCCGGCCGCCTCGGCCAGCAGCGCATGGAAGCGGGCGTTCTGCTCGCCATAGACGACAAAGGCGGCGTCGCTCAGTTCAGGCGGCGCCAGGATCTCGTCGATGCGGCCCACGGCATCACGCAGCCCGGCCAGCACCACGCTGCCCGCACCGCGCTCGGCCGCCAGCCGGGCGGCCAGGCCTTCCAGTGTGCCGCGCAGCTCGATGGCGTCGCAGATGTCGGTCTCGGAAAAATCCCGCACCGCGAAGCCACCGCCGGCCAGCGCTTCCAGCAAGCCTTCTTCGGCCAGCCGCACCAGGGCGGCGCGCACCGGCGTGCGCGACACGCCCAGGCGCTCGACCAGGGCCAGCTCGGGGATGCGGGCGCCGGGCTCCAGCTCACCGCCAAGGATCAGCTCACGCAGGCGCAGTTGGGCACGCACGGTCTGCGAGCCGGCGCCGTCGTCTGCATCGGCAGGCGCCGACGCCTTGGCGGTCAACAGCGCGGTCATGCCGCCGGCCGCAGCGCGATGGTGCGGTGGCCCGGCACGGGCGATTCAGCCGCCACCATGCGGTCGATCAGCTTGCGCGCCCACATCGAGCCAGCGTCGATGTTGAGGTTGTAGAACTGGTGGTCGGGGTGCTCGTCGATGGCGCGCTGCTGGGCTTCCAGGATGGCCTCATCTTCGCGGAAGATGCCGGCCACGCCTTCGCGCAGCTCATGGGTGATGCGTTGCTTATTCAAGCAGTAGTTGCGCGCAAACGCCCAGAAGTAGTGGCAGGTGCTGTCGGTCTCGGGCGTGATGGTGTTGAGCACGAAACCGTTGACGCCCTGGCTGCGGTCGCCCGGATTGCCATCGCTTGGCCGGGCACCGGTGCCGGCCACCGCCACGCCCACGTCGATGACCACGGTGCACGGCGCCTCGAAACGGATGATCTGCCAACGGTCGACCGGCCCGGTGTAGCCGCGCGCATGGCGGATCTGCCCGGCCCAGAACGGCGGCGGCGTGATGCTGTCCATCCAGCGGG
The DNA here is from genome assembly GCA_029865965.1 of Aquabacterium sp. Taxonomy (GTDB): domain Bacteria; phylum Pseudomonadota; class Gammaproteobacteria; order Burkholderiales; family Burkholderiaceae_C; genus Pseudaquabacterium. The sequence continues at coordinate 6,553 of JARXAJ010000069.1, forward strand.
TGACGGTGGCGAAGCGGTCGCCATGGGTGGCGACGAACGGCGCCTCGGCCACCGCACGGTCGCCAATGCTGCTGCCGTGCACGAAGGTCTCGTGCGTCAGGTCCATCAGGTTGTCGATCACCAGCCGGTAATCGCATTGCACCGAGATGCGCCGGCCGTCGCCGGTGTAGCCCGGGCCCTCGTTCCAGTGCAGGTCGGGGATCAGCGCCGGGTCGGCCAGCGCGGCGTCGCCCGGCCACACCCAGATGAAGCGATGGCGCTCGACCACCGGGTAGCTGCGCACGCAGGCCGATGGGTTGAGCGTTTCTTGCGAGGGCATGTGCGTGCAGCGGCCCTCGGCGTTGAATACAAGGCCGTGGTAACCGCAGACCACCTCATCCCCGTCGAGCCGGCCCATGGACAGCGGCAGCAGCCGGTGCCAGCAGGCGTCTTCCAGCGCGGCCGGGCTGCCGTCCTGAAGACGGTAAAGCACCATCTTGCGGTTGCAGATGGTGCGCGGCAACAAGGCCCGCTTCAGCTCCACATCGTAAGCGGCGGCGTACCAGGCGTTCAACGGAAAGTGGGCCATGCGCGGACATCCAATCCAGGCGTTGTATACAGCCTGTATTCTGGATGAACCCGACAACCTCGATCCTGGTGTTTACCCTAGGCGCCGCACAGGCGCAGGCCTCGAGGGCTTCAGAGCTTCAGGCCATCAAGCAGCGGGCTGCGCCGCTTCTGCGGCCTGCCGCTCGACGTGCCATTCGACCAGCCGGGCCATGTTGCCCAGCGAGATCTGGTGGGCATGGATCAGGCCCATCAAGCCGTTGCGGTTGAGTGCCACCAGATCGGCGTCGCTCAGCTTGTTCATCTTGTCTTCGTCGATCGTGAGAAAGCCGTCGACCGTGAGCTTGCTGCCGTCGGGCAGGGTGGCGTCGAAGCGCATGTCGCGCAGCAGGCCTTTTTCAACCAGCACGGCGCCAGCCAGGCGGGTGCGCTCGACCTCGCCTTCGAAGGTTTCCAGCTGCTTCTGCACGCCCAGGATGAACTCGCTGGGCTCGCCGTTGTCGTTGAACATGGCCTGGCCCTGGCTGCCGAAACCCACCCAGGATTCATCGATGCACACCACCATCTCGGTGGGCGCCACCCGTGCCAGCGCAAACGGGTACAAGCGCAGCACAGCCGGCACATAGCGGGTGCGCCAGCCGTTGGCGTCGGTGCACAGGTTCTGGCCCTGCTGCAGGCCGAAGACAGCGATCGGTGCCACCTGGGGCTTGCCATCGGCGCCAGTGCCGGCGGCCACCCACACCACCGGGAATTCCTTGCAGGCGTCACTGAACTCGGTGCCGGCGACGAAGAAGGCATTGAGTGCATTGACTGCCGTCAGGTCGCGCGCGGCGAGGTCGAGCTTCAGGTCGCGGTGCTTCACGCGGTCCAGCGCGACGACTTTCTTGTGCAGGTTCTCGTTGATCATGGAAAGGTCAATCCTTGGTCGTGTTGTCTTGAAGGGTGCTGGCGACGGTGCTGACCAGCACCTTGTCGACTCGCTTGCCGTCGAGGTCCACCACCTCGAAGCGCCATCCGTCCCATTCCACCACATCGGTGGTGCGCGGCAGGCGGCCCAACAGCAGCATCACCATGCCGGCCAGCGTGTTGTAGCGGCCGCGGTCTTCCTCGGGCAACTCGCGGATTTCCAGCCGGTCCTTCATCTCGGGCACCGGGATCAGGCCGTCCATCAGCCAGCTGCCGTCGGCCCGGCGCACCGCCCAGGCATCGTCGGCGCTGGGGGTGGAAAACTCGCCGGTGATGGCCTCGAGCACGTCGCGCACGGTGATCACGCCCTGCACCGCGCCGTATTCGTCGACCACGAACACCAGCTCGGCGCTGGTGGCGCGGAAGTGGTCGAGCAGCTCCATGCCCGACAGCGTTTCGGGCACGAACACCGGCGCCTGCATCAGCGCACCCAGGTCGGGCATCTCGCCGCGCGACAGCGGCACCAGCAGGTCCTGCGCCTGGATCACGCCCACCACGTCGTCCAGGCCGTTGCGGCACACCGGGTAGCGGCTGTGGCCGTTCTCGGTCATCTGCGCCAGCAGCTCGGGCAGCGGCGCATGCTGGTCGAGCCAGGTGATCTCGGCCCGCGGGATCATCATCGAGCCGATCTGCCGGTCATCGAGGCGGAACACATTGCGCACCATCTGGTGCTCTTGCGCCTCGATCACGCCGGCGTCCAGGCCTTCTTCGAGGCTGGCGGCGATTTCTTCCTCGGTCACGCTGCGGCTGGGCGCGTGGCGGATGCCCAGCAGCTTGAGCGTGGCCTCGGTGGCCAGGGTCAGCAGCCACACGAAGGGCCGCGTGGCAGCAGACAGCCAGTTCATCGGCCGCGCCACCAGCACCGCCACCCGCTCGGGGTACATCTGGCCCAGGCGCTTGGGCACCAGTTCGCCGAAGATGATGGTCAGGAAGGTGATGATCAACACCACCAGGGCGGTGCCGGTGATGTCGGCCACCCGGGTGCTGAACATCGGGAAGGTGCTGGTCAGCCAGACAGCCAGCGGCTTGGAGAAGGCCGCCTCACCGACAATGCCGTTGAGCACGCCGATGGAGGTGATGCCGATCTGCACCGTCGACAGGAACTTGGTGGGGTCGTCATGCAGCTCCTGCGCGGCGGGGGCGCCGGGGTCGCCGGCCTCCACCATCACGACCAGCCGCGCCTTGCGTGAGGCGGTGAGCGCCATCTCCGACATCGCGAACAAGGCATTCAACAGGATCAGGAAGAGCAGAAGGGCAACGTCCATGCAGCGGCATCGTGCTGGGATGCCCCGTCAGTCCAACAGGGCGCTGAGCGTAGCAGAATCACCCCATGCATTATTTGATCGGCGACCTGCAAGGCTGCTGCGACGCACTGGACCGGCTGCTGGCCGAGATCGGCTTCTCGCCCAGCCGCGACCGGCTGCATGTGTTGGGCGACCTGGTCAACCGCGGCCCGGCGTCGCTGGCCACGCTGCAGCGCCTGCGCGGCCTGGGCGCTGCCGCCACCTGCCTGCTGGGCAACCATGACCTGCACCTGCTGGCGGTGGCCAGCGGCGGCCAGCGGCCGCACCGGCATGACACGCTGGACGACATCCTGGCCAGCCCCGACCGCCCAGCCCTGCTGGACTGGCTGCGCCACGGCAAGCTGGCCGACATGGCCCACGGCTGGCTGCTGGTGCATGCCGGCGTGGTGCCGCAGTGGACCACGGCCCAGACCCTGGGCCTGGCCGCCGAGGTGCAGGCCGTGCTGACGGGGCCCGGGATGGCCGACTTCCTGCGGGTGATGTATGGCAACGAGCCGGCACGCTGGCAAGACAGCCTGAACGGCGCGGCCCGCTGGCGCATGGTGCTGAACGCGCTGACCCGCATCCGCTACTGCACGCCCGATGGCACGCTGGAGTTCGACACCAAGGACGGCAGCGGCGTGGCGCCAGTGGGCCACCTGGCCTGGTTCGACGTGCCCGACCGGCGCACCCAGGGAACGCCCATCGCCTTTGGCCACTGGTCGACCCTGGGGCTGCGCAACCGGCCCGACCTGCTGTCGCTGGACACGGGCTGCGTCTGGGGCGGCGCACTGACAGCCGTGCGGGTGGACGGGGGCCGGCGCGATGTGACCCAAGTGCGCTGCCCCGAGGGGCGCACGCCGATCTGATCAACGCGGGGCACGTTGCTGCTGCGCCCGCGCCAGCAAGGGCGTTACCCGAGGGATCGTCAGCATCGTGCTGGCAACGGCCATCAGCAGCAGGGCGGTGAATGTGTCAGTGCTGATCACCTGCCGGTCGAGCAGCACGTTGGCAAAGATGAGGCTGCGGCCAGCCAGACGAGCTGGCGCCGGTCGAACCAGTGCGCATCGACCACCACCCCGGCCAGGAAGGCACCCACGGTGGAGTGCAGGCCCGACCAGTCGGCCAACAGCGCGCACAGTACCAGCCAGATCAGGCCCAGCGGCCAGCGGTCGCGCTCGGGCACACGCTGCATCAGCTGGCGCACCGCCAGGCTGGCCGAAGCGGTAGGCGTCGGGAAACACAGCGCCCAGCACCCCGGGCGCCCAGCACGATGCCGGTGAGGATCTGCACCATCACCAGCGGCGCATGGTGGTCGGTGCGCCCCAGCCGCCTCACCAGGTAGGGCAGGCTGAAGATGACCACCGTCGCGATCAAAAAGAGTTCCGCGGTGTTCACGGCGGCGCGCGGTGTGGCTGCGCGGTTCGGCTGGCAGGCGGCGCCGAACGCCTAGAATCACGCCACGTTGGAAGCGTGGCAGAGTGGTCGATTGCACCGGTCTTGAAAACCGGCGATGGGAAACCGTCCGTGAGTTCGAATCTCACCGCTTCCGCCAGCCCCGGCATCACCCCTGGTCGTCGCTGGCCCAACTGGCTGAGCCACCGGCGCGCCTGCTGCCCGAGCTCATGGCTTGGGCAGGTAGCCGTGGCGGGTGAGAAACACCAACAGCGCGTCGGCCACGTCGTCGGTCAGTTGTGGGCTGCGCCGCTGTTGGGCGCCGAATTCCAGCTGGATGGCGTCGATGCCATCGGGATGCTGGCTGCCATAGGTGAACACCGTGTAGCCACCGGCATAGCGTGGGTCTTCTCGCAGACTGTCGGTGCCCACGGCAGGGTGGACTATGTAGCCCCTGGCCGCCAGCTGGCCGATCAGGCTTTCCGGGCCCTGCAGCGCGGCCGGGCCATGGCGTGCCAGCAAGGCTTGGGTGGTGAGCCCGGCCCGCGTGCCGCGGAACAGCACATCAGGCACCTGGCCCTGGCCATGCACATCCACCAGCAGCGCGCCCTGCGGGTGTTGGGCACGCGCCCGGGCCACGCAGCTGGCCACGGCGGCGTGGTAAGCGCGGTAGGCGGGCAAGGCGATGTCGGATTCCAGTGCGTCGGCCTCGGGCCGGTTGGCGTCGACGAAGCGGCGGCTGAACCGGGCCACCACCAGGCAGGGCCGCTGGCCCAGTCGCGCCTCCAGGCGCTTGGCCACCTGCTCGGCCAGCACGCCGGTGCCCAGGTCACGCACCTGCGTGCCCCGGGTGCGCGTCGGCGTCAAGCCCAGCGGCAGATCACCATCGTGCGGCGCCGTCACCACCAGGGGCAGGCTGCCGGGCTGATGCAGGATGACATCGGCCGGCTCAAAGGCCACTGCCGGGATCGGCAGGGTTGACAGGGCTGGCAGGCACAGGGCCAGCAGCCAGGACCGGCGCCTGCGGCGCAGCACAGGCTCAGACACGGGGCACCTGCGGCGCGTGGCTGTGCATGGGCAGGTGGAAGGCGATCTCGTCACTGTCGATGCTGCCCAGCGCCTCCCCGGGCGGCAGGCCAGGCACAAAGCCCAGGTGCTGCAGCAGACCCACCGAGCGGTGGTTGCGCGCCTTGAGTGCCGCCACCGCGGTGTGCACGCCGTGTGTGGCGGCCAGCTCCTGCAGCATGGCGCGCACGGCCGCGCCGCCGATGCCCTGGCGCCAGTGGCGGCTGGCCAGCTCATAGGCCACCCAGGCATGGCTACCGGCCAGCACCGTGGCTTGCACATAGCCCGCCAGGTCGCCCGAGGGCAGGCGCAGCACCCAGTTCAGCCATTGCTCGTCGCCATCTGGCGACCGGCGCGCCGCCATGCGCTGGAAGCGGCAGCGCAGCACATCCAGCGACGCGGGCGGCGCGTTCTCAAATTCATAGATGGCCGGATCGGACAGCACCGGGAACATGGCCTCGGCATGGGCCGTCAGCAGCGGCTCCAGCGTGCAGCGTGGGGTGTGCAGGGTGCGCATGGGGTGGTGCATGGACGGGATGATGCTTCAAGCCGGCTGCCAGGCATATGCCCGCCACCACTGCCAAGCCGCAGCTGGCATGGCCCATCAGCGCGCGGGTCTCGCGCAGCAAGGATTCGGTCCGCACGGCGGCGATGTGGGGCGCCACAGCGGCCAGCCGGTCCCGGGCGGCCGGGGTGTCGCCCGCGGGCATGCACGCGGCCTGCCATGCAGCGTGATGAAGGGGGCGCGCATGACGCCGCTGAAGGCCGCCGCCAGCCACAGCCGGGCCTGCCAGGGCCCTGGCGCGGGCAGCATCGCGTGCGTGCCGCCGGTCCGCCATCTGCAGCGGCAGCGTGCCGGCGTCCATCTGCGGGTTGACCCCGCGCAGCACTTAGATGCGGCATGCACCCAGCGCAGAGCCCATGTGCAGCCGCTGGGCGTCGGCCCAGACCCGCATCGCTACACTGCCACGCCTGCCACCCGACGGCCCGGCACCCCACCCAATCTGGACGCCAGCGCCGCATGAGCAGCTTCTTCACCCGCCGTTGGCGCGGCCAGGTGCCGATGCGCACCCTGTTCTGGCGCGACATGCTCGGCGTTGGCACGGCGGTGAATGTGGTGGCCACCTTTGCCGGGCTGATCATGGCCAGCCAGGGTGCGGCCACCTGGGTGGCGGTGGCCATCCACTTTGCCCCATTGCCCTACAACCTGTTTCTATGCGCAGCAGTGCACCGGGTGAAGCCGCGCTCCGGCGCAGCCGGTGTGGTCGCGCTGGTGTGGCTGGCGGTCATGATCCTGGTCTGAAAGGCTGCAATCGCCACGCACAGTTGCCGTGCATCGCGCCGCCTGCCTCTGCCAACCCAACTGGCGCCACTGAACCCGGTTTGGCGCCATCCCGCAGTCGCCGAACAAGGCCGGGCCACACCAGGTGCTCATGCCCCTGACCGTGGACCTTGAAGTCCTGGCGCGCAGCAACAGGTTTGCCCATGTGCCCGCGGCGCACGGCAAGGGGCAGGCCCTGCACCAGCGTGCGCAAGCGCACAGACCAGGGCCGGCTGCCCGGCCCACCATGGCGGCAGCCAGTCCGCCGCATGCCTTCGCCCGAATGCCGCTAACCAGATCGGCCCGGACTCGTCGCGTCTGCGCGCTCATTTCCACCGCCCTTGCACACGGGCGCCGGTATGCCTGTACCGATGGCTCTCACGACCCGCAAAGCGCCGCTGGCGCCAAGGATCCCGCCTTGACCGACTTCTCCGCCCCCACCAGCCTGCCCCGGCAGCGGCCACGGCCGACCGATGGCCTGACCACATCAAGCCACAACGGTGCAGCCAACCCATGCACGCGTCACCCGCATCAGCGGGCATCCGCGGCATGAACGACGATGCCCGCCACCAGGCCTGGGCACGCAGCCTGCAGGATTTGTTGGCCATGCTGCCGGGCCTGGTGAGCGACCGGCTGGAGCTGCTGGCCCTGGAACTGCAGCGTGCCAGCCGCAGCCTGGTGCAGATCCTGACGCTGGTGCTGGTGGTGGCGGTTCTCGGCTCCACCGCCTGGCTGGCGCTGTGCGGCGCCGCCGGGCTGGCCCTGGTCGTGCTGGGCCTGGCCTGGCCCCTGGCACTGCTGGCCGTGGTGCTGGTGAATTTGCTGCTGGCCTGGGCGGCCATGGCGCAAGTGCGCCGCCTGCTGGCCAGGCTGGGCCTGCCTGCCACGCGGCGCCATCTGGCTTTCGGCGCCGGCGTGGGAGGCGTGCAGTTCACCGCCCAGACCGGGGCGCACCAGCACCCATGACGCCAGAGCGCCTGCTGAAACCGCCGCAGCCCCTGCCGGCGCCGGCCCTGCGTCCCCCGGTGCCCACGCCTTCACCCGACACCGGCCTGGACCTGGATGCCCAGATCGACCTGGTCGAGCAGCGCCTGGTCGCGCGTGAGGCCTGGGTGCGCGCCACCACCGCCGCCCTCACCCACCGGGCGCAGGTGGCCACCACCCCGGCGCCCTGGTTGCTGCCGGTGGCCGGCGCCGTTGCGGTGCTGTGGCTGGGTTGGCGCTGGTGGCGCCGACCGGGCCCGGCGCAAGCCAGGCCTGCGGCCAGGCCCGACTTGCCGACCCCCAGCGCAGGGCGCCAGGTCGACAGCCTGGCCGACCTGCCATGGGCCGCCCTGACCGCACTGGCCTGGCCGCTGGCCCCGGCAGCCTGGTGGCAGCGGGTCAGCCCGGCTGCTGCGGTCACGGTCGCC
>JARXAJ010000046.1 GCA_029865965.1 Aquabacterium sp.
TTCTTGGCGCCCTGCACCAGCATCGGGATGCCCACCGGGTGGTAGATGGCAGAAAAGGCACCCAGCAGGCTCAGCGCCGCTGCCAGTTGCCAGGCGCTTTGCGTGGCGGCTGCCAGCAAAGCCGACGCGCCCATGCCGAAGAAGAACACCAGCATCATCGGCCGCCGCCCCCAGCTGTCGCCCAGCTTGCCCGCCGGCAGCGAGCCCAGGCCGAACATCAGGAAGGCGCCCACGCCGTAGGGCATCAGGTCTTCCCAGCGGGCAAAACCGAAGTCAGCCGCGATGGCGGCCACGGCGGTGGCGAAGATCAGCAGGAACAGGTGGTCGAACGCATGGGCCGCATTGAGCAGCAGCGTGACGGTGCGGGTGGGCGGCAGCATCGGCGCATTGTGGGCGCGCCGCTGCACGGCGCTGTCACAACAGCGGCGCCAGGTGCCGCTCGGCCTCGGCCACGCCCAGTCGCGCGGGTGACGCCACCCGCAAGATCATGGATGACCGGCATGACCCGATGCCACGACACTGGCGCAGGCAAGAAGCTGCTGCAGCATGCAAGGACAAATGCAAGATGCCGACTCTTCCTGACACAAGCGCTGACGACACCTTCGACGCCGGCACCCGTGATTACCACGATGCAGCCCAGGCAGCCGGCTGGCGCCGGTGGGCGGCGCGGGCGCGGCGTTGGCGTGGTCGGCAGGCATGGACGGCGCCTGTGCACCGCCGATCCAGCGAGATCCTGTTTCTCGAAAGTGTGCAGATCGCCATCCAGCGGGGCTGGCCAGTGTTCGCCCAGTCGCTGCTCGATGCCCGGCGCTGCGCGCACCGGGACGCCACAGCCGATGTCCGCGCATCGGCCGTGGCCGCACAAGAGTCCGGCGCGGTCTGTGCCCAGCTGGAGAAGCTGCACCACCATGCGGCAGAGGTTGTCGCCAACGCCGACGGCGCAGCCAGGGCTGGCCCCGTGGCGGACAGCGCCGGTTTGCGCCAGGAAGCCACTGCGATGCTGGGCGACTTCGCCGAGGCGGCCACCGGGCTGCCCGCTACGCTGCGCGAAGCCATCGATGCCGCCCTGGAACAGATGCATCGGCGCTTCATGGTGCTCGGCAAGGCCGCAGTGGACGACCTGGCCAGCTGGCCGCCGCAACCCATCCAGGACGAACCGGTCCATCCGCAGGCCCTGGTCGGGCTGGCGCTGTCGGGCGGTGGCATCCGCAGCGCCAGCTTCGCCGCCGGTGCACTGGAAGCCCTGGCACGCCAAGGTCTGCTGCGGGCCTTCGACATCGTCTCATCGGTCTCGGGCGGCGGCTACGCTGCGGCGTGGATCGGTGCCTGGGCTTACCGCCATGCCGACGGCATGGCCGGCGTCGAAGCGGATCTGCGGCCCGTGGATGGCCTGGCGCGGGCACCGTTGCGCTGGCTTCGCAGGCATTGCGCCTACCTCGCCCCGCGGCGGGGATCGTCGGTCGCAAGCGATCTCTGGGCGTTGATCGCCGCCTACCTGACCCGCTGGCTGCCCATCCTGCTGCTGGTCACCGCATGGCTGGTGGCGCTGCTGCTGCTGCCACACGTCATTGTTGCCGCCTCGAAGTCAGTGGCACGGCAAGAGCCGGCACTGCGTACCCTATGGGCCCAGTCCGGCCTGGCGTTGACGACGGTGTTGGCCGTGCTGCTGATGGGCTTACTACGCAGGCTCACGATGTACCACCGCGTGCCAACCGACATCCCGCGGCCATCGCCCGGGCTGGCGCAGTTGGTGATGCTTTCGACGGTGGGCGTGACCCTTCTGATTGCAGCGTGCCTGTCGCTGCTCCAGGACGCCGCGCTGCTGGCACTGCCGACAGTGCTGCCGGGCGGGCTCGCCGCAGCGGTGGCCTTGGTTTGCGCCGTGGCCATCGGCTTGTCGTCGCTCGTGGCTGCCCCGCTCGCACGCCCCGGTGTCCAGCAAGCCCTCGACCGCTTCCGCATCCGACGCCTGCGCCAGCAATTGCCGGCCCCGGGTCCGTTGGTCCGCCACGCGATTCCCCCCAGCCGGCGGATGCTGGCGACACTGTGCGGTCTCGCCGTGTCGAGTTGGTGTCTGACGTGGCTGCTGCAGTCCTCGCTGCACAGCGACTTGGAACTGCATGCACTGTTCACGCTGGGACCACCGGCAATCCTGGCCAGCTATGGGCTCGCCGAGATGGCGTCGATGGCGCTGATCGCACCCCATCTGCGCGAACGGGACCGGGCCTGGGCAGCGCGTGTGGCCGGCTGGATGCTGGCGGGCGTGGTGGCGTCCACCTTGTTGTTCGGCCTTGCACTCTGGCCAGATCCGGTCGATCTGTTGCGCCAGCATCCGCAGGTCTTGCTCGCCCTGGTCCTGGCGTCACTGGTGCTGGCCGCCACGCTGTGGCGTTTTGCGGGATTTGCCGCAGTCGCCAATGCCGCGCTGGCACTGCTTGTCCTCTGGCTGCTCGCGCTCGGCGTCGTGGGCCCGATGGTGCGGCGGTTCCCCGCGGACGAAGGTCTGGGCATCGTGGCGCTGATGGGCGGTGTCGCGCTGTTCGCCTTTGTCCTGGGGCAACTGCTGGATGTCAATCGCTTCACTCTGCACAGCATCTACAAGGAAGGCCTGGTCCGCACCTTCCTGGGGGCGTCACGCCTGAGCCTGCGCCATCCACAGGTGCGGGCTCCGGCGGACATGCCGGCAGAAGAGCAGGCGCAGTTCCGGCCGCGGCGCGCCGATCCCGCCACCAACATCGACGAGGACGATGACTTGGCGCTGGCGTGGCTGCGTTCACGGCCGGACCGGCCCCTGCCTTTGTTCCTCTTCAACGCGGCAGTCAGCGGCCGCAATGCGTCCGACCTGGATGGCCGGGTTCCGCGCGAATGGCCGTTCACCTTCAGCCCTTACTTCTGTGGCGGCGCTGCCGAAGACATCGGCTTCGCCGACACCCGTGCCTTCTTTGCCGATGCCACCGATCCGGGCGAGCGCACCGGCATCAGCCTGGGCACGGCCATGGCCGTCTCCGGCGCCGCCATGTCGCCTGTGTCGGGCCGGCTGACGCAACCAGTGACCGCCTTCCTGAAGGCGTTGATGAATGCCCGCCTGGGGCTGTGGCTGGGGAATCCGACCGATGCCCATGCCGTGCGCAGCAGGCGGCCGTCACCGGGCGGCACCACATTGCTACGGGAAATGATTGGCGTGCGAACCAGGTTCCAGCGCTGGCTGCACCTGAGCGACGGCGGACACTTCGAGAACCTCGGCCTGCACGAGCTGTTGCGCCGTGGCTGCCGGCGCATCGTCGTCGTCGACTCGTCCTGTGACCCACGTCATCACCTCTCGGACCTGGCCGAGGCCTTTCGCCGGGCGCGGATCGACCTGGGTGTGCATGTGCACCGCACCCAGCCCTGGGCGGGAATCGGGCCGGACGCGCTGGCCCAGCCCTGGGCATGGTTCGAGATCGACTATGGCGACAACCTGCCGCGGGGCCGGCTGTTGTACGTGAAGCCCGGGCGGCGGCTGAAACGCCCCCTGCCCGTGGAGGTGCTGAACTACGCCAACGAGTCCCCCACGTTTCCACATGAGTCCACCGCCGACCAGTTCTTCACGGAAGCCCAGATGGAGGCCTACAGGCTGCTGGGCCGCGCCTGCATGGAGGAAGCGCTGAGCGAAGCGCTGGCGGTGTCCAGCGCGCCCGCGACCGACCCTGACCGGGATCCCGCCTTGGTCATCATGTTGCGGCGCCTGTGGGTCTCGAAAGCCGCAGCCCCAACGGCGGGAGTATTATTCGAAGGATTCTCGGCCAGGCCGAGTGCGCGTCGATAGGAGATGCCATGTCAGACCAGATCCATTCTCGGGGTGACGCGCTGAAGCAGGCGGCTGGTTATGCGCTGCGCGAGATCTCCGCACGGCCCGGCAGGCTGCTGACCACTTTGCAGGGCCTTGGCTACGGCACCACGGGCGCTGGCCTCGCAGACCCCGTCAAGGTGCGGTCAGCGCTCGGCCCCGAGTTGCTGCGCAAAGTGGCAGAGGCCACGGGCCAGGGGGAGGACAAGCTGGCAGAAACCGTCGGCCAGCAACTCGGCGTTGTCGCGGTGTTTGCCGAGTTGGACGGCGGCCGCCTGGAAGACAACGTCAGCGCGGCAGAAAATCTGATCCGCAGCGGCAGGGTCGATCTCTTCACCCGCTGACGCCGCCAGCGGCCACCGCAGCAGCCCGGCAGCGGTCGGCGCGCCTTCTCACAACAGCGGCGCCAGGTGCCGCTCGGCCTCGGCCACGCCCAGCCCTTCGGCTTCGGCCCAGGCCTGCACCTGGTCGTTGCCGATGCGGCCCACGTTGAAGTAGGTGGCCTCGGGGTGGGCCAGGTAGAAACCGCTGACGCTGGCCGCTGGCGTCATCGCCAGGCTCTCGGTCAGGCCCATGCCGATGTCGCCGGCCTGCAGGGCGTCGAACATCGCCCGCTTGACGCTGTGGTCGGGGCAGGCCGGGTAGCCCGGCGCCGGGCGGATGCCGCGGTACTGTTCGGCGATCAACTGGGTGTTGTCCAGCGCTTCGTCGGGCGCATAGCCCCACAGGTCCATGCGTACACGCTGGTGCAGGCGCTCGGCAAAGGCTTCGGCCAGACGGTCGGCCAGGGCCTTGAGCATGATCGACTGGTAATCGTCATGGTCGGCCTCGAACTGGGCCACCTTCTTGTCGGCGCCCAGGCCGGCGGTCACGGCGAACAGGCCGATGTAGTCGTCCTTGCCACCAGCGTCGGCACGTGGCGCGATGAAGTCGGCCAGGCAGCGGTTGGCGCGCTTCACGCCGTCGATCACCGGCCGCTCGGTCTGCAGCCGCAGCGGGCGCCAGTGCAGCAGCACCTGGCTGCGGGTTTCATCGGTGTAGATGGCGATGGTGTCGTGGCCCACGGTGTTGGCCGGCCAGAAGCCGACCACGCCATTGGCCTGCAGCCAGCGGCCGTCGATGGCGCGTTGCAGCAGGCGCTTGCCGTCACTGAACACCCGCACCGCCTCGGCGCCGACGATGTCGTCTTTCAGGATGTCGGGGAATTTGCCCGCCAGGTCCCAGGTCTGGAAGAACGGCGCCCAGTCGATGCAGCCGGCCAGTTCGGCCAGGTCGAAGTTCTTGAACATCCGCCGGCCGATGAACTTGGGCCGGGGCGGGGTGTAGCCGGCCCAGGCGATGGGTGTCTTGTTGGCGCGGGCGGCCGCCAGCGTCACCAGCGGCGTGGCCTTCTTGCTGGCATGCAGGGCACGCACCTTGTCGTAGTCGGCCTTCAGGTCGTCGATGAACTTCGCCGCGCGCTCGTCGCTCAGCAGATCGCTGCACACGCCCACGCTGCGGCTGGCATCGGGCACATAGACCACCGGGCCTTCATAGTGCGGCGCGATCTTCACCGCGGTGTGCACACGGCTGCAGGTGGCGCCACCGATCAACAGCGGGATCTTCTTCATGCGGAACCAGTCGTCACGCTGCATCTCGGCGGCCACGTACTGCATCTCTTCCAGGCTGGGGGTGATCAGGCCACTCAGGCCGATGATGTCGGCGCCTTCGACGCGCGCCTTGGCCAGGATGTCCTGGCAGGGCACCATCACGCCCATGTTCACCACCTCGAAGTTGTTGCACTGCAGGACGACGGTGACGATGTTCTTGCCGATGTCGTGCACGTCGCCCTTGACGGTGGCGATGACGATCTTGCCCTTGGGCTTGACATCGCCACCAGCGTCTTGCAGCAGCTTCTTCTCGGCTTCGATGTAGGGCAGCAGATGGGCCACCGCCTGCTTCATCACGCGGGCGCTCTTGACCACCTGCGGCAGGAACATCTTGCCCTGGCCGAACAGGTCGCCCACCACGTTCATGCC
>JARXAJ010000105.1 GCA_029865965.1 Aquabacterium sp.
TCGGGGGAAGCGCTTGCGGCGCTTCGGGGGAAGCGCTTGCGGCGCTTCGGGGATGGGCTACTTCAGCCGGGTGACCAGGCTGCTGGTGTCGAAGCGCTGGCCGCCGGCGGCCTGCACATCGGCATAGAACTGGTCGACCAGGGCGGTGACAGGCACGCGCGCGCCGTTACGACGGGCCTCGTCCATCACCAGGCCCAGGTCCTTGCGCATCCAGTCGACCGCGAAGCCGAAGTTGAACTGGCCGTCGACCATGGTCTTGCCGCGGTTGTCCATCTGCCAGCTCTGGGCCGCGCCCTTGCCGATGACATCCAGCACCTGCTTCATGTCCAGGCCAGCCTTCTGGCCGAAGGCGATGCCCTCGGACAAGGCCTGCACCAGCCCGGCGATGCAGATCTGGTTGACCATCTTGGCCAGCTGCCCGGCGCCCGGCGCGCCCACCAGGGTGACAGCGCGCGAGAACGCCAGCGCCACCGGCTGCATCGCGGCGAAGGGCTCGGCGTCGCCGCCGCACATCACCGTCAACAGGCCGTTGACCGCGCCCGCCTGGCCACCCGAGACCGGCGCATCGACGAATTGCAGGCCCAGGCTGCGGGCGGCGGCATACAACGCGCGCGCCACCTCGGCCGACGCCGTGGTGTGGTCGACGAACACAGCGCCGGGTGCCATGCCGGCGAAGGCGCCGTCGGCGGACCGCTGGCCGCCGCCCAGATCCGCGCCGAGCACCACCGCGCGCAAGTCGTCGTCATTGCCCACGCAGGCAAACACGAACTCGGCACCGGTAGCCGCCTCACGCGGGGTGGCGGCCGACCTGCCGCCCTGGGCGGCGAACTCGGCCACCCAGGCCTGGGCCTTGGCCGGGCTGCGGTTGTAGACGGTGACCTGGTGGCCGGCGCGCGCCAGGTGGCCGGCCATCGGGTGGCCCATCACGCCCAGGCCCAGAAAGGCGACGCGGCGGCTCGAAACAGGATCGTAGGTCTTCATGGGTGGTGTCATCATTTCTCGGGGGCGGGCTTGCGCACGGTGGTGCGCTGGAACCAGGCTTCGTGACGGTGGAACAGAGACGGCAGCCGAGGTTACCGCAGCCGGCTGCCGAGCAGCCCCCGCACCACAGGCCAGCGGTCACATGATGCTCAGGTGCTCGGTGCCGGCCGACAGGTCGCGGTTGCGCGCACGCAGGCTGTGCAGCTTGACCTGCAGGCGCAGGTCGTTGACCGAATCGGCATTGCGCAGCGCGTCTTCCAGCGTGATCTCGCCGGCTTCGTACAGGTCGTAGAGCGCCTGGTCGAAGGTCTGCATGCCCAGCTCGCGGCTGCGCTTCATCAGGTCCTTCATCTCGGCCACCTCGCCCTTGAAGATCAGATCGCTGATCAAGGGCGTGTTCAGCATGATCTCGACCGCGGCAATGCGGCCCTTGCCTTCTTCCTTGGGCAGCAGGCGCTGGCTGACGATGCTCTTGAGGTTGAGCGACAGATCCATCAGCAACTGCTGGCGCCGTTCTTCAGGGAACAGGTTGATGATGCGGTCGAGCGCCTGGTTGGCGCTGTTGGCATGCAGCGTGGTGATGCACAGGTGGCCGGTCTCGGCAAAGGCCACCGCATGCTCCATGGTCTCGCGGTCGCGGATCTCGCCCATCAGGATGACGTCGGGCGCCTGGCGCAGGGTGTTCTTCAGCGCCTGCTCCCAGCCATCGGTGTCGATGCCCACCTCACGCTGGGTGACGATGCAGTTCTTGTGCGCATGCACGAATTCAACCGGGTCTTCGATGGTGATGATGTGGCCGTAGCTGTTCTCGTTGCGCCAGTCGATCATCGCCGCCAGCGAGGTGCTCTTGCCCGAGCCGGTGGCGCCCACCATGATGACCAGGCCGCGCTTGGTCATCGCCACGTCCTTCATCACCTGGGGCAGGCCCAGGCCGTCGATGGTGGGCAGCACCTGCGGGATGGTGCGCATCACCATGCCCACATGCCCCTGCTGCATGAAGGCATTGACACGGAAGCGCCCCACGCCCTGCGGCGAGATGGCGAAGTTGCATTCCTTGGTGCGCTCGAACTCGGCGGCCTGGCGCTCGTTCATCACCGAGCGGGCCAGCGCCATGGTGTGCTGGCCGGTCAGCGGCTGCGGCGACACCCGGGTGATCTTGCCGTCCACCTTGATGGCGGGCGGAAAGTCGGCCGTCAGGAACAGGTCGGACCCGCCTCGCGTGGCCATCAGGCGCAGCAGGTCGTGGATGAACTTAGAGGCCTGGTCGCGTTCCATTCAAGCTCCGTCCTGGACTGTGGTGCACGGCGACTGCGCCGCGTCTTGAACCCGGGGCTTGGCGCGGATCCGGCTTCGCCGGGCCGCTGCCAAAGCCCCTTCGAGGGGCAGCGACCGGCGGGCGCGTGGGGGCACCGTCACCCTGGGAAGTTCTCGGGGATCTTGGCCTTCGACCGCGCCTCGGCCGGCGACACCACGCCGCGCCGCACCAGGTCGGCCAGGTTCTGGTCGAGCGTCTGCATGCCCAGGCTCTGCCCGGTCTGGATCGACGAGTACATCTGCGCCACCTTGTTCTCGCGGATCAGGTTGCGGATGGCCGGGGTGCCGATCATGATCTCGTGCGCCGCAGCGCGGCCGGTGCCGTCCTTGAGCTTGCAGAGTGTTTGCGAGATCACCGCCACCAGCGATTCACTGAGCATCGCACGCACCATTTCCTTCTCGGCGGCGGGGAACACGTCGACGATGCGGTCGACCGTCTTGGCCGCGCTGCTGGTGTGCAAGGTGCCGAAGACCAGGTGGCCGGTCTCGGCCGCGGTGAGCGCCAGGCGGATGGTTTCCAGGTCGCGCATCTCACCGACCAGGATGGCGTCGGGGTCTTCGCGCAACGCGCTGCGCAGCGCATTGGAAAAGCTCATGGTGTGCGGGCCCACCTCGCGCTGGTTGATCAGGCACTTCTTGCTGTCGTGCACGAACTCGATCGGGACTTCCACCGTCAGCACATGGCCGTATTCGTTTTCGTTCAGGTGGTTGACCATGGCCGCCAGCGTGGTGCTCTTGCCCGACCCGGTGGGCCCGGTCACCAGCACCATGCCGCGCGGGCGCAGCGCCAGGTCGGCGAAGATCTTGGGCGCGTTCAATTGCTCCAGCGTCAGGATCTTGCTGGGAATGGTGCGGAACACCGCGCCCGCGCCACGGTTCTGGTTGAAGGCATTGACGCGGAAGCGCGCCAGGCCCTGGATCTCGAACGAAAAATCGCATTCCAGCGTATCTTCATAGGCCTTGCGCTGGGCATCGTTCATGATGTCGTACACCATGTCGTGCACGGCCTTGTGGTCGAGTGCTTCCACGTTGATGCGCCGCACGTCGCCGTTGACCCGGATCATCGGCGGCAGGCCGGCTGACAGGTGCAAGTCAGACGCCTTGTTCTTGACCGAGAAGGAAAGCAGTTGGGTGATGTCCATGGGGGTCCGCTTGAAGCCAAAGGGATTATGACGATCGTTATCGACAATCTGAGCACTGTTCTCAACCGGATCAGCGACGCTTGCGCGCAGGCCGGCCGGCCCGTGGACAGCGTCACGCTGCTGGCGGTGAGCAAGACCTTCCCGGCCGGCGCCGTGCGTGACGCATTCGACGCCGGCTGCCGCCAGTTCGGCGAAAACTATGTGCAGGAAGCGCTGGACAAGATTGCCGACCTGGCCGACTTGCGCGCCCAGATCACCTGGCACCTGATCGGCCCGCTGCAGAGCAACAAGACCCGGCCGGTGGCCGAGGCGGTGGATTGGGTGCACTCGGTCGACCGGCTGAAGATTGCACAACGCTTGAGCGAACAGCGCCCGGCCCATCTGCCGCCGTTGCAGGTGTGCCTTCAGGTCAACATCAGCGGCGAGGCCAGCAAGAGCGGCCTGGCCCCGGCCGAGGTGCCGGCCGTGGCACGGGCGGTGGCGGCGCTGCCCCGGCTGCGCCTGCGCGGGCTGATGGCCATCCCCGAGCCGGCGGCTGACCTGGCAGCCCAGCGGGTGCCGCACCGGGCGCTGCGGCAACTGCTGGACGCGCTGAATGCCCAGGGCCTGGCGCTGGACACCCTCAGCATGGGCATGAGCGCCGACCTGGAGGCAGCCGTTGCCGAAGGCGCCACCATCGTGCGGGTGGGCTCGGCGATCTTCGGCGGGCGGGCCAGCCCCGTGCCGGTGGACGTGCGGTAAGCGGCCATGTCGGCCACGTGGGTCTTCAGCAGATAGTCGAAGCCGCCGGCCACCAGGTGGCATTCCAGGATCTCGACGAACACCAGCAGGCCCGCGCCCAGCATGTTGGCGTTCAGCCGCGCCTCGTCCCCCAGATGTAGCTGTCGCGGGTCAGGCGCTTGACCCGTTCGAGCACCGCCGCGGGCGACAGGTGCACCGCCTCGGTCAGCTTCAGGTTGCTGATGCGGCCGTCGGCCTGCTGCACCCGCAGGATGCGCAGGTCGATCTTGTCGAGGTCTCGCATGGCATCGGCGTTGGCGTCCGTCGCGGCATCACTCCAGCTTGATGCCCACTTTCTGGATGATCGCGCCCCAACGTTTGCTGTCGGCATCGAGCACACGCTTGAAGTCTTCGGCACTGCCGCCCACTGCCGTCAGGCCCTGGGCGTCGAGTGCGGCCTTCACCGCCGGGTCCTTCAGCGCGGTGTTGACGTCGGCATTGATCTTGGCCATCACGGCAGCGGGCGTGCCGGTGGCGGTGAACAAGCCGTTCCAGGCCAGGCTTTCCACCTGCGGATAGCCGGCTTCGGCCAGGGTGGGCAGGTCCTTCAGGCTGTCGGGCCGCTGTGCGGCGCTGGTGGCCAGCAGCCGCACCTTGTTGTTGCGCACATGTGGCAGCAGTGCCGGCGCCACCATGAAGGTGGGGTGGGCGGTGCCGTGGGCCACCCCCATCGCCGGCGGCGGCGAGCCGTTGAACGGCACATGGGTGGCGGCAAAGCCGGCTTCGTTCATCATCAGCGCCATCGTCAGGTGGGCCGAGCTGCCCTGGCCCAGGCTGCTGTAGTTGGCGCCGCCGTTCCTGGCCTTGGCCCAATCGACGAATTCCTTGACTGTGTTGATCGGCAGGTCGGCGTTGACGGCCAGCACATTGGGCTGGGAGGTGGTCATCACCACGGGCACCAGGTCCTTGCCCGGGTTGTAGGGCATCTTGTTGTAGAGGAACGGGGCAAACGCGATCGGGCCATTGAAGCCCACCGCCAGGGTGTGGCCGTCGGGCGCGGCCTTGGCCGCCACGTCCACGCCCAGCATGCCGCCGGCGCCGGGCTTGTTGTCGACCACCACCGGCTGGCCCCAGCGGTCCTTGAGCTTGTCGGCCAGCAGGCGGGCGATGATGTCCAGGCTGCTGCCGGCGGGCGCGGGCACCACGATCCTGACCGGCTGGGTGGGCCAGGCCTGCGCGGCGGCCGGGCCGGGGAGTACCACCGCAGCCAGGGTGGCCAGGGTGCAGGCGGTGGCGATCAGTTGGCGGCGTTGCATGGTGGTGGCGGGGTCAGTGGCGGGGACACTGATTCTCGCGCCAGGCGGTCCCGGCTCAGGGC
>JARXAJ010000202.1 GCA_029865965.1 Aquabacterium sp.
CCCCAGTCGGCCAGCGCCGGCACCAGGGTCTGCATCATCGCGGGCGGGCCGCACACATAGAACTGGTGGCGGCCATGCGGCAGGGTGCGGCGCAGCAGGTCGATGTCGACATGGCCGGTGTGCTGGAAGTCCTGCCCTGGCCTGTCACCGTCTGCAGGGCGGCTGTAGACCACATGCAGGTGCAAGGCAGGGTGCGCAGCGGCCATGGCTTCCAGCACGGGCTTGAAGGCATGCTCCTGGCTGTTGCGCAGGCCGTAGAACAGGTGCAGCTGGCGCTGCGGCTGGCGGACCAGGCACCAGCGCAGCATGGCCATCATCGGCGTGATGCCGATGCCGCCACCGACCAGCACCACAGGCACGGCGGGGTCGGGGTCGATGAAGAACCGGCCGGCCGGCGCCTTCAGGCGCAGGATGTCGCCCACCTGCACCCGGTCATGGAAATGGTTGGACGACAGGCCGGGCGCGCAGCCCGGGTGGCCGGCCGGTGCCGGCACGCGCTTGACCGTCACCCGGTAGTGCGTCGGGTCGGGCTGGTCCGACAGCGAATAGCAGCGGATGACAGGCCGGGCGGGCGCCAACCCACTGGTGGGCCCGCCCGATGGCGCGGGCGCGATGTCCAGGCTGAAGGTGAGGAACTGCCCGGGCTGGAATGCCGGCAGCGGCAGGCCATCGACCGGCTGCAGATGGAACGAGCACTGCGATGCGGCAGGGTCTTCGGCCTGGCGGTGCACCACCCGGAAGCTGCGCCAGCCGGCCCAGGCGCTGTCGGGCCCGGGGGGTGCTGCTGCCGCAGCCGGCAGGGCAGACGGCCCCTCCGCCGACCGCCGGCGCCACACCACCCAGCCGATGCCCACGGCCAGCTGCAGCAGCAGCGCAGCGGTGATCAGGGCCAGCAGCGCAGGGGCGGTCATGGGCGATGGGCTTGCCGCGCCTGCGGTGCGTTGGGTGTGGCCGGGGTGCGGCCAAGGTGCGGCCGAGAGTGGTGCGGCTTGGCTGCTTCCGCCGATTCTGGGCAACAGCCGCAGCGGCGCACTTGACCTGCATCACGCCCACGGCATGTCGACCACCCGTCGACGCCGTGCTGCGTGCCCGCCGACCCCCAACCTGGGCCAGTGTTCTACCGCTCACCCTTGCGGTAAGGCTTCATCAAGGCCTGCGGATACGCCGCCCGCCGCGCCACCAGCACCAGGGCGACGATGGCCATGATGTAGGGCAGCGCCAGGTACAGCTGGTACGGCAGGGCCAGGCCCAGCGGCCCGCCATCGGCGCCGGTGGCCTGCTGCAGGCGCAGTTGCAGCGCGTCGAAGAAGGCGAACAGCAGCGCCCCCAGCAGCGCCTTGCCGGGCCGCCAGCTGGCAAACACCACCAGCGCCACGCACACCCAGCCGCGGCCGTTGACCATGTTGAAGTAGAAGGCGTTGAAGGCACTGAGCGTGAGAAACGCGCCGGCCACGCCCATCAGCGCCGACCCGGCCACGATGGCGCCGGTGCGCAGGCGCTGCACGTCCAGGCCCTGGCCTTCGGCCGCAGCCGGGTTCTCGCCAACCATGCGCACCGCCAGGCCCAGCGGCGTGCGGTTCAGGCCCCAGGCCACCAGCGGCACGGCCAGCAAGGCCAGCAGGGTGAGGGGCGTCTGCTGGTTCAGCACGGGGATCGGCAGCCAGTCCATCGGTGCAAACGGCGTGATGGTGGGCGGGCTGTCGACCTTGGGAAAGCTGACCCGGTAGGCAAAGCTGGCCAGGCTGGTGGCCAGCAGGGTGATGCCCAGGCCCGACACATGCTGCGACAGCGTGAGCGTCACCGTCAGAAAGGCATGCAGCAGACCGAAGGCCGCCCCCACCGCCGCCGCCACCAGCACCCCGCCCCACAGGCCCAGGCCGTTGTAGACGCCCAGCCAGCCGGCAAACGCACCGGCCACCAGGATGCCTTCGACGCCCAGGTTCAGCACACCGGCCCGTTCACACAGCAGCACGCCCAGCGTGCCCAGGATCAGCGGCGTGGCGATGCGCAGCACGGCCACCCAGAAGGGTTCGGCCAGCAGCAGATCCAGCAGCTCGTTCATTTCTGCCCCGCGGCCGGCGGTAACGGCGGCCCGATCCCCCGAGGGGATGGCGGGCCGGCTTGGGAGCGGCCCGGCGCTCGGCCCGCCTGTCATGTGCGCCACCTGATGCGGTACTGCGTGAGCAAGGTGGCGATCAGCATGGTGATCAGGCTGACCGCCACGATGACATCGGCGATGTAGGTGGGCACGCCCACGGCGCGGCCCATGCTGTCGGCGCCCACCAGGATGCCGGCCACGAAGACGGCCGCCGCCACCACGCCCAGCGGATTCAGCGCGGCCAGCATCGCGATCACCACGCCGCTGCTGCCGTAGCCGGGTGACATGTCCAGCGTCACATAACCAGCGCGGCCGGCCACCTCGATGGCACCGGCCAGCCCGGCCAGCGCGCCCGACAACAGCGCCACCTTCACCGCCACCCAGCCCACCGGCATGCCGGCAAACGCCGCCGCGCGGGCATTGGCACCCACTGCGCGGATCTGGAAGCCTGTCGTCGTGTAGCCGAGAAACGCCCACAGCACCAGCGCCAGCACCAGCGCCCACAGCAGGCCGGTGTGCACGCGGCTGCGCTCGACCAGCTTGTCGAGCTGCAGCGCGTCCTGGATGGCCACGCTCTGCGGCCAGCCCATGGCGGTGGCGTCTTTCATCGGGCCGTCGAGCAGGGCCGACACGCCCAGCAGCACGATGAAGTTCAGCAGCAGCGTGGTGACCACCTCGTCCACGCCCAGGCGGCTTTTCATCAGCGCCGGGCCCAGCAACAGCAGCGCGCCGGCCATGGCGGCGGCGGCCATCATCAGCGGGAACAGCAACCACACCGGTTGCTCGAAACCGGTGCCGCCATGCAGGCCGCCCACGGCCACGGCGGCCATGGCGCCTGCGTACAGCTGGCCTTCACCGCCGATGTTGTAGAGCCGGGCCTTGAAGGCCACGGCCGCAGCCAGGCCGGTCAGGATCAGCGGCGTGGCGCGGGTCAGGGTCTCGGTCCAGGCGAAGCGCGAGCCGAAGCCGCCTTCGAGCAGCAGCGCATAGGACCGGCCCACCGGCGCGCCGGCCAAGGCCACCAGCAGTGATGTGATGACCAGCGTGGCCAGCACCGCGCCGATGGGCGCGGCCAGCAGCATGGCGCGTGGTGTCTGCGTGCGGCGCTCAAGCTGCATGGGCGCCTTCTTGTAAGGCTGCGCCGGACGACCCGGCCATCGCCAGACCGATGGCCGGCAGCGTCCAGTCGGCCACCGGCAGCGCGGCGCTGAGCTGGCCGTGGTGCATCACCGCGATGCGGTCGGCCAAGGCGAAGATCTCGTCCAGGTCTTCGCTGATCAACAGCAGCGCGGCGCCCTGCGCACAGGCATCGAGCAACTGGCGGTGCACATAGGCCACGGCGCCGATGTCCAGGCCCCAGGTGGGCTGGTTGGCGACGATCAGCATGGGCGGGCCGCTGTGGGGCGGATCACCAGCACCGGGCCCGAGCGCCGGGTCACCCCCGGTACGCCGGGGGCGGGGGGCTGGCGTGAGCGCCCTGCCGAGAATCAGCTTTTGCATGTTGCCGCCGCTCAGGCTGCGGGTGGTGGTGTCCAGGCCGCTGCCTTCGGTGCCGCGCACGTCGAAGTGCGTCACCAGGCCCTGGGCAAACGCCCGGGCCGCCGCCCGCCGCACCAGGCCCCAGCGGGCGAAGGCGGGGCGGCTGCTGCGTTCGAGCACCGCGTTCTCCCACAGCGGCAGGTCGCCCACCACGCCCACCGCATGGCGGTCTTCGGGGATGCGGGCCACGCCGGCATCCACCCAGGCGCGGGGCGTGGCAGGCAGCGCGCGGCCGGCCACCGTCAGCGTGCCGGCGTCGGGCGCCACCAGGCCGTGCAGCAGGTCGGCCAGCGTGTGCTGGCCGTTGCCGGCCACACCGGCGATGGCCACCACCTCGCCGGGCTGCAGCGCCAGGCTCACGTTGTCCAGTTGCGGCCAGGCGCCATGGCCGCGCACGGTGACGCCCTGCAGCGTGCACACCGGCGCAGCAGCCGCCGCCGGCACGGCCTTGGCTTCACGCACCACGCGCTGCACATCACGCCCCACCATGGCCTGCGCCAGCTGGGCCTTGCTGGCACCGGCGGCGGGCATCTCGGCCACCAGCTTGCCGCCGCGCAGCACGGCGATGCGGTGGCTCACCCGCAGCACCTCGTCGAGCTTGTGGCCGATGAAGATGATGGCCAGGCCCTGCGCCACCAGCTGGCCCAGGGTGGCGAACAGCGATTCGCTTTCCTGCGGTGTCAGCACCGCCGTGGGTTCGTCCAGGATCAGGATGCGGGCGCCGGCCTTGCGGCCCCGACCCCAGGACGGCAAAAGCGCCTTCAGGATTTCGACCCGCTGGCGCTCACCCACCGACAGGTCGGCGATGCGGGCCTCGGGGTCGACCTGCAGGCCGAAGCGTTGCGCCGTGTCGGCCAGCGCCTGCCGTGCAGCCTTGCGGCGCGAGAACGGCTGCCACAGCGGCTCGGTGCCCAGCATCACGTTGTCGAGCACGCTCAGGTTGTCGGCCAGCGTGAAGTGCTGGTGCACCATGCCGATGCCGGCGGCCAGCGCCGCCGCCGGGTTGCCGGGCGCCAGCGGCTGACCATCGACCGTGATGCGCCCGGCATCGGCCAGGTAGTGGCCGAACAGGATCGACACCAGGGTGCTCTTGCCCGCGCCGTTCTCGCCCAGCAGGGCCAGCACCTCGCCACGGCTCAGCGTCAGCGAGATGGCGTCGTTGGCCACCAGCGCGCCAAAGCGCTTGGTGATGCCGTCGATGCGCAGCAGGGGCGGGACACCATGCCGGTGGGCGGAGCCAGCCCCGTCAGGTGGCGGCCCGGGGGGCGGCGCGAGCAGCAGCCCGAGCCGGGGGCTCGTCACTTGGCCTTGGGCTGGGCGTCGTTCACCTTCACCGTAAACTGGCCGGCCAGGATCGCCTTCTCCTTGGCGGCCACCTTGGCCACGAGGTCGGCCGGCACCTTCTTCTCGAAAGTGCCCAGCGGGCTCAGGCTGCTGCCCTTGACCTTCATCATCGACAGGTGGCCGTAATCTTCGGCCTTGAAGGCGCCGGCCTTCACCGCCTTGATGGCGGCGTCGATGGTGGGCTCCATGTGCCAGATCGCGCTGGCCACCACGGTGTCGGGGTAGTCCTTCTGGGTGTCGATCACGTTGCCGATGGCCAGCACCTTGCGCTCCTTGGCGGCGTCGCTGACACCGAAGCGCTCGGCATACATCACGTCGGCGCCCTTGTCGATCATCGCGAAGGCGGCTTCCTTGGCCTTGGGCGGGTCGAACCAGCTGTTGATGAAGCTGATGCTGAATTCAGCCTTGGGGTTCACTTCCTTGGCGCCAGCCATGAAGGCGTTCATCAGCCGGTTCACCTCGGGGATGGGGAAGCCGCCGACCAGGCCGATCTTGTTGCTCTTGGTCATGCCGCCAGCCAGCATGCCAGTCAGGTAGGCCGGCTCCTGGATGTAGTTGTCGAACACCGCGAAGTTGGGCGCCTGCGGCTTGCCGCTGCTGCCCAGCAGGAAGCTGGTCTTGGGGTAGTCCTTGGCCACCTTGCGCGCGGCGGCTTCCACCGCGAAGGCCTCGCCGACGATCAGGGTGTTGCCCTGCTCGGCGTACTGGCGCATCACCCGCTCGTAGTCGGCGTTGGTGACGTTCTCGCTGAACACGTAGTCGATCTCGCCGCGGGCCACGGCGGCCTTCAGCGCCTTGTCGATGCGGCTGACCCATTGCTGCTCGACCGGCACGGTGTAGATCGCGGCCACCTTCAGCTTGGCCTGTGCAAAGGCCGGTGCGGTTGCGGCAAGGGTGGCGGCCAGGACGGCGGCAGAGGTCAGCATTCGGCGGGTCACGGTCATCGGAGGCTCCGGGGTTGGGGGTGGGCGGTGGTGCAGCGGTGTGCAAAAGGCCCCGACTGTAGGGCCATGGAGGGGTGCAATCTCCGTGCCACACAGGCGACTGCGGGTGTTCCCTGATGGGGCAGACGCATGCGGCGCCAGGCACGCGGCGGTGCAGTGCGCCGTTACGCGCGGCGCTGGTCGCCGGCAAGGCCGGCATGGCGGCCTAAAATCAGTTGGTTTCCCGAGGTGGTGCGGCGTCTGGCCAGCCGCCAGCCACAACCCCTGATCCGCCACTGCCATGACCCAATCCGTGCATTCCACCCTGTCGGCCCTGTCCCCGCTGGATGGGCGTTATGCAGGCCGCATGGCGGCGCTGCGCCCGTTGATGAGCGAGTTCGGCCTGATGCAGCGCCGGGTGCAGGTGGAGGTGGAATGGTTCATCGCCCTGTCGGACGCCGGGTTTGCCGAGTTCATGCCGCTGACCGAGGCCACCCGCGGCTACCTGCGCAGCGTGGTGCTGCGCTTCAGTGAGGCCGACGCCCAGTCGATCAAGGAGATCGAGCGCATCACCAACCACGACGTGAAGGCGGTCGAGTACTGGATCAAGCAGCGCTTCAAAGGCCATGCCGACCTGGAATCCGCCAGCGAGTTCATGCACTTCGCCTGCACCAGCGAGGACATCAACAACACCAGCCATGCGCTGATGCTGAAGGCCGCGCGTGACCAGGTGCTGCTGCCGGCCATCGACCGCATCATCAGCAAGCTGCACGGCATGGCCCAGTCTTTTGCCGCGCTGCCGATGCTCAGCCGCACCCATGGCCAGACGGCCAGCCCCACCACCGTGGGCAAGGAGGTGGCCAACGTGGTGGCGCGGCTGCACACGGCGCGCGCGCGCATTGCCGGCGTGGCCCTGCTGGCCAAGATGAACGGCGCGGTGGGCAACTACAACTCCCACCTGGCGGCCTATCCGGCGCATGACTGGCCGGCATTTGCGCGCATGGTGGTCGAGCAGCGGCTGGGTCTGGCCTTCAACCCCTACACCATCCAGATCGAGCCGCACGACTACATGGCCGAGCTGTTCGACGCCATGACCCGCTGCAACACCATCCTGATCGACTGGAGCCGCGATGTGTGGGGCTACATCAGCCTGGGCTATTTCAAGCAGCGGCTCAAGGATGGCGAAGTGGGCTCGTCGACCATGCCGCACAAGGTCAACCCGATCGACTTCGAGAACGCCGAGGGCAACTTCGGCCTGGCCAACGCGCTGCTGACGCACCTGAGCCAGAAGCTGCCGATCAGCCGCTGGCAACGCGACCTGACCGACAGCACCGTGCTGCGCAACATGGGCGTGGCCTTCGGCTATGCGCTGCTGGGCCTGGACAGCCTGGCCAAGGGCCTGGACAAGCTGGAGACCAATGCAGCGGCGCTGGCCGCCGACCTGGACGCCGCCTGGGAAGTGATGGCCGAGGCTGTGCAGACCGTGATGCGCCGCCACGGCCTGCCCGAGCCGTATGAACAGCTCAAGGCCTTCACCCGCGGCCAGCCGATGACACGCGCGCTGATGCTGGGATTCGTCGACAAGCTGGCCTTGCCCGAGGACGAGAAGACCCGCCTGCGGGCGATGTCGCCGGCTAGCTACACCGGGCTGGCGGCGCAGCTGGCGCGTGGGCTGCCGGGCTGAGCCCGGGCACAGCGCCTGCCGAGCAGGCGCTGTGCCTGGCAAGGCGGCCGGGTGCTGAGGCCGGGGCAGCCGCTCAACCCGGCACTGCGCTCTCCGGCCCGCTGTGCAGGCGGTCCACCGCTTCGCTGAGCCCGGCCTGGAAGTCCTTCCAGAGGGACACGCTGGCGTTCTGCAGCTCGGCCAGCTTGCCTTCGGCCACCTGGACGTCACGCTGCAGCTGGTCGACCTCGACCTGCAGCTTCACCCGGGCGTCGGCCTCGGCCAGGCCAGCGGTCTTCTGCAGGGACACGAGGTTGCGACGGGCGCGGGCGATGTCCTGCGTGGCGGCAGCGATGAAGTGGTCTCGCACCGCCGTGTCATTGGCGTATGCGAAGCGCGGGATGGTGCGGATCACGTCCTGCGTGGCGCCGGGCATCTCGAGCCGGCCACCGTGGTCGCGCACCTGGGCGGCAGGCACGGCCACGTCATGGCGGCCGATGCCGACGAAGCCGCCAGCGCCGATGATCAGATAGGACACCTTGCCGCCCGGGGCGATGATGATGTCCTGCACCTGGCCGATCTTCTGGCCCGCCTCGGTGTAGACGTTCTTGCCCAGCACGCTGCGCTTGGCGCTCCAGCCCATGGCCACCGCGTGGCGCTCGGTCAGTGAGACGCTGGCGGTGGTGGAGCCGGCCACCTGGGCCAACGCCGGCAATGGTGCCAGCAGGGACAGCGCGGTCAACGCCAGCCAGATGCGGGTGGCAGGTCGGGGTGCAGGGGCGAAGGCTTGGTGGGCAGTCATGCGCAATCCTTGGTCGGGGGGGCGCCCCCAAGCCTGCCGCTGCGCGTCAGGCCCCGAGGGGGCAAGAGAGCCTGGGGCGGCCCGGCGGGGTCAGCCCTTGATCACATAACGGTCCGCGCGCGCGGCCGCCAGCACCAGCGGCAGGTTGGTGGCCAGCAGGTCGAGCGGGCGGCGCCCCGACAGCCAGCTGTTGGCGCTGGCGAACCAGACGGCCAGCGACCAGCCATCGAGCACCGGGCCCAGCTCACCCAGCACCTGGCGGGCGCCGTCGCCCCAGGCCGGTTGCAGCGGGCTGAACTGGAACATCGGCACCCAGAAGGTGCCGCACCACTGGAAGCTGAAGGCATCGCGGCTGACGATCAAGGCTGCCAGGTGCAGGCTGTTGCCCTGGCCGCGGCCGGCCATCCAGTGGGCGAGGTCGACGCCGCGGGCGATGCCGCCGCTGGCGCGATAGGCCCGGCACAGGGCGATGAAGCCATGGTCTCCGGGCGCAAAGGCGTCTGGCGCGGTCGGGTCGGGCAGTGCGGTGCCTGCATGCGGGCTGTCGGACACAGGGCGCCAGCCGGGCGACTGGGATGCCGTTGCCGCATGGGGCTGCCAGGCCGTGCCGGGCGCCATCACACCGGCCTCAGATCTTGCCGAAGCGGGCTTGCGCCGCGCTTTGGCAAGTGGACTTGGCGTCGCCGGTGAGGGCATCGCACTTCTCGTTGGCCAGCTTCAGGTCGGCGGCGCGGGCAGAATCGGTGGCGTCCTGGCCGGATTGCACCACCTCCTTGACCAGCTTGGCCTCCGCCGCGCCCTTGGTGCGGTCGGTCTTGGCCTGCTGCACGCACACGTCCTTGGCATTGCCGGCCAGGTCGTCGCACTTCTCCTTGGCCACGTCATAGGAGGTGTCGACCTGCACCATGCGCATCTTGCGGGCGTCGGCGGCCTTGCCGGTGTGGCCATACTCGAGCACAGCCAACGCATTCTTGTGCTTGGCCTTGGCTTCTTCCTGGCACACATCCTGGGCATTGGCGGTCATGGTCGCGCAAGCCAGCTTGTCAGCCTTGAAGTCGGCCGCGATCTTGTCCTTGCCGGCCTTGTAGTCGGCCACGCCGATCTGTGCCGCATGGGCAGGTGCGAACGCCAGCAGCGCCGACAGGGACAGGGCGGCGGTGAGTGAGGATGCTTGCAGTGTGAAGGTCATGGGAGCTCCGGGTGTCGTGGTGCCTGTGCGGGCAATCACCGGCGCAGGCTGGACCTTCAGTGTGGCCAGGCTGCCCGGCCGGGCCCACCGGATGGCGCCGCGCGCTGCTGTGGCGCTTGTCCTACGCAGGGCGGGGTTCGCAGGACAATGTGGGCATGACCGCCACCACCCCCGCTTTCACCGTGCAGCTGGCCGCTGCCCAGCGCCAGGCCGATTCGCTGCTGTGCGTGGGGCTCGACCCGGAGCCCGAGCGCTTTCCGGGCGCCTGGCGCGGCGACGCGGCGCGCATCTTTGACTTCTGCGCGGCCATCGTCGACGCCACCCATGCCCAGGCCTGCGCCTTCAAGCCACAGATCGCCTACTTTGCCGCCCACCGCGCCGAAGACCAGCTGGAGCGGCTGATGGCCCACATCCGCCGGGTGGCGCCGGACGTGCCGGTGATCCTGGACGCCAAGCGCGGCGACATCGGCAGCACCGCGGCCCAGTACGCGCGCGAGGCCTTCGTGCGCTATGGCGCCGACGCGGTGACGCTGTCGCCGTTCATGGGCTTCGACTCGATCGAACCCTATCTGGCCTACAACGGCCGCGGTCTGATCCTGCTGTGCCGCACCAGCAACCCCGGCGGCAGCGACCTGCAGGCCCAGCGCCTGCAGGACGGCAGCCTGCTGTATGAACACATCGCCCGGCTCGCAGCTGGCGCCTGGAACCGCAGCGGCCAGCTCGGCCTGGTGGTGGGCGCCACCTTCCCGGCCGAGATCGCCCGGGTGCGGGACCTGGCGCCCACGCTGCCGCTGCTGATCCCCGGCGTGGGCGCGCAAGGTGGCGACGCCGAGGCCACGGTGCGTGCCGGCTGGCGCGGCCCCGGGGGCACGGTCATCGTCAATTCATCCCGTGCGGTGCTGTATGCCAGTGCCGGCGATGACTTTGCCGCTGCCGCGCAGCAGGTGGCTCAAGCCACCCGGCTGGCGCTGAACGCTGCGCGGCAGGGCTGAGCCGGCGCGGCGCAGCCGGGCGGGGTCAGTCCAGCGTGACCTCGGTGCGCACGGTGCCGGCGCGGTAGGCGGTGGCTGTCATCGCCAGCCGGGTGCCGCGCGGCGCGGTCACCACCCATTCAGCCACCGCACGGTCGCCGGTGATCTGCCGGCTGGGCAGAAAGGCCTGCAGCGAATTGGGCGCGGCATGGCCTTCCAGCTGCGCGCCTTCAATGCGGTAGCGGCCGGTCTGCAGCGCCACGCCCGGCGGCGGGTGCAGCTCGAAGACCACGCCGCGCGCCACCTTGCGCTCCAGCGCACGCTTGGTCACATAACTCGGCAGATAACCGGCATTGGCCACCGCAAAACGGATGCGCCAGCTGTCGCCGCCCAGGTTGCGCACCTCGGCGCGCAACAGCTCCAGCTTGGGCAGGGCCAGGCCGATCTGGGTGAG
Organism: Aquabacterium sp.; assembly: GCA_029865965.1. Lineage (GTDB taxonomy): Bacteria > Pseudomonadota > Gammaproteobacteria > Burkholderiales > Burkholderiaceae_C > Pseudaquabacterium. The sequence continues at coordinate 10,984 of JARXAJ010000202.1, forward strand.
CCAGGCCGGGAAGCGCGCCGCCTCGCGCTCACGCAGATGCGGCGGCGGGTTGCGCCAGTAGTTCAGCCGGTCCCAGCCGCCCAGCTCGACCATGCCCAGCTGCGGGTGGCGGTAGGGGTACCAGGTGACATGGGCATTGCCGCCGCACTGTTCGTCGCTCCACTTCAGCAGCTTCAGGTCGTCTTCGGGCGGGTGGTCGCGGTACCAGTGCACGAAGTCGTACTTGTCGATGCCGGCCTCCTTGTTGGGGGCCCAGATCTCGACCGTCCAGAACAGCGCGCCCAGGTGCTCGTACACCCAGTCCTGCGTGCCGGTGATGACTTCCTTGGGGTGGTACTTGAAGTCGTGGAAGGTGCTGATCGCCGGGTAGCCGGTGAGCTTGGCGCCGATGTCGGACAGGCGCTTGATCATCCACAGGTCTTCGGGCGTCATGTGCTCGTCGGCCACCGTGCCCATGGGCCGCAGGATCACGCCGGAATGCGTATGGAAGCTCACGGCCGCGCCGATGTTGGGGTGCTTGACGATGAAGTCGACCATGGCCCGCACCTCGGGCTCACTGGTGGGGTAGGGGCCGGCGCCGACCTGCTCATGCTCCTGCCGCCAGTAGGCCGGGAAGTTGCGGTTCAGGTCCAGGCCCTCGCGGTCGCGGTTCACCTGGATCTGCAGGCCGTCGAAGTGGGTGATCGTGCCCTCGGGCATCACCCGCCAGTAGGCGCCACCGAACTCGCCGGGCTCACGCGGGATCATCAGGCGCGGCTCGTCGGGGTGGCACTTCCAGGGGCCGTGCGGGTCGGGCAGGCGCATCTGCAGCACCCGGCCGTCGCCGTCGATGTCTTCGACCGTGAGGCCGTCCACCGGCTGCTCGTCGAACGGGTAGGGCCGTGTGGACGAACGGATGAAGCGTGGCTTGTCGGCCAGCGCCAGCTCGGCGCCGTCGGGGTTGAGCCGCGGGCACAGGTAGACCACCCGGGTGTCGAGCAGCCGGGTGATCTGCGGGTTGGCGTCGGGGCCGCTGCCGTGGCCGGCCACCAGCTGGTGCAGCCAATACAGGCAGGCGGTGCTGGCGGTCAACTCACCGGCATGGATGTTGCCGTCCACCCAGATGGCGGGCTTGTCCCCGTCGTCGCCGGTGGCGCTGTTGGTGATGACCACCAGCGCGATGTCGCGGCCCTCATGGCTCTTGCCCAGCACCCGCAGGTCGACCAGGTCGGGCCGGGCGTCGGCATAGGCCTGCAGCAGCTGTGTCAGTTCGGCGTGGCGGTAGAAGGTGTCGAAGCGGGGGGTGGGAAGGGCAGCGGGCATGTGCGTCCTGGGTGCATGCTGGTGGCGGTGGTCTTGTGTGGCCGTCGTCAACGGCGTTGTGCAACAAAGAGTTTCTCAGAGCCCGGCCCGCCGCAGGCCATTGGCCGGCAGATTCAAGGCAGCGAAGGCGCACGCGACGCTGGCGCCAGGGCGCCCGGCGCCTGCTTCAACCGGCGCCAGCCGGCCGACTGCAGCAGCGCCGACAGCGCCACAAGTGCCAGGCAGGCCAGCGCATAGCGCAGCCACAGGTCCGGCAGGGCGGCATAGTGGTTGCGGTCCGTCGACAGGATGAACTGCGCCGCAGAGAACACCTTGTCGTACTTGTAGAGCAGATGTTCGCTGCCGTGCCACAACGCTGCCGTGCCCAGCGGCCAGGCCATGGCGGCCAGCACCAGCAGCCGGGCGCGGTGCGGCAAGCCTGCAGCAACGGCGGCCAGCGCAGAGGCCATGGCCAGCAGGCACAGCAGGCCCGAGAACAACAGCAGGCTGGCAAGCAGACCGCCGCCGCCGCGCATCAGCTCGACCAGGTTGTCGGTGGCAGCCCAGGTCACCACCAGGGCGTGCAGCGGCAGGGCCCACAGCAGCAGGGTCATCACCCAACGCGGCAGAAGACTGGCCGCACGGCCCAGAGCCAGGCGGGCGACCAGCCAGGCCGCACCAGTCGCCGCCAGCGCCAGCGCCGCATGCAGGGCCTGGTAACGCAGCAGCGTTTCCAGCCAGCCAGGTCCACCCCAGACAGGGCTGCCGACGATGTCGGCCAGGCTGTCCTGTGGCACGAACAGCAGCAGCGCCAGCCCGGCCGGCAGGCCCGCAAGCGGCAGCCAGACCAGCAAGCCGTTCGCGCGCCAGGGCGCTGCCAGCCACAGGCGGTATTGCTGCAACGGCAACGCCAGCAGCCACCAGGCCACTGCCACCACAGCCAGCGTGCCGACCAGGCCCAGCGGCGTGCGCGGAAACAGCTCGCGCAGGTTGTAGGGCGCGCCAGGGTGCTGCGCCAGGCTCCAGGCCGCCCCAGTCAGCACCAGCAGCACCAGCAGCTCCTGCAACCACCAACGCCCGGCACTGCGGCTGGGCCCGGCCGCAGGTGACAGCGCCACAGCCTGCACCACCGGCGGCGCGGCCACGGCGGGATCGGCCTGTACCGGCGCAGACCACAGGCCCCAGAGCCGCAGGCCAAGCAGCAATCCGGCACAGCCGCCCAGGCATTCCAGCGCTAGGTCGGTGAAATCTGCGACCTTGGCCACCAGCAGCAGTTGCCCGCCCTCCACCAGCACGGCCATCAGGGCGCAGATGCACAGGCCCAGCCGCACCAGCCCGCGCCGGTGCCAGACGCCGCGGTGCGCCACATGGCCAGCCCACAACAAGCCCAGCGGCAGGAACATCAGCGGCTTGCGCACCATCTCGTTCATCGAATGGAACTCGCCGCCGGCGAAGTAGCCCACAAAGGGCAGTTGCTGGGCGGCGCGCCAGCGCCCCTGGACGCCTTCAGGAGATGCATCGATGTCGAACGGAAACCAGAAGGCGGCCAACATCACCATGGCCCAGGCCAGGCAGGCCAGCAGCCAGGCGGCACCCCGGTCCTGGCCTGGCGCAGCGCCACGCCTGGCCGAGGTGGCTGCCAGCAACAAGGCGCCAATGGCGCAGCCCAGCGCACCACTCAGCACGTCGGTGCTGCTGCTGACCCGGCTGATGACGAGCACCTGCACCAATTCCACCGCCGCTGACAGCAACAGGCCCCGCCACAGCACCTGGGGCACGGTGCGGCCCAGCAGGGCCCACAGCGCGCCCACCGGCAGCCACAGGGCGATGTCGGTCAGCACCGCATAAACCAGCTCAGCGGGCTCACGCGGGAGGTCGGTGAAAGGCAGCAGGTTGACGCGCCCGTCCTTGAACTTCTGGTACAGCTCGGCCGGGCTGATGCTGAGGTCCAGCGGCATCATCGAGAACAGCAGCAGCACCACCAGCCAGCCATGCAGCAAGCGCAGGGCAAACGGCTGGCCGCTCTCCTGTGCCCACCAGCCTTGCAACCACTGCAGCACGGCCCGCCCCGCCAGCCGGTGGGCCAGCAGGCCCACCACCGCACCGGCCGACTGCGCAGCCACATCACCCAGCGATGGCGTGCGTGCGGGAAAGTAGAACTGGGCGAACTCGACACCCAGGGACAACAGCAGGCAGCACAGCCAAATCCCGACGGCCAGGATGGACTCGATCAGCCAGGACCTGCCGCCAGGCAAGAGCGCACGCCACAGAAAGGCCACCGGCACCATCAGCAGCAGATTGACTGCCATGTCGGTGCGCGACAGGGCATCGGCCACCGGCCATTGCAAGGCCTGCAACGCGCCGACGACCCTGGCCCATTCCTGCGGCACAAAATCCAGCGGCACCAGGCTGCCGTAGACCACCAGCAGCAGGCTCAGCACCAGGGCGACGCGCAGCACTGGACGCACATCGTGACCGCCGGGCGGCGGGCTGGATGCTGCAGCGATGCCGCTCATGCCTCGCCGGCGCGGGCCCGCCCACCCACGAACACCCGCAACTCCCCCGCCCCCATCGCCACCCAGGCCTCACCCGTGGTCAGCGGCTGGGTGGCCACCAGGGCCACCCGGTCGCCCGGGGTGGTGAGCGGGCCGAAGTCCACGCTCAGGTCGTCATCGGCCAGCCGCACCGCGCCAAACGGATGGGCGCGCTCCAGCCAGTGCAGGTGGGTGCTGCAGTGGGCCCACAGGGCCTGGCCGTTGCTCAGCAGGCAGTTGAAGGTGCCGTGCCGGGCAGGGATGGGCAGCAGTTCAGCCAGGGTGCGGGTCAGTTCGTCGATCGGCGGCACGCTGGCATGGGCCTTGGCCAGCTCCTGCATCAGCCAGCAGAAGGCCAGCTCGCTGTCAGTGGCGCCCACCGGGCGGAAGCAGCCGTGCAGCCGGGGGCTGAAGCCCTGCAGGTCGCCGTTGTGCGCCATCACCCAGTAGCGGCCCCACAGCTCGCGCATGAACGGGTGGGTGTTCTGCAGCGCCACCTGGCCCTGGGTGGCCTTGCGGATGTGGGCGATGACATTGCCGCTGCGGATCGGGTAACGCTTGACCAGATCGGCCACCGGCGACTGGCGCGCGCTGTGGTGGTCGACAAACAGCCGCAGGCCCGGGTCTTCGAAAAAGGCGATGCCGAAGCCGTCCTTGTGCTCGTCGGCCCGCGTGGCCAGGCCGGCAAAGGAGAACATCACGTCGGTGGGGGTGTTGGCATTCATGCCCAGCAGCTGGCACATCGTCAACATGGTATCCGCCCGGCCCTGTCGGCACCGTATTGGCAGCACACATCGGCGCTCTGTCAGACATCCCGGCTGCCCAGCGATCCAGATGTCCGCCGTCATGCTGTCACGACGCTTTCCCCTTTCCACGCAGGTGTGGGCCGATGGGCCGACGCCAGCGCCAGACGCCGCCACCGCCATGCTGGCGGCCACGGCCAGGCACAGCCTGGGCCTGCTGCGGATGGCGCAGGGCGACCATCGTGCGGGCATGCATGCGCTGGCCGGCGCGCAAGGGGATTTCCAGGAACTGGCGCAGTCCGACCAGGCCAGCGACGCCGAGCATGACCTGGCCGATGCCTGCCTGCGCCAGGGCCTGTGGACCGAGGCACAGGCCCGCCTGCGCATGCTGATCAACCGCCTGCAAAGGCGCAGTGACGCGCCGGCCCTGCCCTGGCTGTGGCTGCAGCTGGCCGAGGCGCAGGCCCCAGCCGGGCAAACGGCGGCGGCCTTGTCCAGCCTGGCCCGGGCGCAAGTGCAGTTCAGCCAGCGCAGCCAATGCAGCGGCTGGGTGCAGGCCGAACTGGCGCGTCTGCGCATGGTGTTGGCCGTGCCGATGGCGCCCGACGACGCCGCACAGCTTGCGGCCCAGGCGCGTGCCCTTCACACCAGACTGGCTGCGCCCTGCGCTGCGCCGGACCGGCTGCAGACCCGCCACCCACTGGCTGACGGCACTGCACTGCTGCAGGCCCGTTGGCTGGAAAGCCGCGCCCACCGTCTGGGCGGCGCCTTGTCGACGGCGCTGGCCTTGCTGCCCAGGCTGTGCGGCCCACAGACCCTGGCCGAAGCGCCGGCCCTTCACGCCCTGGCCTGGGCCGAGGCCGGGCTGGCTTACCAGGCCCAGGGTGATCTGGCGGCTGCCAGCAGCGCCCTGGACCATGCCATCAACCGCCTGGACGACCTGCACTGGGCACTGCCATGCGGCACAGGAACCCCGGACTTCGGGACCGCCACCGCCGACGCGCTGCTGCAGGCCTGCACAGCGCGGCTGGCACTGGCCGCCGCAGATGCGCCCGCCGAGCAGACACTGTGCTGGCTGCATCGCCAGCGCGTGCGCCAGTTGCGTCCCTTGCTGGCCAGCGCCGACATCCTGCGCCTGGCCACCCCGGAACAACGCGTGCAGCTGCAGGCCTGGCGGGTGCGGCATGCCTGGCTGCAGCGTGCACATCGCCGCGCCCGGCAGGACGACCAGCCCGGCCACCCCGGTAGCAGCATGGCAGCGCTGCACCAGGTCGAACAGGCCTTGTTGAGCCGCAGCCAGCGGCTGCGCCGTGCGCGCTGGCCAGGCGAGTCGGCCTTGCTCGACGGCGAGAACGCACTCGACACCAGCGCACTGCGGCACCACTTCCGCCAAGGCCGCGCCCTGGTGGCCTATGGCGAGGTGCATGGCCGGGTGCTGGCGCTGGTCATCGCGCAAGGCGAGGTGCACCGCATCCTGCTGCCCGCGCAGGTGGCGGACCTGGCAGCGGCCCTGCACCGCCTGCGTCTGCCGTCGCCGCTGCTCGACACGGCCGGCAGCACCTCGGACCTGATGCCGGAGTCCTGGCTGCTGGCGCGTTGCCCGCGCCGGCTGCAGCGCATCCATCAGCAGATCTGGGCGCCGCTGGAGACGGCGCTGGATGGCGCCGACGACCTGGTGGTGGTGCCCAGCCCGGCCCTGCAGGCACTGCCCTTTGCCGCGCTGCATGACGGCCGCCAGTGGCTCGACCAGCGTTGCCGGCTGCGCCAGGCAGCCACCATGGCCGGCACCGTGGCCCGGGGCACCAGCTGCGCCCGGGCAGCGGTTGCCGCAACCGGCGCCGGCATGCGCACCGCCACACCCCGCACCCGGGCGGAGCTGGCCGCCGCAC
>JARXAJ010000006.1 GCA_029865965.1 Aquabacterium sp.
GCGGTCGGCCGCACTGCCGGGGCGGGCCTGGCGCTCGGCCGCCGCACTGGCCAGGGTGGCGCGCACCAGGTGGCCCAATGCCTCGGACGACAAGGCTGCGGGCGCCGGCGCCGGCCGGCCCTGGAAGTACAGGTGCAGCGCACCGCAGCCCAGGCCAGCCAGGAAGCCCCAGGCCGCGAACACCTGCACCACCCAGGGCAACGCCGGGCTCGCGGCATACAGCGCCCAGCCCACCGCCGCCAGCGCACAGGCGCTGCTGGCGCCGCCCATGGCCAGGGCCAGCAACAGCCTCAGCACCGCAGGCTCCGGCGCGTTGGGTCAGCCCGGCGGTTGGCAGCAGGCGCCCGGGCGCGGGCAGGGGTCGACAACGGATCAGTCGCAGGCATGCCAGGCCTTTCGGCCAGGCGGTGGCGATCTTGAGGGCGCCACCGCGCCCGGCGGCATCAACTCACGATGTAGGCCGCCGCTGCAGTGGCGATCAGTTCACCGGCATCGTTGTGCAGGCGCATCTGGGTCGAGCCCACCCGCCCGCCCAGGCGGGTGACCTCGGCGCTGGCGATGAAGTACTGGCCCAGCCCCGGGCGCAGAAAGTCCACCCGCAGGTCGATGGTGCCGATGCGCAGGAAGCGGTGCATCACCTGGTCGGCCGTCTCGTGCGGGTGGCGTTCACCCAGGCCGACCATGACGGCGCCACCGCCCAGGCCGTCCAGCGCCGCCGAGATCACACCGCCGTGCAGCCGCCCGTAGTGGGCATGGCCCACCAGGTCGGGCCGCATGTCGAAGCGCAGCACCAGTTGCGGCAGCAACTGCTGCACCTTCAGCCCCAGCACCTGGTTGAAGGTGATGCGGCGCTCGATCAGGTCGGTCAGGTCGGCGTCCAGCCGGGCCTGCTGGTCGGCGCTGCGGCGTGGCAAGGTGGAGTCGGCAGTCATTCAGGAAGCATAGCGCCGGCCTGCCTATCATCCGGGCCAGCCCTCTCCAGTTCTTGCCGCATGCACCAACCGACCTCCCTGCTCCGCCGCCGGCCCCTGCTGCTGGCCCTGCCGCTGCTGTTGGGCACCGCCTGCACCGCCAGCCGCGCCCAGAAAGGCGAGGCAACGCCACGGGCGGTGACACCCCGCGGCGCGCTGGGTGCCGACGAACTGTCCAACATCGACCTGTTCAGGCGGCTGGCGCCCAGCGTGGTGCACATCACCACCCTGGCCACCGAGCGCGACTTCTTCAACCGCGCGGTGCAGCAGGTGCCACGCGGCACCGGCACCGGCTTTGTGTGGGACGCAGCCGGCCACATCGTCACCAACTTCCACGTCATCCAGGAAGGCAGCGGCGCCCGGGTGACCCTGGCCGACCAGAGCAGCTGGCCGGCCAGGCTGGTGGGGGCCTTCCCCGACCGCGACCTGGCGGTGCTGAAGATCGACGCACCGGCGGCCAAGCTGCCGCCGATCCCCATCGGCACCAGCCGCGACCTGCAGGTGGGCCAGCGGGTGCTGGCCATCGGCAACCCGTTCGGGCTGGACCAGACCCTGACCACCGGCATCGTCAGCGCCCTCAACCGCGAGATCGAATCCTTCAACAGCCGCACCATCCGCGGTGTGGTGCAGACCGACGCAGCCATCAACCCCGGCAATTCGGGCGGGCCGCTGCTCGATTCCGCCGGCCGGCTGATCGGCGTGAACACCCAGATCGCCAGCCCCAGCGGCGCCAGCGCGGGCATCGGCTTCGCCATCCCGGTGGATGAGGTGAACCGGGTGGTGCCCCGGCTGATCCGCGACGGCCGCATCACCCGCCCGGCGCTGGGCGTATCGGCCGCCAGCGACCAGGTGCACCGGGCGCTGCGCCTGCCCGATGGCGTGGCGCTGGTGCAGGTCAACCCCAACGGCCCGGCGGCCCGCGCCGGGCTGCAGGCCTTCAGCCGGGCGCGTGACGGCAGCGTGGTGGCCGGCGACGTGATCACCGCCGTCAATGACGAGCCGGTGGCCAGCCTGGACGACATGCTCACCGCACTGGAGAAGCGCCAGCCCGGCGACACGGTGCAGCTGTCGGTGTGGCGGGCCGGCAAGGCCCGCAAGGTGCAGGCCGTGCTGGCGGGCGGCGACTGACACCGACTTGTCAGCCGCGGTGAAGACCAGCAAGGCGCGCACGCCCGACATGGGCCGGGCGATGCGGGTGGCCAAGAAGCTGCAGTACGGCTGCACCTGGATCAACACCCGTTCCATGCTGGTCAACACCGTGGCGCGGCATGGGATGGTGAAGGTGTGACATCAGGACGGCACGCCGGCCAGCAGGTCGGCGCCGGCTGGGCTTGACAGCGCCGGTTCGCGGCCCGGTGCCAGCTCCACCAGGCTGCCTGGCCACCGCCGGGAGATGTCGGCAAGCAAGGCGGTGTCGGCAGCGCCATCGGTGTCTGCGGGCGGCTCCAGGAAGAAGCGCGTCCCTGCGGGCAGGACGGCCAGCAGCAGCGGTGCGGGCGTGGCGGCCTGCAGCAGCGGCCTGAACTCATCGGGCGTCAGCACCAGCACACAGGCGCGTGCGGGGGTCTGGGTCCAGGCGTCGGAGACCGAGCCGGTGGGCCTGCGCAGCAATACCAGCGTGCCCGACGGCGGCTTGTCGCGCCGGGTGGTCTGCGCATCCAGCAGGGTCAGCCGCAGGGCATCGGCGTCGGCGGGTGGCGCACCGGCTGCTGCCGCCAGCGCCTGGCTGCAGGATGCGATCCAGGCGGCATCGGCGCCGCCAAAACCCGAGCGCAGCAGCGCATGCGCCACCACGCCAAACGGCACCTGGGTGCCTGCCGGGCAGGTGCTGCCACCCGCCGTGGCCGCCATCAGCAGCCGGCTCCAGCTGTGCAGGCCAGCGTCCTGCGGATTCAACGGCAGCCAGGCAGCGGGGCCGGTCTGCCGCGCAGTGCACAGCAGTTCATCGAAGCCCGGCATGGTGGTGGTGATGTGCATCCGGGCAGCGGCCAGGCGTTCCAGCAACTGGCGCCAGGCACTGGCACTGCGCGCCTGCCAGTCATGGCCCCCGGTGAACGCCACGCCGGCGGCAAAGGCCTTGGGCAGGGACGCCAGCGCGCCATCGGTCAGCTCGCCGCGGGCTGAAAACCCCGGTGGCCCGGGCAGCGTGGCACCCAATGCCTGCAGATGGCCCTGCAAGTTCTGCAGCGCGATGGCCACCCGCCGGGTGTCGATCGTGGCGAACTGCAGCCCCAACGCCAGCTGGTGCAAGGCGGCGGGCATGCCCTCTGCCAGCGTGGCCCCGGGCTTCAGCCCGGCCAGAAACGCGCCGTGCAGCAGCACCTCGCCGATCAGGCCCAGGTTGTCGCGCAGCATGCGGGCTGACTCATAGAGGCGCAGCAACTGGTCTTCCAGCTCGGCGCTGTTGCCGGTGCCCCGCCGGGCGTCTTCAAGCATGCGGTGGGCAGTGACCGCCTGCTGCCAGGGCGGCGTCTGCGGCAGCACATGCAGGACATCGCCCAGGAGCCTGAAGTGGGCACCGGTGATCATGCGCTGGCACCTGAAGACCCGCCCGCAGGCCCGAGCAGGCTGGCCAGGCTCTGCTCCAGGTTGGCCAGGAAGGCCAGGTGCGGCACGGCATCGCCATGGATCTCGGACGGCTCGCGCGCCACGTCGCGCAGGGTGGCCAGCCGTTGGCCCGACGGCCCGTAGCGGAAGCCATACCAATGCTCTTCCCGTTCAACCAGCAACGACTTCGGGCCCAGCATCAGCAGCTCGAACACCGCCTGCGTGGGGCGCGGCGCCTTGGGCAGGCCTTCAGGCTCATAGCGGTTGTTGGGCCAGGTGGCTTCGATGGTTTCAGCCGGCGTGCGGGCCAGCATGCGGGCCAGCTTCTGCGCCTGACCGAACAGGAAGTCCAGGTCTGCAGCGGCCAGCCCGTCGCCGGCGCAGGCCGGCACGGCCGGCCGTGCCGGTGCATCCTGCCCATCGGCCCGGCCGGCCGACTTCTCCAGGTTCATGCGCTGGCAGATGGTGGCACCGAAGGCGGCCTTGGCCGTCTGGCGCAAGTCGAGTTCGGCAACGCCGCTGAGCCAGACGCGGCTGACGTGGTACAGCGCATCAAACAGGGTCTGGCGCATGCCGCTGCGCTGCATCGACCAGCTGACCACCGGCTGCGAGCTGAGCAGGAACTCGATGACGACCTGCAGGGTGGCGTCCAGCTTGTACACATCGGATTCGCGCACCAGGCCGGGCCGCAGGTTGCACAGGCCGCCACTGGCCGACACCGCCGCCAGCTCGCGGGTCAGCGCCAGCGCATGCATCTGCGACCGGTGCCGCAACACCCATTTCAGGATCTGCTTGTCGCTGGCGTCGGCCTCCGAGGCGCCCGCCGTGCCGGCGCGCTGCACCTCCAGCACCCGGTCGAGGTAGTCGTCCAGGTCACCGGGCTCGTGGGCGACCAGCAGCGGCTGCGAGAAGTACGACGAGGCCACGCCATAGGCTTCTTCCTGCGCCTTCATGCGCAGCGCCTCCATGTAGCCGCGATCGGTGAGGAAGCAGGTGAACACGCCCTCTGCCACCAGCTTCTTGAGGAAGCGGATCATGTGCTGCATGGCGACATGCAGATCGTCCACCTTGTCGAGCTCGTCGATGACGAAGACCGGCGCCAGCCCTGCCGTGCGCAGACGGTCCAGCAGGATGGGGATCACCCGGTCGAGCGTGCGCACGCTCAGGTCGGGGAAGAAGGTGCGGTCGATCTTGCGCTCGCGCTTGCTGGTGGTGGTGGCCGTGCGCTTGAACATCGCCCCGGCAGCCACTGCCGTGGCCAGGCCCAGCAGCAGGGCCCAGGGCAGATTCGCCAGCTCGCCGGCAGCCGCGCCACCGGCCACCAGCGCACCCGACAGCGCGGCGGTGGCCGGCTTCATGGCGTCGGCCAGCTTCAAGTCGATGCCGGTCACCCGTTGCAGTTCACGCGTGGCATGGGCCAGGTCGGTGCTGACGCCGCTCAACTCGCCCGAGATGCGCTGGTGGGCATTGCAGATGCCGTTCAGTGCCACCAGTTCGCGCGCACCCTGGTCACGCACCTGCGGCGCGGCCCACGCAGCGGCCGCGCCCGCACCCAGTGCGCCGATGCGGCGCCCGGTGGGGAACAGGATGCCGCGCTCCAGCGCGCCAACCAGGTCCCACAACTCGCGCAGGCGCGACGCCGGCGGGTTCTCCATCATCTCCAGCTCGAACTGGGCCGCCAGCTCACCGCGCTCGGCGCTGACCGGCCCGGCGCGCCATGGCCCCGTCTCGGGCACCAGGGCCTGGCGGTAGGCCCTGGCGTACTCGCGCACAACGGCGCGGTGCAGGCCCAGCACGATCTGGGTCAGCGCAACCTGGGCACGCAGCTCGTTCTTGCTTTGGGTGTCCATCGCCGGCGGCGGCGGGGCCGGGGCTGGCGGCGGTGGCGCACCGGTCTGCCCTGGCGGTGGATTGACCGTGCCGGCAGCACCCGGCAACAAGTGCGGGCTTTGTGCAGAACCGCCTGCAACCGGCAGGGTGAACCCTGTCCTGGCGTCGGCCGGTGTCGGTGCCGCTGCCGGGCCGTCGCGCGCCGTGGCAGCGCGGATGTCACTGGGCAGCGGGTCGAACAGGCTGGGGCCGTGCAGCATCACCGGCAGGGGGCGCATCGGCAAGACGCCATCCTGGGCCAGCTTGATCATGTCGTCGAGCACCCGGGCCACCATGGTGGTCTTGCCGGCGCCGCGGTGGCCGGCAATCAGGAACGACCGGCCCTGGATGTGGCCGTCGCAGTAGCGCCGCAACTCATTGCCCAGCACATGGCCGGCATGCGACGGCGCCGCAATCACTTCGCCTTCACTGCCTGGCCGGGCAGATTGCTCGCTCAGCGGCTCGGGTGAACGCAGGATGAAGATGGCCATCGGCGTGCTGTCTCAGGGGGCTGCCGGCAACAGCGGCGACTTCACCGGCGCGGGCGCCGATCCGGTGGTGGTGGTGGGCGCCTTGTCGCGCTTGCGCAAAGGGTCGGTGACCGACATCAGCATCAGCATCAGCATGGCGGCCATGGCGATCAGGCCCAGGCCGGCCAGCAGCTTGGCCAGGCGCGATGACATCGTCCAGCCCGTGCTTTCTGCGCCGAAGCTGCCCCAGTGGCGCCGGAAGGCAAAGCCTTCCGCCGGCGCAGGGGGATCGGTGGCGTACGCCGTTGCCTGCCCCATGCTGACGCCGATGCGAGGCCAGCCCAGCGCGCTGGACAGCAAGCCCAGGCCCACCACCGTGAACGCCATGGCCGCGAACAGGGCCGCCAGGATCGGGCCGTCACGCCGGTCATCACCGAAGCGGGCCGCACTGGCCAGTGCAGCGGGTGCCGCGCCGGTTGCAACAGCGGCCGGTGCAGGTGCTGGTGAAGATGGCGCAAGCGCTGGTGTGGACGTTGCTGGCGTCGGTGTTGACTGTGCTGGCGCTGGTGCGGGCAGCGGTGTCGCCGGGCCTGGTGGCGCGGGTGCGCAGTGCACATTGACCGAGGTGGCGGGCTGCTGCACCGGCCGGGCAGGGGTCCCACCCGAAGTCTTGCCGGGCTGCGGCTGGCCGCAGGCCACCGCAGCCGGTGGCAGCTGCGGTGCATCCGCCGGCAAGGCGCTGCTGGCCGCACCGGCCAGGGCGGCGCAGGCCAGCCTGCCGGCAACCTGCAGACCATGCAGCCAGCGCCGCATCAGCGCACCCAGCCGGCCAGCGTGGCCAGCATGTCGGCGGTGACGCGCACGCCGATGTTCTCGCCGCTGTCGCCATAGGCATGCACGGCCACCACGATGCGCTGCTCGTCTTCGGTGAAGTGGAAGATGGGGCTGCCGCTCTGCCCGGGCTCGGTGTCCAGGCCATAGGTCAGGGCCTGGGGCTTGGCCGACAGCACCCGCCCGGCGTTGAACCACTGGGTGCCCAGCGGCTTGTCGGCCGGGTAGCCGGCGTTGTTGACGATCAAGCCGCGCAGCTGGGCATCGCTGTAGGCGCCGATGCCGAACCAGCCGAGCTGCTCGCCCATGGGTGCGTCCAGCCAGACCACACCCACGTCGCAGTTGCGGTCGCCCTGGCCACGCCACATTGGATGCACGTCAAACTGGGTGGTGGCTTCCAGGCCGTAGGGCACGGCGTCACCAGCGCGGCCGGGCATCACCCAGACCTTGCTGGCCTGGCGGCCGGTGCTGGGGCTGAACAGGTTGTGGCCAGCGGTGATGACCGTGTGCGGCCCCGCCAGCCAGCCGGTACCGAGCACCTCTTGGCCGAACAGGCCTTCCACCACCAACTGGCACACGCAGCGCCATGGCAGCGCCGATGCATCGCTGATCGGCACCCGGTCGTCGTTGCCGAAGGTGAACTGCGGCCGGGCGAACTCGATGTCGCCGGCCACACCCAGGCGCCGGTCGCGCAGGGCTGCAGGCACCCTGCCGCCACGAAAGCCCTCGCTGCGCGCCCGCACCGCATTGAAGCCCGGCACCGGCTCCAGCCGGCCGCCGCCGTTGGTCGCCAGCATGCGCGACGGCCTGACCAGGGGCAGCGCGGCGGCGGCGGCCTTGCGGCTGCCGGCCTTGGGGGTGGTTGCGGCAGGGCGGCTCATGGTGTCTTGGCCGGTTTGCCGTCGCTGCCCAGGATCAGGCCTGGCTGGGGCGCGGGCGGCTTGACCGTGTCGTCCCTGGCGGGCTGCGCGGCGGCGCCCACCCTGGCGCCAGTGGGCAGGGCACTGGGCGGCAGACCGGTGCCCACCGTCAGCAGCTTGTTGGCGTTGCCCATGCCGATCAGCGTGGCGCTCTCGGCCCTGGTGTTCTGGATGGCCTTGAGCTGGTCTTCCAGTGCCTTGCGCTTCCCGGCCTCATCGACGATCTGCTGCTGCAGCGACAGCGCGTTGCGGCTGGTGTCGATCTTGAGCTGGATGACCTTGGCCGTGGTGGTGACCACCGCGTCGTAGACGTCCAGCGGCCAGGAGACCAGCGCCAGCGCCGCGCTGGGCTTGGTGGTCTCGTATTTCTCGATCACGCCATTGCGCAGCGCCACGCTGTGCTTGACGGTGACGAAGGCCTGGCCATTGAGCGGCAGCGACAGCGTGGGGCCCTTGTTCGGCAGCAGCACCACCGTGCTGCGCGACTGGCCGAACAGCGACAGGTCTACCCGGTAGGGCAGGCTGGCCCGGTGGTAGATACCGGATGTGTCGTCAGGCCTGGCGTCTGCCAGCCGTGCCCTGGCCGCATCGGTGGCCATCAAGGACACACGGATCCCGGCATCGGGCTGGCCGCTCTTGCGCAGCATCTCCACCTGCTGGCAGCTTGCATCAGCCGCGGCTGGCGGGGTGGGTGGCGGTGCCGCCTTGCAGGCTGCGCCCAGCCGCGCAAGGTGGGCCATGACGGCTTGGCCCAGCGCGGTGCTGACGGCGCTGATCGACTGGTCGTCATCCGGGTCCACCAGGGTCTGCAGGGCCACGGTTTCTTCGCCGCTGGTGGCGCTTTCTGCCCGCAGGGTGCTGGCGATCAGCTTCTTCAGCACTTCACCGGTTTCGTCCTTGCTCTCCAGCGTCACGCTCTTGAGCAGGGATGTCTTGGGATCGACCTCGAGCTTGATGTCGTCCGAGCTGAACGGGCTGGCGTTGTGGCGCAGCAGGTAGACATGGTCCGGGTCGCCCACGAACACAGGCTCCAGCACGTCGATGCGGATGGCTGGGCCATTGACCACCAGCTCAACCGGCAACAGCGCCTTGGGCAGCATGTAGGGAACGCCGGCAGACCCGGTGGCATCGCCCGATGGGCCCACCGGATTGGTGCTGACGATGGCGCAGCCGCTGGTGGCCAGCGCCAGCGCCAGAGGGATGGACAGTGTGGTCGTGCGCATGGGGCACCTCGCTAATTTGGCGTTGTGCAGCAATCAGATTGATGCCGCTCACCAGCACTGTATGCACGCGCACTCTGCACAGCATCGTCAATCTGAACAATGCGCTGCCTTCAAGCAGCCCGAAGCCCGCAGGCTGCCGCCCTGGCCTGGACATGCATGCATGCACTGCGATGTGCGCCACCTGGCACGGCGGGTGGTCGTCAAGTGTGGTGCAGAACGGTGCATGCGCCACGGCGGTGAGTCCGGCCACGCGCAGGGGCCTGTCAGTTACCATCCCGGCGCGTTTTTCACCCACCGGCCCCCACCATGCAAGTTGTCTGCCTCGACCTCGAAGGCGTGCTCATCCCCGAAATCTGGATCGCCTTTGCCGAGCGCACCGGCATCGCGGACTTCCGCCGCACCACCCGCGACGAACCCGACTACGACAAGCTGATGCGCTGGCGCCTGGGCCTGCTGCGCCAGCATGGGCTGAAGCTGGCCGACATCCAGGCGGTGATCCGTGGCATGGCGCCGATGGATGGTGCCAAAGACTTTCTCGACGACCTGCGGGCCCGCTACCAGGTCATCATCCTGTCGGACACCTTCTACGAGTTTGCCGACCCGATGATGGTGCAGCTGGGCCGGCCCACGCTGTTTTGCCACAAGCTGGTGGTCGATGCCGACGGCTTCGTGGCGGACTACAAACTGCGCCAGCCGAACCAGAAGTTCCATGCGGTGCAGGCGCTCAAGGGCCTGAACTACCAGGTGATCGCCGCCGGCGACAGCTACAACGACACCGGCATGCTGGGCGCGGCCGATGCCGGCTTCTTCATCCACCCGCCCGAAAGCATCGTGGCGCAGTTCCCGCAGTACCCGGTCAACCACAGCTATGCCCAGCTGAAGGCCAGCATCGACGGCGCCGCCACGCGCCTGCTGGCAGCCTGAGGCGCGTGGCAGTGGCGGCACGGCAGTGCACGCTGGAACTGCTGGCGCCGGCCCGCGACGCCGACATCGGCATCACCGCCATCACCCATGGCGCCGACGCGGTCTAGATCGGCGGGCCCGACTTCGGTGCCCGGGCCAACGCCGGCAACACCGTGGCCGACATCGCCCGCCTGTGCGCCCACGCGCACCGCTTCAACGCCCGCACCTTCGTCACCCTCAACACCATCCTGCGCGGCGACGAGCTGGAGCCGGCCCGCCGCCTGGTGTGGAAGCTCTACGAGGCCGGCGCCGATGCACTGATCGTGCAGGACATGGGCCTGCTGCTGCAGGACCTGCCGCCGATCCAGCTGCATGCCAGCACCCAGACCGGTATCCGCACGCCCGAGAAGGCGCGCTTCCTGGCCGCAGCGCCAACCGTGGCAGCCGCAGCCAGGAATGCCGCCTGCCCTATACCGTGACCGACGCGTCCGGCCACATCATCGCCCACGACAAGCGTGCTCAGCGTGAAGGACAACGACCAGAGCGCCAGCCGGCGCACTGCACAACGGCGACGGCCTGACCTGGTAGGACCTGCAAGGCGAGTTGAACGGCGTGCCGATCAACATGACCAGGCAGATCGACCCCGCCGACCCGCTGCGCTGGCGCCTGTGGCCCAACGAGCCGGGGGCCGGCCTGAAGGACTTGCGCAGGCACACCGCCCTGTTCTGCAACCGCGACATGGCCTGGGACCGCCAGCTCGACCGGCCGTCGGCCGAGCGCCGCATCGGCTTAGGCCTGCGGCTGGACGAGACCGGCAGCGGCCTGCTGCTGTCCATCACCGATGAAGACGGCCACACCGCCCAGGTGGACCAGGCCATGGCGTTGCAGCCGGCCCGCGATGCCAACCGCGCTGCGCAGTCCCTGCACGACGGCCTGGCCAAGCTGGGATGCACCGACTTCTGTGCCACCGAGGTCGATCACCAAGCACTTCGTGCGCTATTCCTTGAGCCTGCGCCCCAAGCAGGCCAAGGGCGTGACGGGGGAGCAGGGCACCAGCCGCGCCGAGCCGCTGGCGCTCAAGCCCGGCAACGACACGCTCACGCTGCGCTTCGACAGCAAGCCCTGCGAGATGCATGTGGTGGGCAGCATGCGCAAGAACGTGCGCAAGCCGCTGGCGGCCGAGCCGCTGACCTTCTACCGCAACCGGCCGCCTTGAGGGTTTGCGCAGCGATGGGCAGAAGCTGCCGCGCGCGTGAGCGCTGAAGCCGCCATGTCAGCCCGCTGCCGGCCGCACGGGGGCCAGCCAGTCTGCGTGGCTGGCCAGCCACTGCCGGGCTGCGCTGTTGTCGCGTTGCGCCGGGTGGAAACCGGCCCGGCGGTAGTCCCGCCAGGGCGCCACCAAGGCGGGCACCAGGCCGTTGCGCCCGAACAGGAACCGCGCAGCACTGGACCACGTGCCCAGCCGCCACCAGCTGCCATCCCGCCACAGGTTGTGCAGGGTCTGGCGCAGCGCGTCGGTGCAGAAGTGCAGCGTCACCATCAGGAACAACCGCTGACGCCAGGCCTCGTTGCCGCCGATGGCACGGTACAGGTCGAAGGCGGTGCTGCGGTGCCCGGTCTCCTCGCTGGCATGCCACAGCCACAGTGCCTGCAGGCGTGGCTCGCTGTCGGCCAGTTGCTGCGGGTGCTGCAACAGGTGCTCGGCCAGAATGGTGGTGAAGTGCTCGGTGGCCGCCGTCACCGCCAGCCAGGCGCGCACGTCGTAGGTCTTCAGCCGCGCCAGGCGCCGCGCCACCCGGGGCGACCAGTGGTCGACCAGGCCCTGGCGCACCAGGTGCTGGTTGAACAGCTTGTGGATGTGGCGGTGGGTGGCCTCCTGGCCGACGAAACCACGCAGTTCATCGGCAAAACGGGCTTGTGCCTGCGGGTCGAGTCGGGCAGCGCCGGCATGCACCGAATCGATGAAGAATTGCTCGCCCGCCGGGAAGCTCATCGACAGGGCATTGAAGAACGCGGTGCGGAACGCGTCACCGCCCGCCCAGTGGCGCGGCAACGGCGTCTTCAGGTCGACAAGCAGGCGGCGTACTGTCAGCGTGGCCGCAGCGTCGGCGTGGTCGGGCGTGGATGTCATGGCGGCTGATTGTCGCCGTCAGTGGCCTGGCGCTGCTGCTGCGGGCGATCAACGCGCCAAGGCAGCCTGTGCCAGGACGCACTGGCCGGCCCGGCAGACGGCACCCGCGTCGGCCACGATGCTGCAGTTCGACATCTGGCCCTCCACCGCCTGGCGCTGGCGCTGCAGGGCAGCCAGTTCGTCGGCCCAGGCCCGCAGTTGCACACCATCGCTCTGGCTGGCCGACCAGGCCACCCAACGCACCGGCCCGCCGCAGGCCTTGGCGCCCAGCGGCAGGGTGCGGCAATCGGCCTGTTGCTGGCACGCGGCAGCACCGATGGCCGCCGTGATGCGCTGCTGCAGTTGGGCCTCGTGCTGCCGGCTGCTGCCATCTGGGCTGGCCAGGGGCTGGGCCTGGCAGGCGCTGACCGCCCAGACGCACCCCACGGCCAGCATCCACCAAGCCAGGCAGGCCGGGTGGCGGCCACGGGGCTGCTGAAAAGCTTGCGCGCGTTGGGGTTTGAGGATGGTCATGCCAGGGCTCCCGGCCGCCGGGACAGCGGCCCTGACCTGCATCTTGCCTGCCCCGGATTGCCGGCCTGTTGCGCCAGCCCAACCGCGGGCCATGGCCCCGGCCGGGCAACCAGGCCGCAGGCAAGGCATCATCCGGGAATGACCGCACTGTCCGTTCTCGATCTCGCCCCCATCGTCGAAGGCAGCACCGTTGCCGAAAGCCTGCACCGCGCGCTGGATCTGGCCCGCCATGCCGAGACATGGGGCTTCAAGCGCTACTGGCTGGCCGAGCACCACAACATGGACGGCGTGGCCTGCAGCGCCACCGCTGTGCTGGTGGGCCATGTGGCCGGCGGCACCAAGACGATCCGCGTCGGCTCGGGCGGCGTCATGCTGCCCAACCACGCGCCGCTGGTCATTGCCGAGCAATTCGGCACCCTGGCCACGCTGTACCCGGGCCGCATCGACCTGGGGCTGGGCCGGGCGCCGGGCACCGACCAGCTGACCGCACGCGCCCTGCGCCAGAACCTGGTGCAGGACGAAGACGCCTTTCCGCAGGATGTGGTGGAACTGCAGGCCTACCTGGACGACGCCCAGCCGGGCCAGGCGGTGCGCGCCATCCCCGGCATGGGCACCAAGGTGCCAATCTGGCTGCTGGGCAGCAGCCTCTACAGCGCCCAGCTGGCCGCCTACCTGGGCCTGCCGTTCGCCTTTGCCTCGCACTTTGCGCCCGACTACCTGATGCAGGCGCTCGACGTCTACCGCCGCACCTTCCGGCCCAGTGCCGACTGGCCGCAGCCGCATGCGATGGTGGCCGTCAACGTGGTGGCCGCCGATACCGACGCCGAGGCGGCCATGCTGTTCACCTCGATCCAGCAGCGGTTTCTGGGCATGCAGCGCGGCGTGCGCGGCCCGCTGCCCCGGCCGGTGGACCCGGCGGCGATGGAGGCCATGTGGAACCCGCGCGAGAAGGCCGGCGTGCAGCGCATGCTGGTGGCCAGTGCGGTGGGCGGGCCGGCGGCGGTGCGCCGGCAATTGCAGGCCATCGTCGACCAGACCGGCGCCAATGAGCTGCTGGCCGCCGGCGCCATCCACAGCCACACGGCGCGGCTGCACAGCTATGAACTGCTGGCCGAGGTGGGACAGGCGCTGCAGCCGATGCGCGCAGCGGCCTGACCCAGCGGCCGCCGCGGAACCGGCTTTGCCGGGGCGCTGGGGGCGCCCCCTGGTGGAGCGCCGAAGGCGCTTCCGGGGGGGGGCCTAGTCGAGCGCTTTACGGGCGTTCTGGAACATCCGCATCCAGGGGCTGTACGCCGCCACATCGCCACCGGCGGCAAAGCTCATCTGCACATGGCGGAACACCCGCTCGGGGTGCGGCATCAGCACGGTGAAGCGGCCGTTGTCGGTGGTGACCGACGTCAGGCCGCCCGGGCTGCCATTCGGGTTGAACGGGTAGGCCTCGGTGGCCGCGCCGTGGTGGTCGACAAAGCGCATCGCGGGGCGCACCTGCGCGGCGTTGCCGCGCTGCGAAAAGTCTGCAAAGCCTTCACCATGGGCCACCGCGATCGGCAGACGGCTGCCGGCCATGCCGGTGAAGAACAGCGACGGGCTGTCTTGCACTTCCACCAGGCTCAGCCGGGCCTCGAACTGCTGGCTCTTGTTGCGGGTGAAGCGCGGCCAGGCTTGTGTCCCGGGAATGATGGGGGCGAGTGCGGCCATCATCTGGCAGCCGTTGCACACGCCCAGCGCCAGGGTGTCGGGCCGGTTGAAGAAGGCGGCGAACTGCTCGGCCAGGGCCGGGTTGAACAGGATGCTGCGGGCCCAGCCTTCACCGGCGCCCAGGGTGTCGCCATAGCTGAAGCCGCCGCAGGCCACCAGGGTCTGGAACTGGCTGAGCTGCGACCTGCCGGCCTGCAGGTCGCTCATGTGCACGTCATACGCGTCGAAGCCAGCCTGCGCCATGGCATAGCTCATCTCGACATGCGAGTTGACGCCTTGCTCGCGCAGGATCGCCACCTTGGGCCTGGCCAGGTGCAGGACGGGCGCGGCCGGGTTGGCGGCGGGGTCGAACGTCAGGTGTCGGTGCAGGCCGGGGTCGCCCACAACGCCGACGCCCGCATGCTCGGCATCGGCGCAGGCCGGGTTGTCGCGCAGGCGGGCGATCTGCCAGCTCACCGTGTCCCAGGCCTGCTGCAGGTCGCGCAGCGGGGCGCTGAACTGCAGCTTGGCATCACGCCACACTTCCACCGCGCCACGGTCATTCGGCTTGCCCACCACATGGCTGTGGCGTGACAGGCCATGGGCACGCAGCACGCCCATCGCCGCGTCGCGGTCGGCGCGTGCCACCTGGATCAGCACGCCCAGTTCTTCGCTGAACAAGGCCTTCAGCGTCAGCTCGTGGCGGCGGGCGCTGACCTGCGTGGCCCAGTTCTTCGAATCACCATACTCGGCCAGGCTGCTGGTGATGCCGTCGCCTTCGGTCACCAGCAGGTCGACATTCAGGCTGATGCCCAACTGGCCGGCAAACGCCATCTCGCAGGCCGCCGCCCACAGGCCACCGTCGCTGCGGTCGTGGTAGGCCAGCAGCTTGCCTTCGCTGCGCAACTGGTTGATGGCCGCCACCAGTGCCCGCAGTTGCTGCGGGTCGTCCACATCGGGCACCACATCACCGAACTGGCCCGTCACCTGCGCCAGCATGCTGCCGGCCATGCGGTTCTGCCCAGACCCCAGGTCGATGAGGATCAGCGTGGTGTCACCCGGCTGCAGTTGGGGCGTCAACGTGCCGCGCACATCGTCCAGCGTGGCAAAGGCGGTGATGACCAGGCTGACCGGCGCGGTCACCTGCTTGTCGCCGGTGTCGTCGCGCCATTTGGTGCGCATCGACAGGCTGTCCTTGCCCACCGGGATGCCGATGCCCAGGGCCGGGCACAGGTCCAGGCCGACCGCCCGCACCGTGTCGTACAGCGCGGCGTCTTCGCCCGGCTCGCCGCAGGCGGCCATCCAGTTGGCGCTGAGCTTGACCCGCGGCAGGCTGATCGGCGCAGCAAGCAGGTTGGTGATGGCCTCGGCCACTGCCATGCGGCCGCTGGCCGGGGCGTGCAGAGCAGCCAGCGGTGTGCGCTCGCCCAGGGCCATGGCCTCGCCGCGGAAGCCGGCAAAGTCGGCCAATGTGACCGCGCAGTCGGCCACCGGCACCTGCCAGGGGCCGACCATCGGATCGCGGTGGCTCAGCCCACCCACCGTGCGGTCGCCGATGGTGATCAGGAAGCGCTTGCTGGCCACCGTGGGGTGGCGCAGCACGCTGAAGGCGACGTCGTCCAGCTGCACGCCGCTCAGGTCCAGCGGCGGCGCAGTGCGGGCCACGCGCTGCACATCGCGGTGCATCCTGGGCGGCTTGCCCAGCAGCACTTGCAGCGGCATGTCGATCACGCGTTCGCCACCCGGGCCGTCTTCCAGCACCAGATCAGGCGCATCGGTGGCCACACCCACCACCGCGAACGGGCAACGCTCACGCGCGCACATCTGCTCGAACAGCGGCAGCAGGTCGGGGTTGATGGCCAGGGTGTAGCGCTCCTGGCTTTCATTGCACCAGATCTCTTTCGGCGCCAGGCCGGTTTCTTCCAGCGGCACGTTGCGCAGGTCGAAGGTGGCGCCCTTGCCGGCACCGTCCACCAGCTCGGGGAAGGCATTGCTGATGCCGCCGGCGCCCACGTCGTGGATGGCGAGGATGGGATTGCCCGCACCAAGACTCCAGCAGTGGTTGATGACCTCCTGCGCGCGGCGCTGGATCTCGGGGTTGCCGCGCTGCACGCTGTCGAAGTCCAGCGCTGCGGTGTTGGTGCCGGCGGCCATGCTGCTGGCCGCACCGCCGCCCATGCCGATGCGCATGCCCGGCCCGCCCAGCTGCACCAGCAGCGTGCCGGCACCGAACGGCAGCTTGTGGGTCTGGCCGGCGCTGATGCTGCCCAGGCCACCGGCGATCATGATCGGCTTGTGGTAGCCGCGCTGCACGCCGGCCACCGACTGTTCGTAGACGCGGAAGTAGCCCGCCAGGTTGGGCCGGCCAAATTCGTTGTTGAAGGCCGCGCCGCCCAGTGGGCCGTCCACCATGATCTGCAGTGCGCTGGCAATGTGCGCCGGCTTGCCGATGGGGTGGGATTCCCAGGGCTCGGCCAGGCCGGGCAGGTGCAGGTGGCCGACCGAGAAGCCGGTCAGGCCGGCCTTGGGCCGGGCGCCGCGTCCGGTGGCGCCTTCGTCGCGGATCTCGCCGCCGGCGCCGGTGGCTGCACCCGGGAACGGGCTGATGGCCGTGGGGTGGTTGTGCGTCTCCACCTTCATCAGCACATGGGCGATCTCGTCACGCGCACCGTACACCGGCGCATTGGTGAAACCCTGGGGAAGCCAGCGCTGCACCGGCCCGCCTTCCATCACCGCCGAGTTGTCGCTGTAGGCCACCACACTGTGCTGCGGCGACAGCTTCTCGGTGTTGCGGATCATGCCGAACATGCTCAGCGGCTGGCGCTCGCCGTCGATGGTGAAGTCGGCGTTGAAGATCTTGTGGCGGCAGTGCTCGCTGTTGGCCTGGGCGAACATCATCAGCTCCACATCGCTGGGGTTGCGGCCCAGCCTGGTGAACGCGTCGACCAGGTAGTCGATCTCGTCGGCGCTGAGGGCCAGGCCGAAGGTGGTGTTGGCGGCCACCAGCGCCGTCTTGCCGCCCTGCGGGCCCTGGCCCAGCACATCCACATGGGACAGTGGCTCGGCGGTGCGGGCATCGAACAGGTGGCGGGCGGCGTCGCGGCTGAAGGCCACGCTCTCGGTCATGCGGTCGTGCAGCAGCGCCGCGCAGGCCTGCAGCGCATCGGGCGGCAGGGGCTTGGTGGCACCCAGCAGCGGTTTCTTGAGCTGCAGCCGGAACTCGGTCACCCGCTCCACCCGGTGCAGCACCAGGCCGCAGTTGCGGGCGATGTCGGTGGCCTTGCTGGCCCAGGGCGACAGCGTGCCCAGGCGCGGCATCACCACCACCAGGGCACCTTGACCGGCATCAGCGCCGCCGGTGTAGGCGTCGCCATAGCGCAGCAGGCCGGCCAGCTTGTCCAGGTCCAGCGCCTGGCCGGGCTCGGGCAGCACCCAGTGCACATGGCGCGCCGCCACGCCGGTGATGCGGTCGCTGACCGCCTGCAACTGCGGCAACAAGGCCTGGGCGCGGAAGGCCGAGAGTGCGTTGCCGCCCTCGAACGACAGGGGCTGGACGACAGACTGGGGGGCTTGCGGCATGGAGGACCGTGTTGGGGGCTGCGTGGGGCGATGCTGACAGGCCGCCAACAGCATGCGACGGGGGCACCGTCGGGCCCTGGCGGGCCCATGCCCGTGGAAACCCGAGATTCTAGTTGGCGGTGGGATAATTTAGGAATGGCTATCACCCTCAAGACCACCCCCGCCGAGATCGCCGGCATGCGTTTGGCAGGCCGCCTGGCCTCCGAAGTGCTGGACATGCTGACGCCCCATGTGGTGCCCGGCATCACCACCGACGCACTCGACAAGCTGGCCCACGACCATATCGTCCACGTGCAGGGCGGCATCCCCGCGCCGCTGAACTACGCGCCGCCGGGCTATGTGCCCTACCCCAAGTCGATCTGCACCTCGATCAACCACCAGGTCTGCCACGGCATCCCGAACGACAAGCCGCTGAAGAACGGCGACATCGTCAACATCGACGTCACCGTCATCAAGGACGGCTGGCATGGCGACACCAGCCGCATGTTCGTGGTGGGCGAAGGCAGCATTGCCGCCAAACGGCTGTGCGCCATCACCTATGACGCGATGTGGAAGGGCATTGCCAAGGTCAAGCCCGGCGCACGGCTGGGCGACATCGGCCATGCCATCCAGGTGTTTGCCGAGCAACTGGGCTTTTCCATCGTGCGCGAGTTCTGCGGCCATGGCATCGGCAACAAGTTCCATGAAGAACCGCAGGTGCTGCACTACGGCCGCCCAGGCACGCTGGAAGAACTGGTGGCAGGCATGATCTTCACCATCGAGCCAATGGTCAATGCCGGCCGGCGCGAGATCCGCGAACTCGGCGACGGCTGGACCATCGTCACCCGGGACAGGTCGCTGTCGGCGCAGTGGGAGCACACCGTGCTGGTCACCGAGACCGGCTATGAAGTGCTGACGCTGTCGGCCGGCTCACCACCGCCACCGGCCTTTGTCAGCCCGGTGGCCACCAGCGCCACCACCAGCACCACCACCAGCCCAGCCTGAGCGACACCGGCGTGAACCAGCGCGACAACCTGGCGATGGCGCCAGACACCCCGCCGGTGCTGGACCTGACTGCATTGCGGGCGCAGTTCCGCGATGGCAAGCGGGCTCTGCTGGACCACTTCATGCAAGGCCGGGCCACGGCACCGGCGGCCACCCGGCTGATCAAGGCGCTGACGCGCCATGTCGACGCCTGCATGACGGCGCTGTGGCAGCAGTGCGACATGCCACCCAGTGCGGCCCTGATGGCGGTGGGCGGCTACGGCCGCGGCGAACTGCTGCCGCACAGCGACATCGACGTGCTGCTGCTGCTGCCGGATCAGGCATCGGTGCTGACCGGAAGCCCGCTGAAGACGCGGGTGGAAGCCTTCATCACCGCATGCTGGGACATCGGGCTGGAGATCGGCTCGGCAGTGCGCACCGTCACCGAATGCGTGCTCGAGGCGCGCGCCGACCAGACCGTGCAGACCTCGTTGCTGGAGTCGCGCCTGGTGTGCGGCGCCCGCAAGCTGAGCCAGCAGTTCCAGCGCGAAACCGCTGCGCTGATGGATGCCAAGGCCTTCCTGCGGGCCAAGACGCTGGAGATGCAGCAGCGCCACACCAAGTTCGACAACACGCCCTACTCGCTGGAACCCAACTGCAAGGAAAGCCCTGGCGGCCTGCGTGACCTGCAGGTGGTGATGTGGGTCGCGCGCGCCGCCGGCCTGGGCCGCAGCTGGAGCGAACTGGCGGCCAACGGCCTGATCACCCCCTTCGAGGTCAAGCAGCTGCAGCGCAATGAAGGGCTGCTCAAGCTGATCCGCGCCCGCCTGCATGCGGTGGCCGGCCGGCGTGAAGACCGCCTGGTGTTCGACCTGCAGACCGCCGTGGCCGAAAGCTTCGGCTACGCCAGCAGCCGTGCGCAGCGCTCGTCCGAAGTGCTGATGCACCGCTACTACTGGGCGGCCAAGGCCGTGACCCAGCTCAACCAGATCCTGATGCTCAACATCGAGGAGCGCATCAGCGACAGCGAAGCCGCGCCGATGCGGCAGATCAACGCCCGTTTCCTCGACCGCGCCGGCATGCTTGAAGTGGCCGACGACCGGATGTATCTGGAGAACCCGCACGCCATCCTGGAGACCTTTCTGGTCTTGCAGCAGACGCCCGGCATCCAGGGGCTGTCGGCGCGCACGCTGCGTGCGCTCTACAACGCCCGCGAGGTGATGGACAGCGGCTTCCGCCACGACCCGCTGAACCGCGAGCTGTTCATGGACATCCTGCGCCAGCCCAACAGCATCACCCATGCCTTCCGGCTGATGAACCAGACATCGGTGCTGGGCCGCTACCTGTGGGTGTTCCGCCGCATCGTGGGGCGCATGCAGCATGACCTGTTCCATGTCTACACGGTGGACCAGCACATCCTGATGGTGCTGCGCAACATGCGCCGCTTCTTCATCCCCGAGCATGCGCATGAGTACCCCTTCTGCAGCCAGCTGGCCAGCGAATGGGACAAGCCCTGGCTGCTGTACGTGGCCGCGCTCTTCCATGACGTGGCCAAGGGCCGCGGTGGCGACCACAGCCTGCTGGGCACGGTGGAGGTGCGCCGTTTCTGCCGCGACCACGGCATCAGCCGCGAAGACACGGCGCTGGCCGAGTTCCTCGTCAAGCACCACCTGACGATGAGCCACACCGCGCAGAAGGAAGACCTGTCGGACGCCGACGTGATCCGCGCCTTTGCCGACAAGGTGGGCGACGTGCGGCACCTGACAGCGCTGTACCTGCTGACGGTGGCCGACATCCGCGGCACCAGCCCCAAGGTGTGGAACGCCTGGAAGGCCAAGCTGCTGGAAGACCTGTACCGCAGCACGCTGCGCGCCCTGGGCGGCGCCAAGCCCAACCTCGATGCCGACCTGGAAGCCCGCAAGCAGGACGCGCGGCAGATCCTGGCGCTGCACAGCGCCCTGCCCGGCACCGAGGTGCCGCTGTGGAAGACGCTGGAGCTGAGCTATTTCGCCCGCCACGACGCCAGCGAGATCGCCTGGCATGCCCGGGCGCTGTGGCGCCATCTCGACCCGCCCCGGCCGTTGGTGTGCGCCCGGCCCAGCCCGATCGGCGACGGTCTGCAGGTGCTGGTGTATGCGCCTGACCGGCCCGACCTGTTCGTGCGCATCTGCGGCTATTTCGACGGCGCCGGCTTCTCCATCCAGGACGCCAAGGTGCACACCAGCCGCACCGGCTTTGCGCTCGACACCTTCCAGGTGGTGCACCCGCAGTTCGAGGCCAGTGACCAGAGCAGCTACCGCGATGTGATCTCGCTGGTGGAAACGCAGCTGGCGCTGGCCATGCACAGC
>JARXAJ010000038.1 GCA_029865965.1 Aquabacterium sp.
CGTCGCCGGTCTTGAGCACCACTTCACCACTGCCGGCCAGGCGCTCGGCCAGCATCTTGTTCAGCACCTCGTTACCGGCGGTGGCCGCCGGGCCGGGCGCGGGCGCTGCGGGTGCGGCGGGCCTGGCTTGCGCCGTGGCACCTTGCGCGGCGGGCTCGCCCGCCTTGGCCTTGAACGGCGACAAGGCACCGGCGGCCGGCGCCACCGCCGGCTTGGGCACTGCAGGCGCGGCAGGGGCGTCACTGGCGCGGGTGGCCAGGGGGAAGGCCAGGCCGATGGCCAGCCAGATGGCGGCAGTCAGGAGGCGGGGCAGTGGGGTCTGGAACGCGTGCATGGCGAAAAGGAGTTGGTTGGAAATTCGGTCGGTCAAGAAACGATGCAGCCGGGCAAGGTCAACGCCTGCCGGCCAGGCCGAGGTCGACAAAGGACAGGGCCTGCTGGGCGATCAGTTCGGAGATGGCGGGCAGTTGCAGCGCCAGCAGGACCAGCACCACCAGGGCCAGCGGCGCACTGATGGAGAAGCCCACCGACATCAGATTGAGCTGCGGCGAGATGCGGTTGATCAGGCCCAGCATGCAGTTGTTGAACAGGTAAAGCCCGAAACTGGCGCACGACATCACCAAGCCCACCTGGAACGCACCCGAGACCAGCGCCATCAGGGCGGGCGCGCTCCAGCCGGTGGGCCAGCTGCCCAGCGGCACCGTGACAAAGCTCTGGGCGATGCGCTCGATGAACAGCAGGTGCACGTCGGCGGCGAACAGCACGGCCAGCACCGACATGGCCAGCAGCTCGCCCAGCACCGTCGACGGCAGCGCCGAGTCAGGGGCGATCGTCTGGCCGAAGCTGAAGCCCGCCAGCATGGACAGCACTTCGGCCGTGTAGTCCACCGCCAGCATGGCCAGACGCAACGCCAGCCCCGCCACCAGGCCGATGGCCAGCTCGCTGCCCACCGTGAGCATGCCCACTTCGGCGATCTGCACCGGGGTCAGCGGCACCTGCGGCGCCACCAGCCAGGTCAGGGCCAGCACCGGTGCCATGCGCATCGCCAGCGGAAAGGACCGGAAGCCCAGCATGGGCAAGGCGAGGAACAGGCCGAGGAAACGCACCGACACCAGCGTCCAGCTGGCCGCCGTGCCCATCAGCAGCAGGTTCAGCCCGCCCGCAGTCATCCCACGGCGGCCGGGATGCGCAGGATCATCTCCCGCACGTAGTCGACAAACATGCCCAGCGTGGTGCCGCCGGTGATGGCCACCACCAACATCACCGCCACCAGCTTGGGCACAAAGGCCACCGAGGGCTCGTTGATCTGCGTGGCCGACTGCAGCGCGCCCAGCACGATGCCCACCACCAGCACCGTCAGCAGGATCGGCCCGGCGAAGATGGCGGCCATGCGCAGCGCGCCGATGAGCAGTTCAATGACCAGGCTGGATTCCATGGCGGCCGCTCAACGCGTGAGAAAGCTTTCGACCAGCGAGCCCGCCAGCAAGCTCCAGCCGTCAGCCAGGGTGAAGATGATCAGCTTGACCGGCAGCGAGAACATCACCGGTGAGACCATCACCATGCCCACCGAGGTGAGGATGCTGGCCACCGCCAGGTCGATCACCACGAAGGGCAGGAAGATCATGAAACCCACCAGGAAGCCGGTGCGGATCTCCGAGATCGCAAAGGCGGGCACCAGCACCCGCAACGGCACCGATTCACGGTCGACCAGCGGCTGCTTGGCCAGGCGCGAGAACAGCTGCAGGTCGCTGTCGCGGGTGTGGGCCACCATGAAGGCCTTCAGCGGCTGGCTGCCCTTGTCCAGCGCCTCCTCCAGGCCGATGGTCTTTTGCGCATAGGGCTTCCAGCCCTGGTTGTACATGGCCTCGAACACCGGGTTCATCACGAACAGGGTGAGGAACAGCGACAACGCCACCAGCACCGAGTTGGGCGGCATCGACTGCAGGCCCAGCGCCTGGCGCAACAGCGAGAACACGATCAGGATGCGGGTGAAGCTGGTCATCAGCATCAGCGCCGATGGCAGGAAGCTCATCGCCGTGAGCAGCAGCACGGTCTGCACCGGCACCGTGTAGCTCAGGCCGCCGCCGGCCGCCGGCGTGGCGTTGACCAGGGGGATGTCCTGCGCCAGCGCCAGGCCCGAGGCCAGCAGCAGGGCCAGGCCGGCCAAGGCGCGCTGGCGCGTCATGCTGCAGGACCGGAAGGTGCAGCAGCGGGCGCCGGCAGCGGGCCGGCGCCCGGCTCCTCGGGCCAGCGGTCCAGCATCACCAGCCCCTGGCTGCCCTGCGCCAGCAAGTAGCGGCGGCCCAGGCATTCGGCCAGCACCAGCCGGTCATTGCCGCCCACCAACGCCACCTCCAGGGTGCGCAGGCCGGCCGTGGCGGAGGGCCGCCGCAGGGACAGGCCATGGCGCCGCCAGGTCAGCACCACCGCCGCTGTGACGATGCCCGCCAACAGCAGCAGGGGTGGGGCGTAAGAGAGCATATCGCTCATCGGTGCAGTTTGCGCAGGCGCTCGGCCGGGGTGACGATGTCGGTGAGGCGGATCGCGTAGCGGTCGTTGACGATCACCACCTCGCCCTGGGCCACCAGGGTGCCGTTGACGACCACGTCCAGCGGCTCGCCAGCAGGCACGTCGAGCTCGATCACCGCGCCATAGGTCAATGCCACCAGGTGGCGGATCTGCATCTTCGAGCGCCCCAGCTCGACGGTGATCTGCACCGGCACGTCCATCACCATCTCGATGTCGTTGGCACCGCCGCCGCCGGGTGTCTCTTCGAGCAGCGCGTAGGGTGAAGGCTGGATCCGCGGGGCCTTGGGGTCGTTGCCCAGCGCATCGCCGGCGCCGACAGCAGAAGAAGAATTTGTGGTCACGGCAGGTCTCGTTGGGGGCTGGGGGCGGCGCCTGTTTCAGGGCGTTCGCGGTATAGGGGGCTCATCACACCGCGGTCGGGGGGCCGGTTGCCGAAGGCGATCGGGTGCTCGATCTCGCCGACCTTGACCGCATAGCGGCCGTTGCGCACGCCATAGGCGCCCTTGATCATCGGCAGGCCGTCCACCAACACGGTCACCGGGTCCTGCAGCTCGATGGGCAGCAGGTCGCCCACGTTGAACGACAGCACCTCGCCCAGCGTGCTGTTGCGGCGCGCCAGCACCGCCACCAACTGCACCTGGGCCGACTGCAGTTCACTGCGCAGGTTGTCGCTCCAGGTGCTGTCCTCGTCGGCCTGGAAGGTCTGCATCTGGCTGAACAGCAAGGTCTTGATGGGCTCGAGCACCCAGAACGGGATGCACAGGTCCACGCTGCCCTGGCGGCCGTTGATGTCGACGGTGAAGCCGCAGTGCAGCACCATCTCTTCGTTGTCGGTGATGCGGGCGAACTGGAAGCTGGTCTCCTGGCGCAGGAAGTCGAAGTGGATCTCGAACGCCGGCTTCCAGGCCTTCTCGTACTCGGCCAGCAGGCTGTCGACCAGGCGCCGGATGATGCGCAGCTCGATGGCCGTGTATTCCTTGGACGAGATCTTCGGCGGCAGCTTGCCTTCACCGCCGAACATGTTGTCGATGGTGATGTAGACCACCTGCGGGTCGATGATCCAGCAGCCCACGCCACGCAGCGGCCGGATGTTCACCAGGTTGATGTTGGTGCGCTCGGGAAAGCCGTTGACAAAGGCCGCGTAGGGCTTGATCTCCGGCAGCTTCACATCGACTTCCACCGCACAACGCACCATGTTGTAGAGCGTCAGGCGCGCAGTGCGGGCGAAGCGCTCGTGGATCAGCTCCAGCGTGGGCATGCGCCGGCGCACCACGCGGTTCATCTTGTCGAAGACCGACAGCGTGGGCTCGGCCGGCGGTGCGGCCGGCGGTGGGACCGGGATCGGGGTCGGGGTCGTCGGATCGCTCATGCGGTACAGCCGTCGCGGCGGATCACTGCATCACGAGTGCGTTGAACAGCACGGCCTGCACGGGCAGGTCCATCTCGGTGACCTTCCAGAACTGTGCCGCTGCCTCCTTGGCCACTGCGCTGTAGGAACCGCCGCCCGCGGTCTCGCGCGGGATCGCACCCAGGCGTTCCAGATTGCGGATGTCGGCAGTGGACGGCTCTTGCTGCAGGATGAAGATGGCGGTGAGCT
Organism: Aquabacterium sp.; assembly: GCA_029865965.1. Taxonomy (GTDB): domain Bacteria; phylum Pseudomonadota; class Gammaproteobacteria; order Burkholderiales; family Burkholderiaceae_C; genus Pseudaquabacterium. Next base: position 4,127 of record JARXAJ010000038.1, read on the forward strand.
GCGGCTCGATGATGGCGTTGATCACCAGGGCAATGTCCTTGGCCATGCGGTCCTTGCCCTCCACCGTGGCCATCTCCTCGAGGGTGCGCGACGACAGCACCGCCAGCACCCTGTCACGCACCAGCGGCAGGAAGTCGGTGATGCGCTTCTCGGTGGAGCTGTCGGCGGTGCGCAGCACCAGCTTGGTCTGCAGGTAATGCTCGCCACCCTTGCCCGGCAGGTTGACCAGGAACTCGTCCATGGTGATGAACACCGGCGGCTTGTTCGCCTTCTTGGACTCGAGCTGCTTCATCAGCCGCTTCTCGACCGATTGCTCGCTCTCCTGTTCGGCTTGCTTCTTGGCCGGCAAGTGGATACCGAAGTACCAGCCGGCGCCCGCCAGCACCAGCACGCCCACAGCGCCTGCGATCAGAGGCAGCTTGGACTTGGCAGCCGGCGCGGGGGCGGCTTCGACCGCTGTCGCGGCAGCGGCGTCAGGCGCCACAGGGTTGGTATCGGGTTCAGCCATGGTGACCTTGGGTTGGAGTTCTGCGGAGCGTCAGGCGTAGTAGCTGAGCGCGTTGTCGGTCAGGGACGGTGCGGGCCGGCTGGCAGCGGGCGCCGGCACCACAGCGGTTGGCAGGGCCTGGCGGTAGACGGGTGCATTGGCGCCCTGGTTGACGCCCTGCCCGCCGCCCTGCCCGCTGCCCATTTGGCCGCCAGACCCGCCCGGCCCAGCCGCAGCGCCGCTGTCATGGCGCACATCCACCTGAACCACCAGTCCCAGCTCACGCATCGCATCGACCAGCTGGTGGGTGTGCTCGCCCAGGGTCTGGGCCAGCGCGGCACTGCCGGTCTGCAGCAGCAGTTGCGCCTGGCCAGAGGCATCCAGTTGCATGTCCAGCCGCAGCGGCCCCAGTTCGGGCAGGTTGATCTGCAGCTGCAGCTGGTCCGGCAAGCCGGGATGACTGGCGGCCAGAGGCACGGCAGGCATATGCGCCGCAG
>JARXAJ010000068.1 GCA_029865965.1 Aquabacterium sp.
GCCCTGGCAGCTGGGCCTGGCCGACCCACGCGACGGCGCCCGGCTGCTGCGCCGGCTGCAGGCGGGCGGGCGGGGCATCGCGGTGTCGACCGACGTGCAGCTGCGCTTCGGCCCCGATACCGGCGACAGCCGCCACCACCACATCCTGGACCAGCTCAGCGGCCAGTCACCGCCGCACCTGGCGGCGGTGGTGGTGGCCGCGCCCAGCACCACGCTGGCCGACGCGCTGACCAAGGTGCTGTTCATGGGCACGCCCGACCAGGCGCTGGCGCTGGCACGGCGCTGGGGTGTGGACGTGGTGGTGGTCGACAAGGCCGGCCGGCTGCAGTCCAGCGGCGGCTGGGGCTGAGAGCCTGTGGCCCGCTGCCGCAGTCAGCGCGCCGGCTGCAAGGCTGTCAGCAGCGTCTCGGCGTTGTGGGCCATCAGCTTCAGGTAAGCGTCGGCGCGGGTGCCGGGTGGTGACAGGGCGTCGCTGTACAGCGTGCCGCCCACGGTGGCGCCGGCTTCCTGGGCGATGCGTTCGACCAGCCGCGGGTCGCTGATGTTCTCGACGAACAGCGCCCGCACCCGCTGCGCCTTCAGCTGGCGGATCAGCCGGGCCACGTCGGCGGCCGATGCCTCGCCAGCGGTCGACCAGCCCTGCGCGGCACGCATGTCCAGGCCCCAGGCGTCGGCCATGTAGCCGAAGGCGTTGTGCGCGGTGACCAGCTTGCGCTGGTCTGCCGGTATCGGCGCCAGCCGGCCGCGCACCCGGGCGTCCAGCGCCGCCAGCTGCTGGATGTAGGCGGCGGCGCGGGCGTTGATGGCGGTGGACTGTGCCGGGCGCGCAGCGATCAGCGCCACGCGGATGTTCTCCACATAGCGCTGCGCCGCCACCAGGCTTTGCCAGGCATGCGGGTCGACCACCTTGCCGATGCGCCGCACCGTGATGCCCTGGCTGGCCACCAGCACCGGCGCCTTGCTGCCCGAGGCGCGCACCAGCCGGTCGATCCAGCCCTCGAAGCCCAGGCCGTTGACGACGATCAGCCCGGCCTGCGCCAGCCGCTGGGCATCGGCCGGTGCCGGGGTGAAGGCATGGGCGTCGGCATCGGGCCCCACCAGCGCATGCACCACCACCGCATCACCGCCCACCACGGCCACCATGTTGGCCAGCAGGCTGAAGCTGGCCACCACGCGCAGCGGGGCCGCATCCGGGGTCTGCGCTGCCGCGTGCAGCGGCAGGGCGCAGGCGGCGATCAGGCCAATGGCACGGCGGCGGCGGGGCAGGAACATCATGCGGCTCGGTGTCGGTGGGTGGTGAAGAAGCGGGCGCGCAGGCTGTCACGCGTGCCGATGCACAGCGACACCAGGTACACCGCGCCGGCCAGCAGCACGATGGCCGGGCCCGAGGGCAGGCCGAAGTGGTACGACAGCAGCAGCCCGCCATAGCCGCAGGCCGCGGCGATGGCGCAGGCAATGGCCGACAGCCGGGCCACGCTGTGGGCCCAGCAGCGCGCGGCAATGGCCGGCAGCATCAGCAGGCCCACGGCCATCAGCGTGCCCAGGGCCTGGAAGCCCGCCACCAGGTTGGCCACCAGCAGCACCAGGAACAGCTGGTGGTGCAGCGCACCCCGGCCGCCCACCGCGCGCAGAAAGCCGGGGTCGAAGCATTCCACCAAAAGCGGCCGCCACACCAGGGCCAGCACCAGCAGGCTGGCGCTGGACACGCCGGCCACCAGCAGCAGGGCGGCGTCGTCCACCGCCAGGATGCTGCCGAACAGCACCCGCATCAGGTCGACGCTGTTGCCGCGCAGCGAGATCAGCATCACCCCGGCGGCCAGCGCAATCAGGTAGAAGCCGGCCAGGCTGGCGTCTTCACGCTGGGCGGTGAAGCGGGCCACGCCGCCTGCCAGTGCGGCCACCGCCAGCGCAGCGATGAAGGCGCCCAGGCTCATCGCCGGCAGGCTCAGGCCCACCAGCAGGAAGGCCACGGCCGCACCTGGTAGCAGGGCATGGGCCATGGCATCGCCGGCCAGGCTCATGCGGCGCAGCACCAGCAGCGTGCCCACCGGGCCGCAACTCAAGCCCAGCGCCAGGCAGGCCACCAGGGCGCGGCGCATGAAGCCGAACTCGATGAACGGCTGGATCAGCGCCGCGTGCAGGGCCACGCCGAGCGTCATGCCACCAGCCGCGGGCCGGGCGCGGCCGGCGCGGTGTCCGGCACGGCGCACCAGGGCGCCTGTGCTTCCCAATGCTCGGCCTGCAGGCGGGCGCGCTGCAGGTGCTGGGGCAGCAGCACCTCGGGCGTGGCGCCCCAGGCGATGGGCTCACGTGCCAGCAGCAGGGTGCGCGGAAAGTGCGCCCGCACCTGGGCCAGGTCATGCAGCACCGCCACCACGGTTCGGCCTTCGCCTTGCCAGCGGTGCAGCAGGCCCAGCAGGTCGGCGGTGGTGCGCTCGTCGATGGCGTTGAAGGGTTCGTCCAGCAGGATCACCGGCGCGTCCTGCAGCAGCAGGCGGGCGAACAGCACGCGCTGGAACTGGCCCGACGACAGCTCACCGATGGCGCGCCGCTCCACCCCCGCCAGGCCCACGGCGGCCAGTGCTTGCCGGGCCTGGGCCTGGTGTGCCGCGCTGCCGGCACGCCAGGCGCCCAGGCGGCCCCAGTGGCCCAGCATCACCACATCGAGCACGCTGACCGGGAAGCTGCGGTCGATGTCGGCCTGCTGCGGCAGGTAGGCGATGCGGCCGGCCAGGCCGGTGGCCAGGCCGATGCGGCCGGTGCTGGGCGCGATGCGGCCCATCAGCCCGCCCAGCAGGGTGCTCTTGCCGGCGCCGTTGGGGCCGACGATGGCCGTCAGGCTGCCGGCGGTGAACTGGCCGCTGAGGTGGTGCACCGCGGGGCGGTCGCGGTAGCACAGGGTCACGTTGTCCAGGGTGATCATGCAGGCTCGCCCAGGGCCCAGGCCACTGCTGCCCACAGCAGCAGCAGCAGGCCGACCACGCCAGCCAGGCGCGTGGTGGCGCCGGCCATCAGCAGGCTGGGCGGGTTTGGCAGGCCGCCGGGCTGCGGCGGGGGCGCATCGCTGCCGTGGCCGTGGTGGTGGCCGTGGTCATGGCCGTGGTGATGGCCATGCGTGTGGCGATGCCCCTGTGCATCGTTATGGCCAAGGCCATGCGCCGCAGGCGTGGCCGGGGTGGCTGGGAGTGACACGCTGTGCCTGCCTGATGGTGGTTGCGCTGATGAAATCGCGTTCTCATTATCGTAGCATGCAGGCCTGTTGCACACCCAGTGAGACTGCCGCCCATGGAACGATCGACCCGCCAGCGCAGCGCCATCCGCGCCGCCATCGACGCCGCACAGCGGCCGCTGTCTCCGCAGGAGGTGCTGGCCGCGTCGCAGGCCGACGTGGCGGGCCTGGGGCTGGCCACCGTCTACCGCAACCTGAAGCTGCTGGTGGAGGCCGGTGAAATCCAGCCGGTGACCCTGCCCGGCGACAGCGCCCGCTACGAGCCGGCGCGCCAGGCCCACCACCACCACTTCCAGTGCACCCGCTGCCAGCGGGTGTTCGACGTGCACAGCTGCCCGGGCGACATGGCGCACATGGCGCCCACCGGGTTTCTGGTGGAACGGCACGACCTCACGCTGTACGGCTGCTGCCCCGACTGCGCGCCGCCGGCACGCGGCAAGCCGGTGCGCGTGGCCGTGCGCCAGGGTTGATGCCATGGCCGCCCGCCTGCACCCCGCCGCCGCCGTCGCTGCCGCCGTCGCCATCTTCGCCGTGGTGGCTTGCTTCACCACCACCGCCCAAGCTGCCGGCGCCCACCAACACGGCGTGGCCAGCCTGGAACTGGTGGCCGACGGCAACAACTTCACTGCCACGCTCGACAGCCCGCTGGACAACCTGCTGGGCTTCGAGCGCGGCCCGCGCACCGATGCCGAGCGCGCCAAGGTGCGCGCCATGGCCCAGACCCTGCGCAGCAATGCCACGCTGGTGGTGCCCGCAGCAGCGGCCAGTTGCCAGTTGCAGGGCGTGGACCTGGCGTCCGATGTGATTGCCCCGGCGCTGCTGGCTGCTGCACCGGCACCCGCAGCGGCGCCCGCAGCGGCAACTGCGGCCAAGGCCGGCGACCATGCCGACCTGGAAGTGGTGTTCCGCTTCCAGTGTGCGCAGCCGCAGGCGCTGAAGTCGGTGGCCCTGGGCGGGTTGTTCCAGGCCTTCCCCCGGCTGCGCCAGCTCGACACCGCCCTGGCCGCACCCGGCGTGCAGCGCGGTGCCAAACTGCGGCCCCAGCAATCCAGCCTGCGCTGGTAGACAGTCAAGGCCCACCATGCATCCACTGATCAGCGCCCAAGCCTTGGCCGACCGCCTGGCCACGCCGGCCGGGCCGCCGCTGCGCCTGTTCGACGTCACCGCCCACCTGCGCCCGGCCACGCCCGGCCCCTGGGTGGTGGAAAGCGGCCGCGCCGACTACCTGGCGGCGCACATCCCCGGTGCCGCCTTCATCGACCTGCAGGCCGATCTGTCCGATGGCGCGTCGCCGCTGCGCTTCACCCAACCCGGGCCGGCGCGGCTGGCCGCCGCCTTTGCGGCAGCGGGGCTGGGCGATGGAGACGACTGCGTGGTCTACAGCAGCGCCGGCCCGATGTGGGCCACCCGGGTGTGGTGGCTGCTGCAGTCCATCGGCGTGGCAGCCCGTGTGCTGGATGGCGGCCTGCCGGTGTGGCGTGCCGAGGGCCGGCCTGTTGCCGGTGGCGCCGGCGGTGCCAGCGCTGATGCGCCGGCCGCCACGCTGACACCCCGGCCGCAACCAAAGCGCTGGGCCGACAAGCAGGACATGCTGCTGGCCATCGGCAACCAGCGGGTGTGCACGCTCAATGCGCTGTCGGCCGCGCTGCATGTCGGCACGGCCGACATCCACTACGGCCGGCCGGGCCACATCCTGGGCAGCGTGAACCTGCCCTACACCGCGCTGCTGGACGCGCAGGGCTGCTTTCTACCGGCCGACAAGTTGCGGGCTGCGCTCGACAGCGTCGGCGCGCTGGCCGCAGCCCGGGTGCTGTGCTACTGCGGCGGCGGCATTGCCGCCACGCTGGACGCGATGGCCCTGACCCTGGCCGGCCACACCAACGTGGCGGTGTACGACGGGTCACTGCAGGAGTGGGCGGGCGACCCTGCTCTGCCGATGGCCACGGCGGCGTGACGCGGGTGCGGCAGGCGCCGTGCTGATCGGCGTGCTGATCAGCGTGCAAAGCCAGATGGACACGCGGAGCACCACCCGGATCCTGGCCCCGCTGTTGCCCCAATGGACGCCGCTTTTTGCTGCGATAGAGTGACTTCGGGGTCAGCGCGACCGCAAATCTGGAGGCCGGCGAATCACGGCGGTCAAGCCATCCGTCGGTCTGTTGTGCCGCGCCGCCGCGCCCACTGTCTTGTGATTGCTGGTGTGTCTGGCGCTGGTCATCGGGCCACCCTGGATTGCCAACGGATTGCCAACCTGAGGTCGCAACGATGTCCATTGATTCAAGTACCGCCAGCCCCATGGTCCACCCTGTCTGGGAGGTGAAACGTCTGTCGTCGGCGCTGGGGGCGGAAATCCGCGGGATCGACCTTGCGGCCGCGACCGTGGCCGACGCCGCAGCCATCGAGCAGCTCCTGCTGCAGCACCATGTCCTGTTCTTCCCCGGGCAGCAGTTGTCCGTGGATGAGCATGTCGCGTTCGGTCGGCACTTCGGCCCGCTCGAGGGGCATCCCAACATCAAGAACCCGTTCACGCAACATCCTGAGCTGTTGGAGCTGGCCGCCAGCCACGGCGGCGTGGCCGACGAATGGCACACCGACCTGACCTTCCAGGCGGAACCCGCCCTGCTGTCGGTGTTGAAGATGGTGCGCTGCCCACCGCTTGGCGGCGACACGATGTGGGCCAACCTGCACGCCGCCTACGATGAGCTGTCGGCGCCGATGCGCGCGCTGTGCGACGGGCTCAGCGCCCTGCATGACGCGCACCCGCACAACCGCCCCGACAAGATGGCCGTGCACCCGGTGGTGCGCATCCACCCGAAGACGGGGCGGCGTGCGCTGTATGTCAACGAGCACTTCACCCGGCGCATCGTCGAGATGACTGCGACTGAAAGCGACATGCTGCTGGCCTACCTGACAAAGTGGGTGGCCCAGCCGCGCTTCACGGTGCGCTACCGGTGGACCGAAGGCACCATCGCCATGTGGGACAACCGGTGCACGCAGCACTTCGTGCTCAACGACTTCAGCGGCGAGCGCATCATCCAGCGTGTCACTGTGATGGGCGACAAGCCCGCAGGCTCGCCACCGATGTGGCCGCCGTGCGTGCGGCCGGGTGCGCCCACCGCGGCGGGGCGGCTGGATCGGCAATTGCAGGGCTTCCTGAACGCCAAGGCCAAGGCTGCCTGATCGGGCTGGCGCATCGCCAGGGGGCGCCGCCAGCGGCCTGACCTGAGCCTTGCGCCCGGCCAGTCCGGGCAGGGCCGCGACTACCGCAACGGGATCGGCAGGCTGCGGTCCACCGACACCGCCGTCACCGCGTTCTGCGGGCTGCCTTCGATCACCCGGTCGCTGTAGGTCAGGTAGACCAGGGCATTGCGCTTGGCGTCCACCATGCGTACCACCCGCAGCCGCTTGAATACCAGCGAGGTGCGCTCGGTGAAGATCTCGTCCTGCTGGCGCAGCGGCTTGGCAAACCGGATCGGCCCCACCTGCCGGCAGGCGATGCTGGCCTCGGCCTTGTCTTCGGCCAGGCCCAGGCCACCCTTGATGCCGCCGGTCTTGGCGCGCGACACATAGCAGGTGACGCCCTGCACATCAGGGTCGTCGTAGGCATCGACGACGATCTTGTGGTCGGGGCCGATGAACTTGAACACCGTGTCGACCTCGCCCACCTTGTCGGCGGCCAGGCTGGTGCCGCTGGCCAGGGCCAGCAGGGCCAGGCAGACGGGGCGGGTCAGGGTGCGCAGGCAGGTGGGCATGGTGCGGGCTTTCAGGGCAGGGGGGCAGTGTCGGGGCGCCAGCCCAGCCGGGCCGATGCGGCCTGCGCGGCCTGGCGCAGCTGGCTGGCCAGCGGGCCGTCCCAGCGGGTGTCGAGCGCGGCCGACGGGCCGATGGCGGTCAGCGCCAGCATGATCTGGCCGCGGTGGTCCAGCACCGGCGCGGCCAGCGCACTGACACCGGGCACCACGCCGCCGTCGGCCCGCGCCAGGCCCTGGGCCCGCACCTCGGCCAGCGTGGTGGCGGCAAACTGGGCCCAGGTGGGCAGGCTGCTGGGGCCGGCGCTGCGGCACTCTGCGTCGTACAGCGGCTGCGCGGCAGCGTCATCCAGATACGCGGCGAACAGCTGGCCCGATGCAGTGCCGGTGATCGAGAACACCGTGCCATGGCGCATGTTCACATGCACCGCCGCCGGTGATTCAGCCAGCCGCACGATGGTGGGGCCATGCGTGCCCCACACCGCGATGGCCACGGTGTGGCCGCTGGCGGCGGCCAGGTCCTCGATCAGCGGGGTGGCAATGCGCACCGGGTCGGCCTGCTGCAGGCTCATCAGCCCCAGTTGCAGGGCCAGCGGGCCCAGGCCGTAGCGGCCGCTGCTGCGGTCTTGTTCGACCAGGCCGATCTTGCCGAAGCTGACCAGGTAAGGGTGGGCCTTGGCAGGGGCCATGCCGGCCCACCCCCCCACGTCCATCATCCCCAGCGGCCCGCCCGCAAGGGCCACGGCCCCCACCAACAGGCCGCCCACCTCGATGCTCTGGAT
>JARXAJ010000237.1 GCA_029865965.1 Aquabacterium sp.
GGCCGACGAAGCCGCGCTGCTGGCCCTGCCCGACGCCGACTTCGTGCGCGCCATCTGGGCTGCCGTGCCGCCGGTGCCGGTGGATGCCGAGTTCCCGCTGTTCTTCATCTACACCAGCGGGTCCACCGGCAAGCCCAAGGGCGTGGTGCATGTGCATGGCGGCTACACCGCCGGCGTGGCCCACACCATGAAGATCGCCTTCGATGCGCGGCCGGGCGATGTGGTCTATGTGGTCGCCGACCCCGGCTGGATCACCGGCCAGAGCTACATGCTCAGCGCCACCATGACCACGCGCTGCACCGGCATCCTGGGCGAGGGCGCACCCACCTTCCCGCATGCCGGGCGCTATGCCTCGATGATCGAGCGCTATGGCGTGCGCATCTTCAAGGCCGGCGTCACCTTCCTGAAGACCATCATGGCCGACGCGCAGAACGTGCGCGACGTGCAGCAGTACGACCTGTCCAGCCTGCGCGTGGCCACCTTCTGCGCCGAGCCCACCAGCCCCACGGTGCAGCAGTTCGGCATGGACCTGATGACGCCGCAGTACATCAACAGCTACTGGGCCACCGAGCACGGCGGCATGGTCTGGACGCATTTCTACGGCAATGCCGACTTTCCGCTGCGCGCCGACGCCCACACCTACCCGCTGCCGTGGATTGCCGGCGATGTGTGGATCGAGGACGCCACGGCCACCGCCACGCCGGCCGTGCCGCGGCCGCGCGACGCCGCTGCGCCCGGGGTGGCCTGGCGCCCGGCAGCACTGGAAGAAAAGGGCGAGATCGTCATCGCCGCGCCTTACCCCTACCTGGCGCGCACGGTGTGGGGCGATGCGGACGGCTTCCGCGTCGAAGCCGGCCCGCGCGGCTTGCGGGTGCAGGCCGGCTGGCGCGGCGACGCCAAGCGTTGGGTTGCGACCTACTGGACCCGCTGGCGCGGCGCCTGGGCCTACACCCAGGGCGACTTCGCGGTGCGCTATGCCGATGACAGCTTCAGCCTGCATGGCCGCAGCGACGACGTCATCAACGTCAGCGGCCACCGCATGGGCACCGAGGAGATCGAAGGCGCCATCCTGCGCCACAAGTCGCTGGACCCCGACAGCCCAGTGGGCAATGTCATCGTGGTCGGCGCGCCGCACCGCGAGAAGGGCCTCACGCCGCTGGCCTTCGTCAAGCCCACGGCCGGGCGCAAGCTGACGCAGGACGACAAGCGCCGCCTGACCGACCTGGTGCGCAGCGAGAAGGGCGCGGTGGCCGTGCCCAGTGATTTCATCGAGGTGAGCCAGTTCCCCGAGACCCGCAGCGGCAAGTACGTGCGGCGCATGGTGCGCGCCCTGGTCGAAGACGACACCCAAGCCGACCTGGGTGATGCGTCGACGCTGAAGAACCCGGAATCGCTGGTCGAGCTGCGCCGCGTCATCGGCGACTGGAAGCGCAAGCAGCGGCTGGCCGACGAACAGCAGATGTTCGAGCGCTACCGCTACTTCACGGTGCAGTACACCGATGCGTCCGGCGCGGGTGTGCAGCGGCGCGTGGCCACCGTCACCGTCACCAACCCGCCGGTGAATGCGCTGAACGAACGTGCGCTCGATGAGCTGACGGTGGTGGTGGAACACCTGTCGCGGCGCGACGACGTGGCGGCGGTGGTCTTCACCGGCCAGGGCACGGCCAGCTTCGTGGCCGGCGCCGACATCCGCCAGCTGCTGGAAGACATCCGCAGCATCGACGAGGCGCGTGCGCTGCCGAACAACGCCCACCTGGCGTTCCGCAAGATCGAGCGCATGAACAAGCCCTGCATCGCCGCCATCCAGGGCGTGGCGCTGGGCGGCGGCATGGAATTCGCGCTGGCCTGCCATTACCGCATTGCCGAACCCACGGCCCGCTTCGGCCAGCCCGAGATCCGCCTGCGCCTGCTGCCCGGCTACGGCGGCACGCAGCGCCTGCCCCGGCTGCTGGCCAGCCGCCGCGGCGCCGACGGCCTGCGCGACGCGCTCGACCTGATCCTGGGCGGGCGCAGTGTCGGCGGCGACGAGGCGCTGGCGCTGGGCGTGGTCGATGAGCTGGCGGGTGCGTCGTCTGACGTGGTGTCGGCCGCACATGCGCGCATCCGAGAGTTCCTCGGCACGGGTGCGCAGGGCGGCGCCGGCAGTGTGCTGGGCCGCGCCCTGCAAGACCGCCACGGCAGCTTGCCGGCCTGGAACACCGCGTCGCCGTTGTCGCTGGACGCGGCGCTGGCCGACACCCATCTGCAGCAGGTGCTGGCGCAGCTGCAGTGGGCCGGCCGCGGCGGCGCGCGCGACCGTGCGCTGCAGGCCATCCGCACCGGCTGGACCGAGGGCCTGGACACCGGCCTGGCGGTCGAGGCCGAACTGTTCGCCCAGGCCGTGGTCGACCCCGATGGCGGCAAGACCGGCATCGCGCAGTTCATGGACAAGAAGAGCCCGGCGCTGCCGGTGCGGCGCGGTGCGGTGCGGCTGGCCGCCGAGCAGGTGGCCTGGGCCGACCAGCAATTGGCAACCGGCGCGCTGCTGCCACGTGGTGCACCGTTCTACCCGGGTGTGACGCCGCTGCCGCAGTGGCAGTTCGGCTTCGGCGTGCCGCGTGATGCCGCCACCGGCGAGCCACGCTTCGGCGCGCCCTTGCACAGCGAAGTGGAGCTGATCGTGCCGGTGGAGCCGCCGCAGCCCAATGAGGCGCTGGTCTACATGCTGGCCTCGGAGGTCAACTTCAACGACATCTGGGCGCTGACCGGCATCCCGGTGTCGCCCTTCGACAACCATGAGGAAGACGTGCAGGTCACCGGCTCGGGCGGGGTGGCGCTGGTGGCGGCGCTGGGCAGCGAGGCCAAGCGCGAGGGCCGCCTGAAGGTGGGCGACCTGGTGGCGGTCTACTCGGGCCAGACCGACCTGCTGAGCCCGCTGGCCGGGCGTGATCCGATGTTCGTCGGCTTCTCGATCCAGGGCTATGAGACCCGCACCGGCAGCCATGCGCAATTCCTCGTCACCCAGAGCCCGCAGCTGCACCCCCTGCCGGGCGACCTGACGCTGGAGCAGGCGGGCTCGTACATCCTGAACCTGGGCACGGTGGTGCGGGCGCTGTTCACCACGCTGAAGATCGCGCCGGGCAAGGCCTTGTTCGTCGAAGGCGCGGCCACCGGCACCGGGCTGGAGGCGCTGAAAAGTGCCACCCGTGCCGGCCTGGCCGTCACCGGCGGCGTGTCCAGCGCGGCACGTGCAACCTTCATCGGCACGCAGGGCGCCGTGGGCGCGCTCGACCGCACCGATGCGCAGTTCAAGGCGCTGTACACCCCCGTGCCCGAGGGCGCTGCCGCCGGCTGGGAGGCGGCGGGCCAGCCCTTGCTGGACGCGTACAAGCGCCAGAACGGTGGCCGGCTGGCCGACTATGCGGTGTCGCATGCGGGCGAGACGGCGTTTCCGCGCAGTTTCCAGTTGCTGGCCGAGGGCGGCACGCTGGCGTTCTATGGCGCGTCGTCGGGCTACCACCTCACGTTCGTCGGCAAGCCCGGCACCGCTGCGCCCGAGGCCATGCTGCAGCGCGCCGGCGCCCGCGCCGGCGAGGCGGTGCTGCTGTACTACGGGCCCAACAGCACCCAGTTGCTCGACGCCACCGGGCTGGAGATGATCGAGGCGGTGCGCGCCATCGGCGCGCGCACCGTGGTGGCCACCAGCACCGATGCGCAGCGCGAGTTCGTGCAGTCGCTGGGCTTCGAGGACGCCGTGGCTGGCGTGGTGTCGCTGGAAGACATCCGCCGCCGCCAGGGCGACAACTTCGACTGGCCGACCACCATGCCGCGCTTGGCCGATGCCAAGCAGGACATCGAGACCTTCCGCAGCGGTGTGCGTGACTTCCAGGACCGCACCTTGAAGCCCTTCGGCGCGGCGGTGGGTGCGCTGCTGCGCAGCCCCGACAACCCGCGCGGCGCGCCCGACCTGATCCTGGAGCGCGCCGGCCATGACGCCCTGGGCGTCAGCACGGCGCTGGTCAAGCCCTTCACCGGCCGGGTGGTCTATTGCGAAGAGATGGCCGGCCGCCGCTATGCCTTCTATGCGCCCCAGGTGTGGACGCGCCAGCGCCGCATCCTGATGCCGTCGGCATCGATCCTGGGCACCCATCTGTGCAATGCCTACGAGGTGACGCGCATGAACGACATGGTCGCCGCCGGCCTGCTGGACGTGACCGAGCCCACCGTCGTGCCCTGGGCCGGCCTGCCTGCTGCCCACCAGGCCATGTGGGACAACCGGCACCAGGGCGCCACCTACCTCGTCAACCACGCGCTGCCGGCCCTGGGCCTGCGCAGCCGCGACGCACTTTTTGAAGCCTGGGCTGCCGGAGAACGCGCCTGAGACGGCCGCCCGACCAGCACCCCACAAACAGACCAAGGGACCAGACCATGAGCACCGCATTGACCCCCCAGGGCCGCCTGACTGGCAAGGTGGCCCTGATCACCGGCGCGGCCGGCAACCTGGGCAGCGAGATCGTGCGCCATTACCTGCGCCAGGGCGCGCTGGTGGTGATGTCGGGGCGCACGGCGGCGCGGCTGGAAGCCGCGCGCGACGCCGCCGTCCAGGACGCCGGCGTGCCGCGCGACCAGGCCGACACCGTGGTGATGGATGGCGCCGACCCCGCCAGCGTGCGGGCCGGCATGGCCGCGCTGATCGCCCGCCATGGCCGTATCGACATCCTGATCAACAACGCCGGCTCGGCCGGCCCGCGCCAGCCGATCGAAAAAGTGCCGCTGACACCCGACGAACTGGACCAGCTGCGCGCTGCCGGATCGGGCGACACCGAGACCCTGGGCCAGGCCACGCGCAACATCCTGGGCGTGTCGTGGAACATGCTGCGTGCCGCATCGCCGTTCCTGAAGGAAGGTGCGTCGGTGATCAATGTCTCGACGATCTTCTCGCGCACCAAGTACTACGGCCGCACCGCCTATGTGGTGCCCAAGGCGGCGCTCAATGCCTTGTCGCGCAAGGTGGCCGAGGAACTGGGCGAGCGCGGCGTGCGGGTGAACATGATCTTCCCCGGGCCGATCCGCAGCGAGCGCATCCGCAGCGTGTTCGCCACGATGGACCAGCTCAAGGGCGCGCAGGCCGGCAGCACTGCGCATGAGTTCTTCGACATGATGACGCTCAACCGTGCGTTCGATGGCCAGCCGCCGGCCAAGGACTTCCCGGTGCCCACCGACATCGCCCACACCTGCGTGTTCCTGGGCAGCGATGAATCGGTGGCCTTCAACGGCCATGACTTCGAAGTCACCCACGGCATGCAGGTGGACACCGAGAGCCGCAGCACCTGGACCAACCGGCCGACGATGCGCACCGTGGACGCCATCGGCCACACCGTGCTGCTGGTGGCCGGCGACCAGGTCGACGACGCGCTGGCGATTGCGCGGCTGCAGGCCGAGGTGGGCGCCCATGTGGTGCTGGGCCTGCCGCGCGAGGCCGACTGCGCCCTGGCCCGCGACCGCCTGAGCGAGATGCGCCACGGCCAGCGTGTGGCGGTGCGCATCTTCGACCGCACCGACCCCGCCACCATGGACGCGGCATTGGCCGAAGACCATGGCGGTGCGATCACCGGCGCCATCGTGATGCCGGCGCATGGCGCCGACCGCTTCCGCGGTGCGCTGTGCGAGGCCAACGACAACGACATGGAACGCTTTGTCGACGAAGAACTGGGTGGCGCCATTGCGGTGGCGCGCAAGCTCAGCCGCTACTGGAAGGAAAACGCCCAGCTGCAGCAGGAGCCGCGCTTCGTCTTCCTGACCAACGGCAGCGACGGTGGCGCCAATGCCTGGGCCAACCTGCTGCGCGCGGCGATGGAAGAGCTGATCCGCGTCTGGCGCGACGAGAGCGCCGTCGACGTCACCCTGGGCCGCCGCCGCTTCCCCGAGTGGGGCAACCAGATCATCCGCTACGACAACACCGAGGCCGAGAACCTGCCCTTCACCGCCGGCCACACCGCGCGCCTGCTGTTCAAGGAGCAGCGCATCCACCAGATCAACCTGTACCTGCCGGCCAGCATCGTCGAGGCCAGCGGCGCACGCCGCGCCACGGTGGGCTTCACCGAGAACCTGGCCGGCCTGCACATCGGCAAGGTGGCGCTGATCACCGGCGGCTCGGCCGGCATCGGCGGCGCGGTGGCGCGCCTGCTGGCGCTGGGCGGCGCCAAGGTGATGCTGGCGGCGCGCCGCGAAAGCGAGCTGCAGGCGGTGCGCGCGCGCATCGTCGGCGAGCTCGAAGACATCGGCTACTCGCAGGCCGAGCGCCGCGTCGGCATCCTGCCCGGCGTGGACGTGGGCCAGCTGCACACGCTCAAGCCGGCGGTGCTGGCCACGCTGGCGGCCTTCGGCCGCATCGACTACCTGATCAACAACGCGGGTGTGTCGGGCGCCGAGGACATGGTCGTCGACATGGACCTGAAGGCCTGGACCGCCACGCTGGACGCCAACCTGGTGTCGAACTACGTGCTGATGCATGCCGTGCTGCCGCTGATGAAGAAGCAGGGCAGCGGCTATGTGCTGAACGTGTCGAGCTACTTCGGCGGCGAGAAGAACCTGGCCGTGGCCTACCCCAACCGCAGTGATTACGCGGTCAGCAAGTCAGGCCAGCGGGCCATGGTCGAGAGCATGGCGCGCTTTCTCGGCCCCGAGGTGCAGATCAACGCCATCGCACCCGGCCCGGTCGAAGGTGAGCGGCTCAAGGGCACGGACAACCGTCCCGGCCTGTTCGAGCGGCGCGGCCGCCTGATCCTGGAGAACAAGCGCCTGAATGCGGTGCATGCCGCCGTCGTCAAGGCCATGCGCCGCGGCCTGGGTGTCGACAGCCTGCTGGCGCAACTGGCCGCCAACGACGTGGCCGCGCTGGCCATGGGCGAAGACGCGCCAGCCGAGCTGCGCAACCTGGCGCTGGCCGCCCACAAGGAACGCAGCGACGACTGCCTGTGGGGCAGTTACCTGATGGACGCCGACATTGCCGAACGGCTGATCGGCCGCCTGCGCCAGGGCGGCTGCTTCCTGGCGCTGCCGGCCTGGCAAACCCGCGACAGCAGCGGTTGGCTGGCCCGCCTGCCCGAAGGCGACAAGCCCTACCTGCCGCCCCACGCAGTGCAGGAAGAAGCCGCCAAGGTCCGCAACGGCGTGTTGTCGCTGCTGCACCTGGGCAAGATGCCCACCGAGACCGAGGTGGCCCTGGCCACGGTGTACTTCCTGGCCGACCGCGCCGTCACCGGCGAGACCTTCATGCCATCAGGCGGCCTGAGCCTGGAGCGGTCGATCACCGAGCGCGAGCTGTTCGGCAGCGCCAAGCGTGAACGCCTGGACCTGATGCGCGGGCGCACCGTGTGGCTGATCGGCGAGCACCTGGTGGAATACCTGGCCGAGGCGGCCCGCCAGCTGGTCACCGACTGCCAGGTGGGCCGTGTGGTGCTGCTGTGCCGCAGCGCCGACGGCAGC
The DNA here is from genome assembly GCA_029865965.1 of Aquabacterium sp. Taxonomy (GTDB): domain Bacteria; phylum Pseudomonadota; class Gammaproteobacteria; order Burkholderiales; family Burkholderiaceae_C; genus Pseudaquabacterium. Next base: position 7,468 of record JARXAJ010000237.1, read on the forward strand.
AGCGCCCTGCGCGTGGCGCTGCGCGACCTGCCGCCCGACCTGCTGCACTTCAGCGAGGTGGGCGACGACATCGAAGGCGGCATCGACGCCGCGCTGGCCCGCCACGGCTTCCCCACCACCATCGTCAGCACGCCCTTCGTGCCGTTGCCCGACCGCCTGTTCCCCAGCGCCGACACGCCCGATGGCGCGGCCCTCAGCCCGGAAGACTTCCGCCAGCTGGTGCAGGACAACCTGACCCACCAGTTCCGGGTGGCCCGCAAGGCCAGCCTGATCGACGGCACCCAGCTGGTGCTGGTGTCGCCCGATGTGCCCGCCGGCGGCGACAAGAGCGGCACCCGCTTTGCGTTGGCCAACTTCATCAAGACGACGATGCATGCCTTCACCGCCACGCTGGCCGTCGAGAACGAACGCCTGGTGCACGACGTGCCGGTCAACCAGATCAACCTGACGCGCCGCGCCCGCGGCGAAGAGCCACGCAACGCCGCCGAGCACCAGGAAGAAGTGAAACGCTTCGGCCGTGCGGTGCTGCTGGCCGGCGCGCCCCTGCCCGATGCCGAAGATTCGCGCTACCGCTCGCGCATCTACCGGGGCATGGCCATCACGGTCTGAGGCCCCCATGCTCTACAAGGATTTTTCATGTGTCGCGGTGGCCAACCGTGGCGAGGCAGCGGTGCGCTTCATGCGCGCTGCGCGCAGCTGGTCGCGTGAGCGCGGCATCGCACTGTCGACGGTCGCCCTCTACACCCATGCCGACGCTGACGCGCCGTTCGTGCGCATGGCCTCGGCATCGGTCTGCCTGGGCGATGCCATGGTGCGTGGCGACGACGGCAAGCTGCGCAGCGCCTACCTGGATGTCGACCGCATCGTGGCCCTGGCCAAGCAGGCGGGTGCCGACGCGCTGTGGCCGGGCTGGGGCTTCGCGTCCGAGCGGCCCGAGCTGCAGGAAGCCTGCGCGGCGCAGGGCCTGGTCTTCCTGGGTCCGCCGGCCAGCGCCATGCGCGCCCTGGGCGACAAGATCGCGGCCAAGCGGCTGGCCGAGTCGGCCGGCGTCCCGGTCAGCCCCTGGTCGCGTGAATCGGTCGATGAAGCAGGCGCTGCAGCCTGCGCGGCACGCATCGGCTACCCGGTGCTGCTGAAGGCCACCGCCGGCGGCGGCGGGCGCGGCATCCGGCGGGTGGACCACCCGGACGAACTGGTCGCCGCCTACCAGTCCGCTGCGGCCGAGGCCGGCGCCGCATTCGGCGACCCGTCGATCTTTGTCGAGGCCTTCGTCGCCGATGCCCGCCATGTCGAGGTGCAGGTGCTGGCCGACAGCCATGGCGGCGTGTGGGCGCTGGGCACGCGGGATTGCTCGATGCAGCGCCGCCAGCAGAAGGTGCTGGAAGAAGCGCCTGCGCCGGGCCTGTCAGCGCAGACCGAGGCCGCCCTGTGCGCCGCCGGCGCGAACCTGGCCCGCACATCGGGCTATGTCAGCGCCGGCACGGCCGAGTTCCTGCTGCTGCCCGACCTGAAGACCTTCTACTTCCTGGAGATGAACACCCGCCTGCAGGTGGAGCACACGGTGACCGAGGAGATCTTCGGCCTCGACCTGGTCGGCCTGCAGATCGACGTGGGCCGTGGCGCGCACCTGCCGGCAGCCCAGCCGCCGGCCCCGCGTGGTGCCGCCATCGAGGCACGGCTGAATGCCGAAGACCCGGACCAGGGTTTTGCGCCGCGTGCCGGCCGTCTGCTGCAGTTCGACGCGCCGCTGGGCCCCGGCGTGCGCTTCGATTCCGGCTATGTGCAGGGCAATGTCGTGCCCACCGTCTTCGACTCGATGCTGGCCAAGGTGATCGCCCATGGCGCCACGCGCCAGGCCGCGCTGGCGCGGCTGGAATCGGCGCTGCGCGAGACCGTGATCGTGCTCGACTCCGGGCTCACCAACCGGTCGCTGCTGCTCGAACTGGTGTCGGGCTCGGTGTTCCGTGACGGGCCGGTCACGACCCGCTGGCTCGACCGGCATGTGGCCGCTCGCCCGGGCAGTGACGGCCGCAGCCACCTGGAACCCGCACTGGCCGCCGCCGCGCTGGGCGACTACCTGCGCCTGCGGCGCGGCCACATCGCCAACTTCATCGAGCAGGCACAGCGCGTGGTGCCGCACACCGTGCCCGAGCCCGGCCCGGTGAAGATCCGGTTCATGCTGGGCACGCAGCCGCTGGAAGTCGAGGTGGGCGCCATCGGTCCGCAAGACCTGCGCATGCGCTGCGGCGACTGGCAGGCCGTGGTGCGGGCACAGCCCACCGGCGCGGGCACGCTGCTGCTTGACCTGGGCGGCCGGCGCTTTGCGGTGCAGCATGCCGCCACATCGTCCGAGGTGCATGTCGAGGTCGAAGGCATCGCCCACCGCTTTCGCCGGGTGTCGGACGGGCGGGTGCGGGCCGAGCTGCCGGCGTCGGTGGCGCAGGTGCATGTGCAGCCAGGGGACCGTGTCCAGGTCGGCATGCGCATCCTGACGCTGGAAGCGATGAAGATGGAGACCATCATCGACGCGCCGATGGCCGGCACGGTGCGGGCGGTGCATGTCCGGCCGTCCAGCCAGGTTGCGGCCGGCGAGGTGATGGTCGAGATCGACGAGGGTGCAGACAGCCCGCCGGCTGCCGGCACTGGCATCCGGCTGGCTGCCGGCCATGCCGCCGGGCTGGACGCGCTGTGTCTGGTGGAAGCGCGCCTGCTCGGTTTTGATGTCACCGCAGACGAGCTGGCCGGGGCCCTGGCGGCGCTGGAAGCCGACCCCGCGCCGCCGCGCGACCGCCTGCTGAAGATGCTGCGCGCAGCTGTCGTGCAGGAGCAGTTGTTCAAGAGCGGCGCCTTCGACGATGCCCTGAACGACGCCGGCGAGTCCAGCATGGACCAGCTGGCCTGGTTTGCCCACCACCGCCGCTTCGACGACAAGAAGCTGTGTGCGCGCTACACCCGGCGGCTGGGGCGCTTTCTGGCGCTGCATGGCATCGAGCGCCTGGCCGATGGCGACCCGGCAGTCGCGCCTGCGCTGTTGCGCCTGTTCCAGGCGCGGCGCCTGCTGGAAGATGCCAGCGCCCTGGTGCTGGCTGTCTTGCGTGCGCTTGGCCGGTCACGGCCGGCCGCGCATGCGGCATCGCCGCCAGCGCTGGAGCAGCGCGTGGTGTTCGAGAAGCTGGCCAGCGAAGCCGTGCAACGTGGTGATCTGAAGGTGGCGACCGCCGCCTGGAACCTGATCCATGACTGGCAGGACCTGCCTGCGTGGCAGGCCGACATCGCCCAGGCCGCCACCGAGGCCGACCAGCGCTGGCGCGACCTGGCTGCGGCCGCCACGCCCGCCAGCCGCACTGCAGCTGCGCATGCCCTGCAGGCCTTGCCGCTGGGTGCGGTGGTGGGCACGCTTGCCGGCAGGTCTGACAGTCCGACCGTCATCCGCGACCCGGACCTGGTGCTGGGGCAGTTGCTCGCCCGCATCTATGAGGTGGGCGAGATCACCGCCGCTGCGGCGCTGCAGGGCCGCCATGCCTGCCAGCACCTGCGCAGCGCTGCTGGCGCGCAGGTGGTCGGGGTGCTGCTGACAGCGCCCTGCGATCTGCTGCAGACCCTGGCGCTGCTGCCCGCCGATGCCGAGGCAGACCTGCTGCTGGCCTTTGTGCCTGCCGCCGACGCCTTCGACGGCGCCGCACGCCTGCAGCGGCAGCGCTGGACAGCGCTGTGGGTCGAGTCTGGCGAGATGCGTGCCCGCACCTGGGTGCATGCCGGCGACAGCATGGTCGAGCAGACGGTGCTGCGCGATGTGCACCCGGCACGCCCGGTGGCGCAAGAGGTGGCCCGCTTCGCCAACTTCCAGCTGCAGCGTCTGCCTGCACCGGCCGGCCTGCTGTTGCTGCGGGCTGTCGCCCAGGGCGAAGACAGGCTGATCGCCCTGGCCGAGGTGGAGCGTTTCGATCCGGAGATCGATGGCGACTTTGTCCGGGTGCCCGGTTTCGAGCACATCTACCTCAGTGCCGTGCAGGCCCTGCGTGAAGGCATGCGCACCGCCAGCGGCCGCACACCGGCGTTCAACCGCATCTCGCTGTTCGTGCGGCCCACGGTCACGCTGGCACGGCCTGCGCTGGATGCGCTGGCCCGCCGCCTGGGGCCGGCCACCTTCGACCTGGCGCTGCACAAGGTGGCGATGCACGGGCGCTTCACGCTGGGCGACAGCCAGCCCCCGCGTGACCTGGCGGCCGAATGGCGCGACGCCACCGCCCTGGGGCCCCGGCTGGAAGTGGTGCTGCCGCGCCAGCGCCTGGTGCCGGTGATGTCGGCCTATGAGCAGCAGGTGCTGGCCGCGCGGCGGCGGCGCCTGTTCCACCCGTATGAGGTGATCAGCTGGCTCACATCGCGCGAAGACATCGGCCGCATCGAGCGCGGCCAGTTCGACGAGCTGGAGCTGGACGCAACGGGCAGGGCGCTGGTGTCGGTGCGGGGCCGGCCGGCTGCCGGCAACCCGACGGGCGTGGTGGTCGGGCTGATCACCAACTGGTCCGAGCGCTTCCCCGACGGCCTGCGCCGGGTGCTGCTGCTAGGCGACCCCAACAAGGACATGGGGTCGCTGGGCGAGGGCGAGTGCCGGCGCATCATCGCCGCCATCGACCATGCCCAGGCGCTGGGCGTGCCGGTGGAATGGGTGGCGCTGTCGGGCGGTGCGCGCATCGCCTTCGACTCCGGCACCGAGAACCTCGACTGGACCGCTGCGGTGCTGCGCCGCATCGTCGAGTTCACCGCCCGGGGGGGCGTGGTCAACATCCTGGTCGACGGGCCGTGTGTGGGCGCGCAGTCGTACTGGAACGCCGAGGCGACGATGCTGATGCATTGCCGCGGCACGCTGGTGATGACGCCGCGCGGCTACATGGTGCTCACCGGCAAGCGCGCGCTGGAGGTTTCTGGCTCGGTGGCGGCAGAGACGAATGAAGGCATCGGCGGGCTGGAGATCATGGCGGCCAACGGCCAGGCGCAATACACCGCGCCCGACTTGAAGAGCGCCTATGAAATGCTGCTGCGCCACTATGACTACACCCATGTGGCACCGGGCGAACAGCGGGCACGGCAGCGGCCCAGCACTGACCCTGTGGCGCGCGATGTCACCAGCGGCGCCTACACCGGTGCCGGCGGTTTTGCGACGATCGGCGACCTGTTCTCCGAGAGCGGCAACCCCGGGCGCAAGAAGCCGTTTGCCATCCGCGAGGTGATGACCGCCGTGCTCGACCAGGACGCCCCGCCACTGGAGCGCTGGAAGGCCCTGGCCGGCGGTGAAACCACCGTCGTCATGCATGGCCAGCTGGGCGGCCACCCGATCTGCCTGATCGGCATCGAGTCGCAGCCGCTGCCCCGGCGCGGCCCGCGCCCGGTGGATGGGCCGGCCAGCTGGATGAGCGGCACGCTGTTCCCCCATTCATCACGCAAGATGGCGCGTGCCATCCGGTCGGCCAGCGGCCAGAGCCCGGTGGTGGTGCTGGCCAACCTGTCGGGCTTCGACGGCTCGCCGGAATCGATGCGTGAGCGCCAGCTTGAATTCGGCGCCGAGATCGGCAAGGCGGTGGTCGAATTCGACGGGCCGATCCTGTTCTGCGTCGTCGCGCGGTATCACGGCGGGGCCTATGTGGTGTTCTCGCGCCGGCTGTCGGGCCGGCTCGATGCGGTGGCGCTGGAAGGCAGCTATGCCAGCGTGATCGGTGGCGGTGCCGCTGCCGCCGTCGTGTTCACCCGCCTGGTGCGTGACAGGTCCCAGGCCGACCCACGCGTGGTGGCGGCGCGCCAGGTCCTGGCCGAGGCCAGGCTGGCTGACCGGCGCCAGGTCCAGGAAGACTATGAACGGGTGCTGGCCGATGTCGCCGCCCAGGTGCAGACGGATGTGGCACGCGAGTTTGATGCGGTGCACAACGTGGCACGGGCACTCGATGTAGGATCCTTGGACGCCGTGATGTCTGCCAAGGACTTGCGGCCTTCGCTTTGCGCCCGGTTGGCGCAGGCGCTTGCAGAAGGTGCTGTCGGTTCCACGTCGAAACCTTGATTTCTGGGTGCCCCGCCACATGGCCTTGTCGGTCAGAACGCTGATGGTCTGGTTGCTGCTGCTGGCGGTCCCCGTGCAGGGGTTTGCCGCGGTGGCCATGGCGTTCTGTGGCGCGGGCCACCTGGGGGGCGCACCTGCCCAGGTTGAGACGGGCGCCGCCGACGCGCAGCCGCACCACGGGCATGCCGGCGCCGGACAGGCCAAGCAGCCCTGTGACAGCGCCGATGCGGCAAGCGCCATTGAAAACCCGACCGCCCAGCCAGCGGGCCAGCACACCTGCAGTGCCTGCGCCGCATGCTGCGCAGCGGGTGCCCTGCTGGGCAGGGTGCCGGTGGTTGCGGCCACGGTGGCGGCGCCTGCGGTGTTCACCACGGTCGTGCCCGCCGTCGCTGCGGTCGCCACCGACGGCCCGGACCGCCCGCCTCGAAGCGCCGGTGGCTAACCGGCCGGGCTGACGTGCGCAGTGCGGCGCGCAGCCTGCCGCCGGTTTTCACGTCGTCCCCGCCGCAGTCGCGGCCCGGGGCATCCTGAGACGCCGCATCGAGGATCCCATGGCTCCCATCCCCGCACGCCGCCACCTGCCGTGGGCGTTGTTGTGCCTGTTGCCCACCCTGCTGCAGGCCGCAGCGGCCCAGGCGCAGCCGCCCACCACCACCCGCCCCGACCCCCTGGACCCGACGGCCCAGGTGCCCGCCGTGCGCTATGCACCGGCCTTTGCGCAGTTCCGCCGCCTTGGCGACGACCAGCCCGTGGCCTGGCGTGACGCCAATGACACTGTTGCCCGCATCGGCGGCTGGCGGGTTTACACCCGCGAGGCACAGCAGGCTGATGCCCCGGCGGCTGACAAGCCGGCGGCACCCGCGCAGGCACCTGCAACAGCAGCCACACCAGCTGCTACACCAGCTGCCACACCAGCCGCCAGGCCGATGCCGCCTGGGCCTGCCGGCCACCAGCACTGAGGGCTGCACCATGCGCGATGACATGCAAGTCGCTGCGGCCGCAAGCGGCCGCAGACGGGGCACCACCGGCCCCCGCCTGCTGGCCCTTCTGGCCAGTGCCGCCGTGCTGGGCGGGTGCGCCACCTTCACCCCGGACGCCGGCTTTGGCGGGGTGCAACAAGCCGCCAAGGACAGGATCGGCAAAGACCTGCTCTGGGCGCGTTCTGATGCCGACCTGGACACCATCGCCCGGCGCGTGGCGCAGCTGCTGGCCAAACCGCTGCAGGTGGACGATGCCGTGCAGGTGGCGCTGCTCAACAACCGCGGCCTGCAGGCGGGCTTCCAGGACCTGGGCATCACCGAGGCCGAGGTGGTGCAGGCCGGGCGCCTGCCGAACCCCGGCATCAGCTTCGGGCGCATGCGCCAGGGTGACGAACGGGAGATCGAGCGCGGCCTGCACTTCAATCTGGCGCGCCTGGTCGCGCTGCCCTTGGTCGGCCGCGTGGAGGCGCGCCGCTTCGCGCAGGTGCGGGCGCGTGTGGCGATGGACGTGCTGTCGCTGGCGGCCGAGACCCGCAAGGGCTACTTCATGGCCCTGGCGGCCGAAGAGACAGTGCGCTACATGCGCCAGGTGAAGGAGGCGGCCGATGCCAGTGCCGAGCTGGCCCGGCGCATGCAGCAGGTCGGCAACTTCAACAAGCTGCAGCGTGCGCGTGAACAGTCGTTCTATGCCAACGCCGCGCTGCGGCTGGCCCAGGCCGAGCAGGCACAGCGGTCAACGCGGGAGCGCCTGGTGCGCCTGCTGGGCGTCTGGGGCCCGCAGACCCTGTTCAGCCTGCCCGAGCGCCTGTCCGACCTGCCGCCAGCGCCGCTGGAGCTGCCCGACATCGAGCAGGTGGCGCTGGCCCAGCGGCTGGACGTGCAGGGCGCCAAGCTGGCGGCCGAGCAGGCGGCCAGCAATCTGGGCCTTCAGCGCAGCACCCGTTTTGTGAACCTGCTGGAGCTGGGCCTGGTGCGCAACAGCTCGAACGAAGCGCCCAGCCAGCGCGGCTGGGAAATCGGCGTCGAGCTGCCATTGTTCGACTGGGGCGACGCACGCGTGGCACGGGCCGAGGCGGTGCACATGCAGGCGCTGCACCGCGCCGCCGAGACCGCTGTCAATGCCCGGTCCGAGGTGCGCGAGGCCTACACCGGCTACCGATCGGCCTATGACATCGCGCGCCACCACCGCGACGAGATCGTGCCGCTGAACCAGCGCATCGCCGAAGAGAACCTGCTGCGCTACAACGGCATGCTGATCGGCGTGTTCGAGCTGCTGGCCGATGCGCGCACGCAGATCGCCAGCGTCAACGCCTCCATCGAGGCGTTGCGCGACTTCTGGATCGCGCAGGCCGACCTCGACATGGCCCTCATCGGCAAGCCCAGCCTCAGCGCCGCTGCCGGCCCCGCGATGGCGGCCGAAGCCGCCGGCCCAGGACATTGA
>JARXAJ010000276.1 GCA_029865965.1 Aquabacterium sp.
TACCTGTGGATCGGCTGTGCCGACAGCCGGGTGCCGGCCAACGACCTGGTGGGCCTGCTGCCCGGTGAGCTGTTCGTGCACCGCAACGTGGCCAACCTGCTGGTGCACAGCGACCTGAATGCGCTGAGCGTCATCCAGTACGCGGTGGACGCGCTGCAGGTCAGCCACATCATCGTGGTGGGCCACAGCAACTGCGGCGGCGTGCGTGCAGCCATGCGCAACACCCGCGCCGGCCTGGTCGACAACTGGCTGCGCCATGTGCAGGACGTGCGGGATGCGCATGAGGGCTTTCTGGCCGGGCTGCATGACAGCCTGCAGGTCAATGCCCTGGTGGAGCTGAACGTGCTGGAGCAGGCCCGCAACGTCTGCCGCACCACCGTGGTGGCCGATGCCTGGGTGCGCGGCCAAACGGTGGTGGTGCATGGCTGGGTGTACGGCCTGCACAACGGCCTGCTCGAAGACCTGAAGATCACCGCGCAGTCGGCCGACCAGGTGGGCCTGGCCTACGACAGCGCCCTGGCCCTGGTCAAGCAGCGCTACCGCCTGCTGCATGCGGCGCTGGCCGCCCCCGCCGCGCCAGCCCAGGCGCTGAGCGACCACTGACCGCGACTGGATACAGCCGATGTTCCCCCACCGACTCAACGACATCCGCGCCTACGCCATCGCCCAGACCATGCTGGACGGGTTCAACCGCCATTACCGGCTGTTTTCCGAGACCAACCGCAGCGCCAAGCGCCGCTTCGAGCAGGCTGACTGGCACGGCCAGCAGCGCGCCCAGCGCGAGCGCATCGAGTTCTATGACATCCGGGTGGCCGAGGCGGTGGACCGCCTGCAGAGCGAGTTCAACACCGCCAGCCTGGCCGACGACACCTGGCAACAGGTGAAGCTGCACTACATCGGGCTGCTGGTGAACCACCACCAGCCCGAGCTGGCCGAGACCTTCTTCAACTCGGTCACCACCAAGATCCTGCACCACAGCTACTTCCGCAACGACTTCCTGTTCGTGCGGCCGGCGGTCAGCACCGAGTACATCGAAAACGACGCACCGGCGTCCCTGCCCACCTACCGCGCCTACTACCCCACGCGTGACGGCGTGGTGGGCGAGGGCCTGCGCGACACCTTGCTGCGCATCGTCGACAACTTCCAGCTGCAGCGTGCGTTCCAGGACCTGGGGCGCGACATCGACGCGGTGCTGGACGCCTTGCAGCGCCATGTGGGGCAGGGCGTGCGGCTGCGCGCCAACTTCCAGATCCAGGTGCTCAGTTCGATGTTCTTCCGCAACAAGGGCGGCTACATCATCGGCAAGATCGTCAACGGCTTTGCCGAGACCCCGTTTGCGCTGCCGGTGCTGCACAACGACGCCGGCAAGCTGTACCTGGACGCGGCGCTGTTCGCCGAAGACGACCTGCTGATGCTGTTCAGCTTTGCGCGGGCCTACTTCATGGTGGACATGGAAATCCCCAGCGCCTATGTGCAGTTCCTGCGCAGCCTGATGCCGCGCAAGCCCCGCAACGAGATCTATTCGGCCCTGGGCCTGCAAAAGCAGGGCAAGAACAACTTCTACCGCGACTTCCTCTACCACCTGCGCCATTCCAGCGACAAGTTCGGCATCGCCCCAGGCATCAAGGGCATGGTGATGCTGGTGTTCGATTTGCCGTCGTTCCCCTATGTGTTCAAGGTCATCAAGGACTTCTACCCGCCGCAGAAGGACACCACCCGCGAGCTGATCAAGAGCAAGTACCTGCTGGTGAAGACGCACGACCGCGTGGGCCGCATGGCCGACACACTGGAATACGCCAGCGTGGCCTTCCCGCGCCACCGCATCAGCGACGAGCTGGTGGCCGAGCTGCAGCACTTCTGCCCCAGCCAGATCGAGATGGACGGCGACTCGCTGGTCATCAAGCATGTCTACATCGAGCGGCGCATGATCCCGCTGAACATCTACCTGCAGGACGCCGGCCCCGAGCAGCTGGCCCATGCGGTGGTGGAGTACGGCAACGCCATCAAGGACCTGGTGGCGGCCAACATCTTCCCGGGCGACATGCTGTGGAAGAACTTCGGCGTCACCCGCCACGGCAAGGTGGTGTTCTACGACTACGACGAGATCGAATACATCACCGACTGCAACTTCCGCCGCGTGCCCACGCCGCGCAACGAGGAAGACGAGATGTCGGGCGAGATCTGGTATTCCGTCGGCCCCAAGGATGTGTTCCCCGAGACCTTCGAGCCTTTCCTGCTGGGCAACCCGGCGGTGCGTGACGTGTTCATGAAGCACCATGCCGACCTGCTGGATGCTGCCTTCTGGCAAGGTCACAAAGAGCGCATCAAGGCTGGCCATGTGCATGATGTGTTTCCGTATGAACAGCACAAGCGCTTTGCCCACACCCGTGCCAGCTCGGCCACGATGTAGGCCCTGGCGCAGTCCGTCCACCCCATCCCACACCGGAGCCCGCCATGGCTGAATCCATCGTCATCGTCTCTGCTGCCCGCACGCCCATTGGCGGCTTGCTGGGTGATTTCTCGTCGCTTGCCGCCTGGGAGCTGGGTGCAGTGGCCATCCAGGCCGCCGTGGCGCGCGCCGGTGTGCCGGGTGATGCCATTGATGAAGTGCTGATGGGCAACTGTCTGATGGACGGCCAGGGCCAGGCCCCGGCGCGCCAGGCGGTGCGCAAGGCCGGCCTGCCCGACAGCGCCGGTGCCGTCACGCTCAGCAAGATGTGCGGCAGCGGCATGCGCACCATGATGTTCGGCCACGACATGCTGGCCGCCGGCAGCGCCCAGGTGGTGGTGGCCGGTGGCATGGAGAGCATGACCAACGCACCGCACCTCATGTTCGCCCGCAAGGGCGTCAAGTACGGCGCCGCCAGCATGTTCGACCACATGGCCATGGACGGCCTGGAAGACGCGTATGAACGAGGCAAGGCCATGGGCGTGTTTGCCGAGCAGTGCGTCGATCAATACCAGTTCAGCCGCGCAGCGCAAGACCAGTACGCCATCACCTCCACCATCCGCGCCAAGGCCGCCAATGAAGACGGCAGCTTCGACTGGGAGATGGCGCCGGTGGCGCTGGGTGACAAGGCCGGCACGGTGGTCAAGTTCGACGAGCAGCCGTTCAAGGCCAAGCTCGACAAGATCCCCAGCCTGAAGCCGGCCTTCAAGAAGGACGGCACCATCACAGCGGCCAATGCCAGCAGCATCTCCGACGGCGCCGCCGCGCTGGTGCTGATGCGCGAGTCCACCGCCCGCGCCATGGGGCTGGCGCCGATCGCCCGCATCGTGGCCCATGCGGTGCATGCCCAGGCGCCAGCCTGGTTTGCCACCGCGCCGGCCGGCGCCATCACCAAGGTGCTGAAGACCTCGGGCTGGGACGCCAGGAGCGTGGACCTGTGGGAAGTCAATGAGGCCTTTGCCGCCGTCACCATGGCCGCGATGCATGAGTTCAGCCTGCCGCACGACATCGTCAATGTGCATGGCGGCGCCTGCGCGCTGGGCCACCCCATCGGCGCCAGCGGGGCGCGCATCGTCGTCACGCTGCTGGGTGCGATGAAGAAGCGCAAGCTCAAGCGCGGCGTGGCGGCGCTGTGCATCGGCGGGGGCGAGGCCACCGCCATGGCCGTCGAGCTGCTGTGATCGCCGCACCCGTCGTCATGCCCCTGGTACAACAGGGCGAGACCTGCAGCCGCAGCGTGCGCTTCAGCCGCGATGACATCGCCACCTTCGCCCGGCTCAGCGGCGACAGCAACCCGCTGCACCACGACCAGCAGGCCGCACAGCGTGCGCGTCACGGCGAGATCATTGCCAGCGGCGAGCACACCACGGCGGTGCTGATCGGCCTGGTGTCGTCGCACTTTTCGCAGCCCGATGCCAACGGCCCGCGCGAGGTGCTGTGCCTGAACTTCAACTTCGCCTTCAAGGCGCCGGTGTTCGCCGAGCAGGCCATCGAGCTGAGCTGGACTGTGGCCACGGTCGAGCCGCACCCGCGCCTGGGCGGCCTGCTGGTGCACCTGGACGGCAAGGCGGCGGTGCGCCATGCCAGCCCGTCGGTGGTGGGCCGCGGCACGCTGCTGATCAAGACCGCCCAGGCCTGATCGGGCATGGCCATGGATGTCCTGATCATCGGCGCCTCGCGCGGCATCGGCTTCGAATTGGCCCGCCAATGCCTGGCTGCCGGCAACCGGGTGGTGGCCACCGCGCGTGACGACGCCGGCCTGGCCCGGCTGGCGGCGCTGGGCGCCCAGCCGCTGAAGCTGGATGTGGCCAGCGCTGCCGGTTGCGCCGGCCTGGCCTGGCCGATCGACGGCGAGCAGTTCCACCAGGTCTGGCTGGTGGCCGGTGTCTACGGCCCGCGCAGCACTGGCCTGCAGCCGCCCACCGGCGACGAATTCGACACCGTGATGCACACCAATGTGCTGGCCGCCATGCGCCTGTTGCCGGCTTTGGCCGACGCGCTGGCACCCGGCGCCACGCTGGCGGTGCTGTCGTCGCGCATGGGCTCCATCGGCCTGCGCAACGCCACCAGCGGCTGGCTGTACCGGGCATCGAAGGCAGCGCTGAATTCGGTGGTGAAAGATGCGTCATTGGCCCTGGCCGGCCGCGCCATCTGCGTCAGCCTGCACCCCGGCTGGGTGCAAACCGACATGGGCGGCGGCGCAGCCGACCTGGCCGTGGCCCGCAGCGTGGCCGACCTGCGCGCTACCGTGGGCCGCCTGGGGCCCGCCGACAACGGCGGCTTCTTCAACCACGACGGCCAGCCGCTGGCGTGGTGATGGCGCCGTCATTCGCCAGCGACCAGTGCGTGCCGTCAGACCCGACCCTGCCATCGCCCGCGTGCCGTGCACGATCACCCGGGCTGATGGCAGCCCCCCGCACCACCTTTGACACTGCTTTTGAAGAAGACCACCAGGAGATGAACCGCCATGCTGCTCAGTGACGACCACCGCGCGGTGCAGGAGGCCGTGCGCCAGTATGTGCAGGCCGAGATTGCCCCCCATGCCGCCGCCTGGGACAAGAGCCACCAGTTCCCCGCAGCACAGCTCCAGGGCCTGGCCGGCCTGGGCTGCTACGGTGTGGCGGTGCCGGCTGAGCTGGGTGGCGCCGGGCTGGATTACCTGGCCCTGGCGCTGATCCTGGAAGAGATCGCCGCCGGCGACGGCGCCACCAGCACCGTGGTCAGTGTCAACAACTGCCCGGTGTGTTCCATCCTGATGGCCTTCGGCAACGCCGACCAGCAAGAGCGCTTTCTCAAGCCCTTGGCGCGCGGCGACATGCTGGGCGCCTTCTGCCTGACCGAGCCGCATGTGGGCAGCGAGGCCGGCGGCTTGAAGACCACCGCAGTCCTTGACAAGAGCGGCGATGGCGACCACTACGTGCTCAGCGGCGTCAAGCAGTTCATCACCAGCGGCAAGAACGGTGATGTGGCCATCGTCATGGCCGTCACCGACAAGGCCGCCGGCAAGCGCGGCATCAGCGCCTTCCTGGTGCCCACTTCCACCCCCGGCTACACCGTGGCGCGGGTGGAAGACAAGATGGGCCAGCATGCCAGCGACACCGCGCAGATCGTCTTCGACCAGTGCCGTGTGCCGGTGGCCAACCGCCTGGGCGAAGAAGGGCAGGGCCTGAAGATCGCGCTGTCGGGGCTGGAGGGCGGGCGCATCGGCATTGCCAGCCAGGCACTGGGCATGGCGCGCGCGGCGTTCGACTATGCGCTGGCCTACAGCAAGGACCGGGTCGCCTTCGGTGTGCCGATCTTCGAGCACCAGGCGGTGCAGTTCAAGCTGGCCGACATGGCCACCCGCATCGAGGCCACACGCCAGCTGATCTGGCATGCCGCCTCGCTGAAAGACGCCGGCCTGCCCTGCCTGAAAGAGGCCGCCATGGCCAAGCTGATGGCCAGCGAGATGGCCGAGGCCGTGTGCTCCGGCGCCATCCAGGTGCTGGGTGGTTACGGTTACCTGAGCGACTTCCCGGTCGAGCGCATCTACCGCGATGTGCGGGTGTGCCAGATCTACGAAGGCACGTCGGAAGTGCAGAAGATCCTGATCGGCCGCGCGCTGGCGGGCTGACAGCTGGCAAGGTGTGAACGGATCCGGCATGGGCTTGACGACCATCCGTTCGCTCCAGGCCGACGAAGCCACCAGCGCCGTGCCCGCCGCTTGAGGTTGGCCGCCCGCCTGCAGGCCGCAGCCGAAGACGCCGCCACTGCCGCCGGCAAGACCGTGCTGCTGCGCGACACCGTGACCGGCGGTGACGCCGAGCGCCTGTACCTGCGTGCTGCCTGGCAGCGCGTGGGCACCATCCCAACGCCGCGCTGATGCCCGGCGTTTTCTTGACACCGCCCCGGGGCTGGCCCGGGCAGCGCCCAGCTTGAGCCCCAGCAGGGCCCATGCCGACCGACAAAGCCACCTGGCCCGAGGTGTCTACGCCAGTCACTGCGGGCCAAGTCGGCAAGTGCGCCGTTTGATGTGTTGATGCGATGATGCGCGGGTGTTGCGGTGCTGATCCGGATACCATCTGGTCTTGCTTCTGGAAGACACCATGCGCACCACCCTCGACATCGATGACGATCTGCTGGCTGCCGCCAAAGAGCTTGCCCGCCAGCAGAGCAAGACGGCTGGCCAGGTGGTGTCGGGTCTGTTGCGCCGGGCACTGGCCGGTGGGGTGCCGGACGGCGTCGCAACTGTCGCATCAGCAGCGGGCTTTCGCCCATTCCCCTCGCGTGGCATGCCCGTCACCAACGCCGGGATTGATGCACTGCGTGATGGCGAGGGCACCTGAGGCATGCGGTCCCTGCTGGATGTGAATGTGCTGATCGCGTTGCTGGACGCGGCACACATCCACCATGCCCGGGCCCACCAGTGGCTGGCCAGCAACGCCGCAGCCGGCTGGGCCTCGTGCCCCATCACCCAGAACGGCTGCATCCGCATCATGTCGCAGCCAGCCTATCCGGGCGCGCTTGCGGCAGCTGACGTGGCTGGCCGCCTGACCGAGGCAGCCCAGCATGACAGCCACCGCTTCTGGCCCGACGACATCAGCTTGCTGGCGCCGGGCACCATTGCCTGGCAGCGGGTGCTGGGCCACCGACAGGTGACGGACAACTACCTGCTGGCGCTGGCCGTGCGCCACAAGGGCCGGTTCGTCACTTTTGATGCGCGGGTGCAGTTGGCGGCCGTGGCACAAGCCAAGCCCGGGCATCTGGTCGTGCTGGCAGCCTCCTAGCCACGCGCGGTGCGTCAATCCTTCGGCAGACACAGCCGGTCGGCGCAGGTGGCCAGCCGCTGCGGCCGGAAGGCCACGAAGATCGCCACCAGCAGGCCGGTCAGGACCGCCTCGCCGGGCACAAACCCCGGCGCGCCGCCCCTGCAGGGCGAGAATGCACCCATGGCCACCCCACGCGCACTGCCTTGGCTGCCCCCGGACGGGGCTGTCCGGCCCCTCGGGGCGACCTGGCGGCCCCGACATGACCGTTGACCCCGGCGCCGCCAGCGCATCCCCCCAGCTGCACTGGACCGGCGACGACGGCCAGGCGCAGCAGGCCGACTGGCGCAGCCTGGCCGGCCACCCGCCAGCGCAGCGGGTGCAGCTGGCCGACGACCGCCTGGCCGCCGACGCTGCCTACCGCCTGTTGGATGCCGGCACTGCGTTGCTGTGGCGCGGTGATTACCAGAACGCCCGCCACCTGCTGCAGGCCCTGGGCCGCCGGCTCGACAAGCGGCTGGCCCGGCCTGGCGCTGCGCCGGCCACGCCGGCTGCCGCCTTCGCCGCCCAGCGCCAGGCCCAGGCGCAGCGGGCGCGGCTGTTGGGCGGCCTGCTGTTGCCCTTCGACGCCGACCACGGCCTGCCATTGCGCCGTGCGCCCGATGTGCGCGCCGCCGGCGCCCAGGCCCATGGCCCGGTGCCGGCGCACTATGTGCAGTCGCTGCGCGAGCTGCTGGGCATCGTCGGTGCGTTTGAATGGCGCAAGAAGGGCGTGCCCATCCCGGTGCTGGGCGCGTCCATCCACCCGCACCATGGCGTGTTCTCGCCGGTGCGCGGCGAGTATGTCGACCTGGTGGCCCAGGCGCCGCTGCCGCCGGCGGCGCTGGCCCAGGGCGCGGCCGACATCGGCACCGGCACCGGCGTGCTGGCCGCCGTGCTGGCGCGGCGCGGGCTGCGGGTGCTGGGCACCGACTTGTCAGCGGCCGCGCTGGCCTGTGCCGGTGACAACATCCGCCGCCTGGGGCTGCAGCGGCAGGTCACGCTGCAGCAGGCTGATCTGTTCCCCACAGGGCTGCTGCCGGGTGGCGAGCCCGGCCGCTTCGGCCTGCTGGTGTGCAACCCGCCCTGGGTGCCGGCGCCGGCCGGCTCGGCGCTGGAAGCCGCCGTCTATGACCCCGACAGCCGCATGCTGCGCGGCTTTCTGGCCGGGCTGGCCGCGCACCTGGCGCCGGGCGGCGAGGGCTGGCTGATCCTGTCGGACCTGGCCGAGCACCTGGGCCTGCGCCCACGCAAGCACCTGCTGGGCTGGATCGCCGATGCCGGCTTGCAGGTGCTGGGCCGGCACGACACCCGGCCCCGCCATGCCCGCGCATTGGACGCCAGCGACCCGCTGCATGCCGCGCGCGCGGCCGAACTCACTTCACTCTGGCGCCTGGGCGCCGCCTGACCCATGCAATCCACCGCCCTGCTGCAACCGCTGCCGCTGACTGCCGACGTCTTCGCGCCCTATGGCCGTGTACTGCAGGTCAGCGCCGACGCGGCAGGCGGCCAGGCCATCAACAGCGGCACCAGCTCCCGCCATGTGCTGCTGGACGACGCCCTGCTGACAGCCGACGGCGGCCGGCCCGTCATCAGCCTGAGCCGGGCCCAGGCGCGCCAGCTGCCGATGGACCTGGTGGAGATGGAGCGCCATGTGCACGGCAGCCAGGCCTTCGTGCCGCTGGGCGCGGCCCGGCGTTTGGTGCTGGTGGTGGCGCGGCCCGGGCCGGCGCCGCGCGGGCTGGCCGACCTGGCGGCGTTCATCAGCGACGGCCAGCAGGGTGTGTGGCTGGCGCCAGGCACCTGGCACCACCCGCTGCTGGCGCTGGACGCGGGCGACTTCCTGGTGCTGGAGCGCTGCAGCGGCGTGGATGATTGCGACGTGGTGGCGTTGGCGCCGCCCATTCGGCTGGTGGCGCCACCGTGACAATTGGCGCTGCCGGGCTGAGCCCGCCACACGCACACCAGACAACGCCGGGTCGCGCCGGGTTGTGTTGCACCACGCAGGGGGCTGACGCGCAGCGGCAGATCTGGGGTGGCTACACCGTGCGCCGCAGCGCCTCGAAGAACAGATCGCTCTGCAGCCGCTCGCCCAGGGTCTGCGCCGCCACCCGGGCGGCCAGATCGGCGTTGACCGGCGCCAGCGGCCGGCCGGTGGCCTGCGCCAGCACCTGGGCCTGGCAGGCCCGCTCCAGGTAGTACAGGTCGTCGTAGGCATGGGCCAGCTGCGCCCCGCAGACCACCACGCCGTGGTTGGCCAGGAACACCACGTCCGCCCCGCCCATGGCCCGGGCGATGCGCTCGCCCTCGGCGGCGTCCAGCGCCAGGCCGTTGTAGTGCGCGTCCACCGCCAGGCGGCCATGGAAGCGCATGGCCGTCTGCGACAGCGCCGGGTCCAGCGCGCGGTCGGCGGTCAGTGTCAGCGCAGTGGCATGCGGCATGTGGGTGTGCAGCACGCAGGGCTGGCGGGCGATGCGGTGGATGGCGGCATGGATGAACATGGCGGTGGATTCCACCGGGTGCCGGCCGGCCAGGGCGGTGCCGGCGGTGTCGACCAGCACCACATCGTCGGCCTGCACCTCGTGCCACAGCAGGCCGCGCGGGTTCAGCAGGAAGCGGCCCGACTGGTCGGGCAGCTCCACGCTGAAGTGGTTGCACACGCCTTCGGCCAGGCCGTGGTGGGCGGCGGCGCGCAGCGCCAGGGCCAGGTCGGCGCGCAAGGCGGCCACGGCCGGGCTGTCAAAGTCAACGGCATGCTGGTTGGTCGTCATCAGGGGCTCCGGCGCTGCTCACGCAGCATGAACAGGTACAGGCTTTCCACCTTCTCGCGCGCCCAGGGTGTCTTGCGCAGGAACTTCAGGCTGGATTGGACACTGGGCTCGTGGGTGAAGCAGCGCAGCGCGATGCGCTCGCCCAGCCCCGGCCAGCCGTAGTGCGCCACCAGGGCGGTGACGATCGCCTCCAGCGTCAGCCCGTGCAGCGGGTTGCGGTGCTGGGCGGTTGGTGTGGCCGGATGCGCGGGGGTGGGCATGCGCCGATTCTGGCAGCGCGCTGTCCTGGCCATACTGGGTGCCACTGCTGATTGCCCAATGCCCACCGCCTGGAGCCACACCGATGAAGAAGACTGCCACCACCATGGTCAACGAGGCCCTGGCCCTGATCACCACCCACAGCGTGGAGGCGGCGCACGCACTGCACGGCCAGCCCGGCGTGCAGTTCGTCGACCTGCGCGACCCGCGTGAGCTGGAGCGCGAAGGCGCCATCCCCGGCGCCTTCCACGCCCCGCGCGGCATGCTGGAATTTTGGGTCGACACCGAGTCGCCTTACCACAAGCCGGTGTTCAACCAGCCCGGCGTGCAGTACGTGCTGTTCTGCGGCGGCGGCTGGCGCTCTGCCCTGGCGGCCCGCACGATGCAGGAGATGGGCATCGAACAGGTGTCCCACATCCATGGTGGCTTCGGGGCGTGGAAGGGTGCGGGCTATCCGG
>JARXAJ010000204.1 GCA_029865965.1 Aquabacterium sp.
CTGTTTTGCGGAGGTCAAGGAGGAGTCAAGCGTTGGCCCTTTCGGGCCTACGCTTGGCGGGGGACACGTGGCAAAACAGGCCCACCCGAGACGGCGCGATCGCTCAAGAAGTCCGACCGCAAAGAGCCCAGACCTGACACAGCCCTCCGAAAGCAGCTGCGCATGTCCAGACCGGGAAGCTGCTCTGGTTGTGCCCCCGCACTTGGTGCAAGATGCATTGGCGAGTTGCGGCCACTGAGGGCCGGTGCTCAGAAAACTTGCCGGAGCCCACATGACCAATCCGATCGAAGCTGCCATTCGCAAGACAGTCACCACCGGGGTGATGAAGCTGGCCGACTACAACCGCGAGCGCATGCCGGAGCCGGCCCGCCCCAACCCTTACATCACCGGGCTAAACGCGCCCATGGACCGCGAGCTGACGCTCGAACAGCTACCGGTGCAGGGCAGCATCCCGCCCGGGCTGGATGGTCGCTACCTGCGCATCGGCCCCAACCCGATCACGCCGCCGGCAGGTGCCAGCCACCACTGGTTCGTCGGCGACGGCATGGTGCATGGCCTGCGCATCGCCGGTGGGCAGGCGCTGTGGTACCGCAACCGCTGGGTCCGGTCGGCCAAGGTCAGCGCCGCGCTTGGCGAGCCCAAGGTACCGGGCCCGCGCCACTTCAGCGACACCGTCAACACCAATGTGGTCGGCCATGCCGGCAAGACCTGGGCCCTGGTGGAAGCCGGCGGCTACCCGGTTCAACTTGGCGATGAATTGCAGACCGTGGCACACGACAACTTCGGCGGCACGCTGCGCGGCAGCTTCACCGCCCATGCCCACAAGGACCCCGCCACCGGCGAACTGCACGGCATCTGTTACGAAGCCACCGACACCGACACCATTCGCCATGTGGTGGTGGGCGTGGACGGCCGGGTGCGGCGTGAAGAACCCATCGCGGTGAAGCACGGCCCCAGCGTGCACGACTGCATGATCACCGCCCGGTACGTGCTGGTGCTCGACCTGCCGGTCACCTTCTCATTGCCCACCATGGTGGCGGGCTACACCTTCCCCTACATCTGGAACCCGGCCCACCGCGCCCGCGTGGGCGTGCTGAAGAAGGACGCGCCCGGCAGCACCATCGTCTGGTGCGATGTCGACCCGTGCTACGTGTTCCACCCCTGCAATGCCTTCGAGACGCCCGACGGCCGCATCACGCTGGATGTGGTGGCCCATGCCACGATGTTCGCGCACAGCAAGATCGGCCCCAGCGCCGACGCATCCGGCTTCGAGCGCTGGACCATCGACCTGGCCAGCCAACGGGTGACGCGCCGGGTGGTCGACCCCAGCCCACAGGAGTTTCCGCGGCCCGACGAGCGCCTGCTCGGCCAGCCCTACCGCTACGCCTATTGCGCCGCCCTGCAGCGCGACGGCGCCGATGAATTCGTCGGCGGCAGCCAGCTCATCCGCCACGACATGCACACCGGTGCCCGCGACGTGCACGACTTCGGCCCCGGCTGCCATGTCGGTGAATTCGTCTTCGAGCCCTGGCACCCGGGCAGCGGTGAGGCCGAAGGTTGGCTGATGGGCCTGGTCGTCAATGCCACCACCCAGACCACCGACTTCGTCATCCTGGATGCCGAACACTTCACCGGCCCGCCGCAGGCGGTGGTCACGCTGCCGCACTGCGTGCCGGCCGGCTTCCACGGCAACTGGGTGCCCAGCGCCGCCAGTCCCTGAGGCAGCGACCCGGCAGTGCCGGCATGCATCGCTACACTGCCGCCGATGGAATGGTTGGAATCGATCACCTGGGACGCCAATGGCCTGGTCCCCGTCATCACCCAGGAGGCGGGCACCGGTGATGTGCTGATGTTCGCCTGGATGAACCGCGAGGCCCTGGTGCAGACGGCGGCGCGTGGCCAGGCGGTGTACTTCAGCCGCAGCCGCCAGCGCCTGTGGCACAAGGGCGAGGAAAGCGGCCACTTCCAGCAGGTGCACAGCATCCGCCTGGACTGCGACGCTGATGTGGTGCTGCTCACTGTCACCCAGCTCGGGCACGATCCTGGCATTGCCTGCCACACCGGTCGCCACAGCTGCTTCTTCCAGGTGCTGCAAGGCGGCCAGTGGGTCGCCACCGCGCCGGTGCTGCAGGACCCGGCCACCATCTACAAGACATGACCGACACCACTTCGCAGGACATGCTGGCCCGGCTGGCCGGCGTGATCGAAAGCCGCCAGCCCGCCCACGGCGGCGACCCCGAGAAAAGCTATGTGGCCCGCTTGTTTTCCAAAGGCACCGACGCCATCTTGAAAAAAGTGGGCGAGGAAGCCACTGAAACGGTCATGGCCGGCAAGGACGGCGACCGCCAGAAGATCGTCTACGAGGTGGCCGATCTCTGGTTCCATTCGATGATTGCGCTGGCGCACTTCGGCCTGAAGCCGGCCGACGTGCTGGCCGAACTGGCCCGGCGCGAAGGCTTGTCGGGGCTGGAAGAATTTGCCCTGCGCAAGGTGGTGCAACGCGAGAAGGACGGATCCTGATGGCACAAGTCGACGGCTCGGTGGTGGTGCTCAACGACCAGACCGAGGCATCCCTGCGCACCGTGGGCCACATCAGCTATGCGCTGCACGCCATCGTGGCGGTGGGCGCCGTGCTGCCCGGTGCTCAAGTTAGCCTGGTTTTGCTGTTGGTGGCGTTCGTTCTTGATCTGTACAAGCGTGGTGACGCCCGGGGTTCATGGCAGGAAAGCCACTTCCGCTGGCGGATCCGCAGTGTGGTGTTCGGCGGAATTGCATACCTCGTGACTGGACCGCTTTGGCTCGCCTTCGTTGTGCCCGGCTGGATTGCGTGGGCCATCATCTCGCTTTGGTTTCTCTATCGCGTCCTTCGTGGCTGGCTGGCGCTGAACGACCGCCGGCCCATGTCCATCTGACCCGACACCCGCACCACCCCATCCACCCCATCCACCCCCAACCCCGCCGCACCCATGTCTGCTGACCCCCACTGCATCTTTTGCAAGATCGTCGCTGGCCAGATCCCGTCGAAGAAGGTGTACGAAGACGATGAACTTCTGGCCTTCCACGACATCAACCCGTGGGCGCCGGTGCACATCCTCATCATTCCCAAGCAGCACATTGTCAGCATGGCCGACGTCAACGAGGCCCATGCCGGCATGCTGGGCCGGATGATGGCCTTGTCTCCACGGCTGATGCTGGACTTGGGCGTGACAGGTGGTTTCCGGCACGTCATCAACACCGGCCGGGACGGGATGCAGGAAGTGATGCATCTGCATCTGCATGTGATGGGCGGGCCAAGGCCCTGGCTCAAGGGGTGAAGGCGCTGCCCGGCGACGGTTGCGGGGCTGCGCTCACCTAGAATCAACGGTTTTTCGCTTTTCAACTTTCCGCAGAGGTTCGACATGGGATCCTTCAGCATCTGGCACTGGCTCATCGTGCTGCTCGTGGTGGTGCTGATCTTCGGCACCAAGAAGCTCAAGAACATCGGCAGCGACCTGGGCGGTGCGGTTAAGGGCTTCAAGGACGGCGTGAAGGATGGCTCAACGCCCGCTGATGCCAGCGCCGCTGCCCCGCAGCAGGTCACCACCCACAAGGCGAACGACGGCAACACGGTCGACGTCGAGGCGAAGACCAAGTCATGAGTGCCGGGCCGCCCCGCTGGCCCGGAACCATCCCCCGATGATCGACTTCGGTTTCGACAAGATTGCGCTGAACGGCGCCGTGGCGCTGGTCGTCATCGGGCCCGAGAAACTGCCGCGCGTGGCCCGCACCGTGGGCGCACTGATGGGCAAGGCCAGGCGCTACGTGGCCGACGTCAAGGCCGAGGTCAACCGCACCATCGAGCTGGAAGAACTGCAGAAGATGAAGTCGCAGTTCGAGACCGCCGCCCGTGACGTCGAGCAGACCGTGCACACCGAGATGTCCAGCGCCAACCAGGCCTTCAGCGACCAGGTCAATGACCTGCAATCCGGCCTGAACGGCAGCGGCAGCGACGGTTTCGGCAGCCTGGGCCACGGCCTGGCCACACCGGTGCCCGAATACAAACGCCCCAACAAGCGCTGGCGCCTCAAGCGCACGGCCGTGCCGCGCTGGTACAAGCAGCGCGCTGGCGTGCGTGGCCATGTGCAGTCGGGCGCAGCGCGCGTGGCGCGCTTTCGTCCTTCGGGCCTGAAATGATGTCGGGACACCTCCATGGCCACTGAGCCGCAAGACGAGCTGGCCGGCACCGAGCAGCCCTTTGTCTCGCACCTGGTCGAGTTGCGTGACCGGCTGATCCGTGCCTTTCTCGCCATCGGCGTGGTCTTCGGTGTGTTGTGCCTGTGGCCTGGCCCGGCGGGCCTGTACGACCTGATGGCAGCGCCCATGGTGGCGCACCTGCCCAAGGGCACCACGCTGATCGCCACCAACGTGATCTCGCCGTTCATCGTGCCCTTGAAGATCACGTTGATGGCGGCATTTCTGATCGCCTTGCCGGTGGTGCTGTACCAGCTGTGGGCCTTCGTCGCCCCCGGCCTCTACAACCACGAGAAGAAGCTGGTGCTGCCGCTGGTGATCTCCAGCACGCTGCTGTTCATTGCCGGCGTGGCCTTCTGCTATTTCTTCGTGTTCGGCCAGGTGTTTTCCTTCATCCAGAGCTTTGCTCCCAAGAGCATCACCGCCGCGCCTGACATCGAGGCCTATCTCAGCTTCGTGCTGTCGATGTTCATCGCTTTCGGCGCGGCGTTCGAGGTGCCGGTGGCAGTGGTGGTGCTGGCCCGCATGAACATCGTCACCGTCGCCAAGCTCAAGGAATGGCGCGGCTACTTCATCGTGGTGGCGTTCGTGATCGCCGCCGTCATCACGCCGCCTGACGTGGTGTCGCAGCTGTCGCTGGCGATCCCGATGTGTCTGCTCTACGAAGTGGGCATCTGGGCGGCGCAAATTTTCATCCGCCACACCAAGGCGCCCGAGACCGATTCCACGACCGGGTCGACCAGCACCTGATGGGTGTGGCGCCGCACGGCGGCGCCGTTTGGCAGTTACTGCACGGGGCGCAACACCGGCCGCTGGCGCTGCACGATGTCCAGCGTCAGCGCCAGTTCCTTCTTGCCCCGCAACGCCGTCAACTGGCCTGGTTTGCCGGGCTCCAGGCTGGCCACAGCGTCCAGCAACTGCGACACGCTGGCCACCGGCCGGCCGGCCACGGCCACCACCACGTCACCCGGGCGCAGGCCGCCCTTGCTGGCCGGGCCGTCTTGCAACACGCCGGTGATCAGCACGCCTGGCCGGTTGCCGATCTGCAGGCTTTCGGCGATCTCGGGCGTCAGTGTTTGCGGTTCCACGCCGATCCAGCCACGCCGCACCACGCCGTCCTTCAGCAGGCTCTGCATCACCCGCATCGCCACGTCGGTGGGGATGGCAAAGCCGATGCCCTGGCTGCCGCCGCTCTTGGAATAGATGGCGGTGTTGATGCCCACCAGGTGGCCCTGGGCATTGACCAGCGCCCCGCCCGAATTGCCCGGGTTGATGGCTGCGTCGGTCTGGATGAAGCTCTCGAAGGTCGACAGCCCCAGCCCGTTGCGCCCCAGCGCGCTGACGATGCCGGCTGTCACCGTCTGGCCCACGTTGAACGGGTTGCCGATGGCCAGCAACGGGTCGCCGATGTGCAGGTCTTGCGACCGGCCCAGGGTGATGGCTGGCAGCCCGCCCAGCGCAATGCGCAGCACCGCCAGGTCGGTTTCGGGGTCGGTGCCTACCACCTGGGCGCGCACCTCGCGGCCGTCGGGCAGCTGCACGTCGATCTCGCCGGCGTCTTCGACCACGTGGTTGTTGGTCAACAAGATGCCTTCGGGCGAGACGATCACGCCCGAGCCCACGCCCTGCTGGCCCGGGTTGCGGTCGCCGTAGAAGAAGCCGAACGCCGGGTCGTCGCCATGCGGGTTGCGGCTGCGGGCCTTGCTGGTGATCACGCTGACCACCGCCGGCGCGGCCAGGCGGGCCGCATCTGCCAGGCTGCCGGGGCTGATGGACGACGCCGCTGCCGAGGGTGCCACCGTGCGCAGCGACACGACCTCGGCCACCACGGCGCCGAAGGGCTGACCACTGCCGCTGAGCCATTGCGGCTTGAGCGTGGCCACCACAAAGAGCAGGGCCATGCCCACGGTAGCGGCCTGGGAGAAAATCAGCCAAAGTCTTCGCATGGCGAACACGCAGTCATCAGGGAAAGGCGGGCAGGATGGCCCAGCGCACAGAGATCGAATCCCACCTGTCGGCCCTGCTGGCGGTGAATCGCTTCAAGGATTATGGGCCGAACGGTCTGCAGGTCGAGGGCCGCCCGCAGGTGCACCGGCTGGTGTCTGGCGTCACTGCCAGCCTGGCGCTGATCGACGCGGCGGTGGCTGACGGCGTCGATGCCATCCTGGTGCACCACGGCCTGTTCTGGCGCGGGCAGAGCGGCTGCATCACCGGCTGGATGCGCCAGCGCCTGGCGCCGTTGCTGGCCCACGGCATCAACCTGTTCGCCTACCACCTGCCGATGGACGCCCATGCCGAGTTGGGCAACAACGCCCAGCTGGGCCTGCGCCTGGGCCTGCGCGCCGACGCCCGCTTCGGCGACCAGGATCTGGGCTTCATCGGCCCGGCCGCACTTGCGGCGGCTGATGCCAGCGCGCTGGCTGCGCAGGTGCAGGCCGCGTTGGGTCGCACCCCGGTGCTGCTGCCCGGTGACGGGCGGGCGCTGCGGCGCGTGGCCTGGTGCACCGGCGGTGCGCAAGGTCACTTCGAGGCGGCCATCGCCGCCGGCGCCGATGCCTTCATCACCGGTGAGATCTCCGAGCCGCAGGCCCACATCGCCCGCGAGACCGGCGTGGCCTTCCTGGCCTGCGGCCACCACGCCACCGAGCGCTACGGCGCGCCGGCCGTGGGCGCGCACCTGGCGCAGCAGTTCGGCCTGTCCCACCGCTTCATCGACATCGACAACCCCGCATGAACAGCACCACATCGAATGCGGTGCCCAAGCTGATCGCCATCACCCAGGGCGACCCCGCCGGCATCGGCCCCGAGACCATTGCCCGGGCGGTGGCCGCAGGCGCCACCGGCGCGGCGGTGGTGGTGGGTGATGTGGCGGTGCTGCGCCGTGCGGTGCAGCAGTGCGGCCTGCTGCTGCCAGTGGCGCGGCTGGACAACCCGGCCGATGCGCTGCACGCGCCGCCGGGCTGCATTGCGGTGTGGCAGCCCCCGGGCCTGCTTGCGGGCCTGGCCGATCTGCCGATGGGTCAGGTACATGCGGCGGCCGGCCAGGCGGCGGCGGCCTGCATCGATGCTGCTGCGGCGCTGGCGCTGCGCGGCACGGTGGCCGCCATCGTCACCGCGCCGATCCACAAGGAAGCGCTGGCCGCCGCCGGCGTGCCCTTCCCGGGCCACACCGAGATGCTGCAGGCGGCCGCAGGCGGTGCACCGGTGCGCATGTTGCTGGCCAATGACGAGCTGCGGGTGGTGCTGGTCACCATCCACCTGGCGCTGCGCCGGGCGATCGACGCGCTGGACTTCGATGCCGTGCTGTCGACGCTGCGCATTGCCCACCGCAGCGCCGCAGCCTGGGGCCAGGCCGTGCCGCGCATCGCCGTGGCCGGGCTGAACCCGCATGCCGGCGAGGGCGGCCTGTTCGGCGACGAGGAGATCCGTTTCATCGCCCCGGCGGTGGCGGCGGCGCGTGCCGAGGGCATCGATGCCCACGGGCCGTTTGCACCCGACACGGTGTTCATGCGCGCCCGCCATGCGCCCGGCCACCCGGGCGCGTTCGATCTGGTGGTGGCGATGACGCATGACCATGGCCTGATCCCGGTGAAGTACCTGGGGGTGGAGCAGGGCGTCAACGTCACCCTGGGCCTGCCCTTCGTGCGCACCAGCCCCGACCATGGCACGGCGTTCGACATCGCCGGCAGCGGCCGTGCCGACGCGTCCAGCCTGGTGGCCGCCATCCGCATGGCGCGCCGGCTGGCCGCGGCTGCCCCGACGGGCTGAACCGGTCAGTCGCGGCGCGCGAACAGCCCGCCCAGCGCCCGCCGCACACCGGCTTCGCCCGGGCTGCCGGCTGGTCCGGCCTGCGGGTCAGCGCCGGTGGCAGCGCGGGCCGGGTTCAGGGCCTGGAGCTGCCGGCGCGCCCGCGCGGTGGCGCGCTCCAGCAGATAGGCGCTCTCCATCGCCCGGAAGCGGCCCGCCTCGCACAGCCTGACGAGCATGCGGTGCGTCATCGACACTGTCTCGCGGTGTTTGGCGCCATGGGTGAAGACGAAGAAGCTGCGGCCCGGGCTGACATGCGCCAGCCGCACCTTCTGCCAGTCACCCTGCAGCTGCAGCAGATAGGCAAAGCCGATCTGCACATGGTCGGCCAGGCTCTTGCCGCTGGTCGGCTCCACCGCCTCGGGCGCGGGCAGGCCGGCGATGTCGATGTCGACCGCCGTGACTTCCGGCTCGGCGCCCGGGTCGATGTCGGCCGCCCGGCTCCAGTCCACCGCCGCGTCGTCCACCAGGCCCACCGCCCGCGCCTCGGCCGGGGTGAACACCGCCTGCGTGGCGATGGCCTGCAGCGCGGCCACCGCCGCGCCCGAGGCGGCACCCAGCACCGGCAGGTCCACCGCACGCGGCAGTGGCGTGGCCAGCGCGCCGTCCACCTGGCGGGCCAGAAGGTTGTGCTCCAGCGTGCTCAGCGCCTGGCCCTTCAGCGATTCGGCATGCGCGGGCAGCAGCTGGGCGAAGAAGTCGTGCCGGATCGATTCCGGGCAGCGGATGCGGTCCAGGCCGCCGTTCAGATCCTTCATCAGCTGGGGCAGCTGGCGCAGGAACTGCTGGCGCTGCGCCAGCGTGCCCTTGGGCTGTACGCTCATCACCAGCTCGCGCCCGGCGTGGCGCAGTCGGGTGGTGGTGGCGCCGTCGGGGCCGTCTTCGGCTGCCGCGCTGGCGATCACCTGGCTCCAGGTTTCGGCCAGGAAGTTGCGCAGGTAATCGGGCACCGGCAGGCCCTTGAGCGCGCCCTCCAGTTCCTGCGCATAGCGCTGCCGGATGCGCAGCTGTTCTTCCTTGCGTGCCACCACCGCGTCTGCTGCGCTCAGGGCCTGCACCTCGGCCCGTGCCTGGGCGGTGATGAAGTCTTCCAGCGTCTGCAGCTTCTGCTCATAGACAGCGATCTGGTCGAATTCGCTGTCCACCACCTCCTGCACCAGCGCCGTCACCTGGGTCAGCAGGGCGCGGCCCTGCGGGCCGTCGAAGTCGTCGACCGCCGTGCCCAGCGAGGCGATGCGGTTGATGAAGCGCCGCACCGGGTGCCGGCGCGACGAAAAGAAGCTGTTGTCCCCCAGCGCCGCGCGCAGCACCGGCAACTGCAGCCGGGCGATCTGGCGCGCCATCTGCGGCGGCACCTTGGCATCCGACAGGATCTGGTCGAACAGGCCGGCGACCACGTCGATCACCATGTGGTCGAGCGAGCCGGTGGCGGCCCCGCGCAGTTCGTCGCGGTGCGCCAGGATCATGTTGGGCGCGACCATGCGCATGCCGTCGCTGCCGTGGCCGAAGCCCTGGGCATCGGCCCAGTTGCCGGCGTCGCCCGCCTGGCCGCCCAGGTGGTGGTGGCCGCCACCAGCGCCGTCGCCCAGCAGGTCCGGGCTGTGCGCCAGCCGGCGGATCAGCGCCATCATCTCGCCGTCGACCCGGCCCATCGTCGGGCCCAGGCTGCCCCGGCTGGACGGCGCAAAGCCGCCGCTGCGGCCGCCGCCGGCGGCATGGGTCGACAGCCGGCCGGAGGCGCTGAGGGTATGGCCGCCGCTGTAACCGCTGTGGCCGCTGTGGCTGCTGTAGCCAGTGGGGCCGCTATCGCCACTGTGGCCGCCGTTTCCGCTGTCCATGGCGGCATGGGCGCTGGCCGGGCCGCGGGCATCGGCACCCGCGCCCAGCCCGCCATGCAAGGAGTGGGTGCGCCGCCCGGTGCCGCGCACCGCCATGCCCACCGGGCGCACGCCGGCATGGCGCAGGTCGGCCACGATGTCGCCATAGGTCTGGCGCATGGCATGGGCCAGCGACCGGCCGATCTCGGTGGCGAGCACCTTGCGCACCTCGGCGCGGTCGGCCACCGCCTCGATGGCGCGGATCATGGCCTGGCCCACCACTTCGGCGCGCAGCGGGTTGCGGTCGTGGTCGGCCGCGCCCAGGTGCAGCAGCGTGCCCATGTAAGCGTCCAGCTCGCGGATCTCCCATTCGCAGGCGTGCGAGATCTCCAGCGCAAAACGGTCGGCCGAAATGTGGATCTCGACCTCGTGGTTGTCCACCAGCGTCAGCGACTCCCAACTCGCCACCAGCCCGTCAGGCGTCACCGGCGGGCCGGCGGTGCGCGTCAGCGTGCCGGCCTGGCGTGCCACATCGGTATCCAGCGCCTCGTTGAAGGTAAGGGCGAAGATCGCCAGTTTGCGGTTCAGCTCGTACTGCGCGCCCAACAGGGCGTCACGCTGCACCACGCTGGTGGTGGCCAGCGCCGCCAGTCCCAGGCTCTCCACCGTGTGCTCGGCCGCCGACCGGGCAGCCATGCGCACGCGCTGGACGGCGCTTTCCAGGTTGGCAGGCAGGCGGGGTGGCAGGGTCTGGTCCATGGGGCAGGCTGGCATGGCGGGCCGCCGGCCACCCCGGGATGGGGCGCCTGGCAGCCATGCGGGGCCTCTTCACCACCGGCTTATCGGCTCTTGTTGGCCAGACTTGACCCTGCCCGGCCTCTGCTACCCGTCTGGAACACCTTGTTACGCGCTGTGGATGCCAGCGCGGTGACAGTGGTGCCATCATCAGTTCCGTCCTCGGCGAAGGGCGCCGGCAGTGCGGCAGGCGGTGGCGGCTCGGCATGCCTCATGCGGTTCATCTGCGCGTTTGTTGCTCGGCTGCTTGAAGCAAGTCGCGGCCCACCGCATGAGCGCAGGCATGCTGTCGCGGCATTGAAGTCAATCGCACCCCACCCCAATGGGGTGCGCATGCGGGGTCCGCTAGAATCCCGGGTTGACCCTGAGACCATTTGCGGCCCACCTCAGTGCCAGCGTCCGTGCACCACCGGGCGAGTCAAGCATCCGTGGCAACCACCGGGCCAACTGAAAGAGGATTCCCATGAGTGACAGCCCCACTGACAGTGGCGTCGACCACAGCCGCCGCAACTGGGTGGCGATAACCGCCGGCGCCGGCGCCCTTGGTGGCGTGGCGGTGGCTGTGCCTTTTGTCAGCACTTTTGCTCCGTCTGAGCGTGCCAAGGCCGCCGGCGCTGCCGTCGAAGCCGATGTCAGTGCCCTGAAGCCGGGCGAGATGCTGACAATCGAATGGCGCGGCAAGCCGGTTTGGATCGTGCGCCGCACACCCGAGCAGGTGGCCGCCCTGAAGAAGCTCGACCCGCTGCTGGCCGACCCCGACAGCAAGCGCAACCCGGGTGAACTGACGCCCGCGTATGCCCGCAACACCGCCCGGTCGATCAAGCCCGAGATCATGGTGGCCGTGGGCATCTGCTCGCACCTGGGCTGCTCGCCTTCGGAGAAGTTTGTCCCGGGCGCCCAGCCCTCCCTGCCTGACGACTGGCAAGGCGGTTTCCTGTGCCCCTGCCACGGCTCCACCTTCGACATGGCCGGTCGCGTCTTCAAGAACAAGCCCGCGCCCGACAACCTCGAAGTGCCACCGCACATGTACTTGTCCGACACGCGCCTGCTGATTGGCGAGGACAAGAAAGCCTGAACGTACCCTTCCAGCATTGAGGTCAACACGACATGGCAGATTTCAAGACGGTTCCGGCCAGCGCACCTGTGGGTGTGAAGCTGATGACCTGGGTGGACAACCGGTTCCCGGCCACCAAGCTGTACAAGGAGCACCTCTCCGAGTACTACGCGCCGAAGAACTTCAACCTTTGGTATTTCTTCGGGGCGCTGGCCTTGCTGGTGCTGGTGATCCAGATCGTCACCGGCATCTTCCTGGTGATGCACTACAAGCCGGATGCGGCCCTGGCGTTCGCCTCGGTCGAGTACATCATGCGCGACGTGCCCTGGGGCTGGCTGATCCGCTACATGCATTCCACTGGCGCGTCGATGTTCTTCGTCGTCGTCTATCTGCACATGTGGCGGGGCATGATGTACGGCAGTTACCGCAAGCCGCGTGAGCTGGTGTGGGTGTTCGGCTGTGCCATCTTTTTGTCGCTGATGGCCGAGGCGTTCATGGGCTACCTGCTGCCCTGGGGCCAGATGTCCTATTGGGGCGCCCAGGTGATCGTGAACCTGTTCGCTGCCGTGCCCTTCATCGGCCCTGACCTGGCGCTGCTGATCCGCGGCGACTTCGTGGTGGGCGACGCCACGCTGAACCGCTTCTTCAGCTTCCACGTCATCGCCGTGCCGCTGGTGCTGCTGGGCCTGGTGGTGGCGCACATCATCGCGCTGCACGAGGTGGGTTCCAACAACCCCGACGGCGTCGAGATCAAGGCCAAGAAGGACAGCACCGGCAAGCCGCTGGACGGGATCCCCTTCCATCCGTACTACAC
>JARXAJ010000248.1 GCA_029865965.1 Aquabacterium sp.
CTTGCGGGCGGGCGTCGTCACGGAAGCCGCCACTCTGGGGGCGGGCATCGTCGCGGAAGCCGCCCGGGCGGCGGTCGCCCTGGAAGCCGCCGCCGAAGCCGCCACCGCCACCGCTGCGCGGGCCGCCAAAGCCGCCCGGCCGACGCTGGCCGAATGCCGGCTTGCCGCCGCCGAAGCCCGGGCCGTTCATCGTCGGCGCGGTGTACTTGGGCTCCAGGCCAGCAACCACCGCCACGGCGATGGGCTGGGTGGTGAAACGCTCGATGCGGCGGATCATGCCCACATCACGGCGCTCAGCCAGCGTGATCGCCAGGCCATTGCGGCCGGCGCGGCCGGTGCGGCCGATGCGGTGCACGTAGTCTTCGGCCTTCATCGGCAGGCCGTGGTTGATGACATGGCTGATGGTGGGCACGTCGATGCCGCGCGCCGCCACGTCGGTGGCCACCAGGATGCGCAGGTGGCGGCTGCGCAGGTCTTGCAGCACCCGATTGCGGCGGCCCTGCGGCATGCCGCCATGCAGTGCGGCCACGGCATGGCCGATCTGCTGCAGCTTGTAGGCCACCTCGTCGGCGTCACGCTGGGTGCTGGTGAAGACCACGCACTGGTCCATGTCCTTGTCGGTCAGCAACTGCTCCAGCAGGGCATGCTTGTGGTGCATGCTGTCAGCCCAGTGCAGGCGCTGCTCGATCGACGCATGGGTGTCCGTGTGCTTGTCCACGCTGATGCGCTGGGCGTCGCGCGTCAGCTGGTTGGCCAGGTGGCCCACGGTGCCGTCGAAGGTGGCCGAGAACATCATTGTCTGGCGCTCGCTGGGCAGGGCCTGGGCGATCAGCTTGATGTCGTCGATGAAGCCCATGTCGAGCATGCGGTCGGCTTCGTCGAGCACAAGCAGCTCCACATTGGCCATGATGGCCGTGCCCGAATTCATCAGGTCCATCAGACGGCCAGGCGTGGCAATCAGCAGATCCAGCGGGCCGCGCAGGGCCTTGATCTGTGCCTGGTAGGGCACGCCACCGACCACGTGCGCCACCCGCAAGCCCGACACGCCATGGCCATAGACGCTGCAAGCGCGCGAGACCTGCTGCGCCAGTTCCCGGGTGGGGGCCAGCACCAGCACGCGGGGGCCATAGGTGCGGCCCTTGTCACGGCGCTTGGCCGGGTCCAGACGGGCGGCCAGGATTCGTTCCAGCGCCGGCCACACGAAGGCGGCGGTCTTGCCGCTGCCGGTTTGCGACGACACCAGCAGGTCGCGGCCGGTCAGGGCCAGCGGCACGGCACGGGCCTGCACGTCGGTGGGCGCGGTGTAGCCAGCGTGGGTGATGGCCTTCACCAACTCGGCCGACAGGCCCAGTGCGGTGAATTCGGCACCCACGGGCACAGGCGCCTCGGCGGTGTCGTTGCCAGCCTCGGGCAGGTCGGTGGCAGACAGTTCGGGCGTCAGGTCGGGGATCAGGTCGAAACTCATGGTCAAAGCTTTCAGCAAGGCAAGGCTGTGCCCGGTGGCTTGTGGCCACAACAGGCCCAGCCGCGGCGCCGCAGTGATGCGGGCAGCCGCAGTGGGGTCGCACTTCGTGGGAAGGGTGGGGCCGAACGAGGCGACTGGCTGTGCCTGCGGTGCAGTTGCGAGGGGTGCAACTGCGAAGCCCAAAACGTCCTGAAGCGACGGCATCGCCGCCAACCAGGACGACAAGACGCGGTGTATGTCCCTGAGTCCACCGAGAAGATTCTGCGGAAGATCGGGGCCCGGCTTGCCAAGGGTCAGAGGGGATGAACGAACTCGGCGGGCACAAGTGCCACCCGACGAAGCCTTTGATTATGTCAGAAGACGTTACTGGCCGTGGGTGTTTCTACTGATGCGGCTGTGCGTGCAGGGGCGGCCGCCCGTTTCTCGTGCTGAAGTCCACGCGCCGCCTTGATCATGCCGGCAGCCTTCTCCGCGATCATCACCGTGGGTGTATTGGTGTTGCCACCAACGATGCGCGGCATGATCGAGGCGTCGACCACCCGCAGGCCCTGCAGGCCATGTACCCGCAGTTCGGCGTCCACCACGTCCAGCGGCCAGGTGCCCATGCGGCAACTGCCCCTCGTGTGGCAGATGGTGTCGGCATGGTTGCGGATGAATTCAGCGATCTGTTCGGGCGTCTGGACATTTGCCGACGCTGCCAGCTCGCGCCCGCCCAGCACCGCCAGCGCCGGGCTGCGCCAGCAGGTTGCGCATGCGCTGGAAACCGCGCACCAGGCGGGTGAGATCGTCAGGCGCCCACAGGAAGGCCGGGTCGATGCGCGGCGCTACCAGCGGGTCGGGGCTGGCCAGGGTCACGCTGCCGCGGCGTTGCGGGTGCAGCAGGCACACCTAGCAGAAATAGCCGTGGCCAAACACCGTCTTGCGGCCATGGTCCACGGTGCTGCAGCGCCCGCCGTTGCGTTGGGTGGCCCGGTACCAACCCACGCCCTCCTGGCTGGGGCCGTTGAAGTCGGTGTTGCGTGGCAGGCCGTCCTGCACGCCAACCTGGATGAAGCGCTCGGCCAGCGGGTTGGGGCAGCGCAGGTCCTGCACGCTCAGGGGGCCGTCGGCGCCATGCTGCGCATCGGCGCCGCGCAGGTTGCCCTCGGCGAGGCGGAACCAGGGCAGCACGCCGTCGAACGACCAGCCCGGGTTGCCTTCGGCGGCTCAGCCGTCATA
Source organism: Aquabacterium sp. (assembly GCA_029865965.1). GTDB lineage: Bacteria > Pseudomonadota > Gammaproteobacteria > Burkholderiales > Burkholderiaceae_C > Pseudaquabacterium. The sequence continues at coordinate 2,684 of JARXAJ010000248.1, forward strand.
GTCTTGCCGTAGGCCGCGGATGGAGATCACCGCGTTGATCGAGCGCGACCCGTCCAGCACCTTGCCACGTGGCTGGTAGCCGCGGCGGCCGTACAGGCCAGGCTGGGGCACGGTCTGGAGCGACCAGTTGATGCCCCTGGTCTTGGACATCAACGCCAGGCCGGCCAGGCAGTGGATCAGCATGCTGGTGTCTGCGCCACCGGCCTTCAGCAGGACCACACGCACCTGCGCGTCTTCGCCCAGGCGGGCTGCCAGCACACAGCCGGCCAAGCCGCCGCCGATCACCACATCGTCGTCCATGGTGGTGGTCCCCTTGATGTCGTGGCCGGACTCCGGGTGCCCGGCAAATCCATCATGGCCGGCAGGGTGGCCTGGCCGCAGGTTGGGCGCTTATCTCTGGATGGCTTGCCTGCCCGCAGGCAATTGAAGGCAACGGCCATGACCAAAGCCTGTTACATTACCTGCACAGACATGCACGAGGCCGTTTCCACAAGGTCTTATCCCCTACCGCTGGAGGTGATGGTTGCGACACACGCAGCACCCGCTGAAAGCCGGCCCAGGTTTGATGAACTCCCGGTTCGACGTTTCTTGAGTGTTTCTGTCCGCGCTAGCGTGAGCTTGCGCGGTTGTTTTTCTTCTTTCACAGACTCAAAAGGAACATCTCCATGAGCACCACCACCCAGACCGGCGTCGTCAAATGGTTCAACGATGGCAAGGGCTTCGGCTTCATCACGCCTGAAGACGGCAGCAAGGACCTGTTTGCCCACTTCAGCGAAATCCGCAACAACGGCGGCTTTCGCAGCCTGGCTGAAAACCAGCGCGTTGAATTTGAAGTGAAGCAAGGCCCCAAGGGCCTGCAGGCCGCCAACATCCGTCCGCTGTAAAGCGCGTCGGACCCGGTTGCTTCGGCAGCCGGCCAAACAAAAACCGCAGCCTTCAAGCTGCGGTTTTTTTTCGTCTGGCCGTCGTGTTGGCCACTATTCTGGCCTTAGTTGGCGGGCGGTGCGGCCGGGCTGTCGGCGCCAGGCTGGGCGTCAGCGGGCGGCTCTGCGCCTTGGCTATGGCCAGGTTCGTCCTGGCCGGGATGCAGCTTCTTCTGCTTCTTTTCCTCGGCCTTGCGCTTCTTGGCCAGTTCACGCTGGCGTTTCTCATATCCGTAATTCGGGGTCGCCAAGGCGTTGCTCCTTTGAATCGCTGGCGCGCACCGGTGGCGCGTCGAAGCTGGCACAGCATAAGGCAAAGCGCTGCGCGCTCTGCAAAAGCAAAGGGCCACATGACGTGGCCCTTGGTGCTCACGGACGGGGCTGCTGTGCAGCCCCCACCGGGTGTGTCGGCGCCGGGTACGGGTTCCGGTGCTCCGCCCATTGGTGCGGTCGGTTATCGCCTAAACGAAATCAGTATCCGCCAGTTGCGTGACCTGCAGATGACGAACAGCCAGCCGAAAATGTGACAAATCAGCCGCGCGGTGGAAGAACGAGAAATGCTGCAGTGCACAATTGCGCTCTGCACTTCGATCGACCTGACTTCGGGAGCCTTGCGCCATGCGTTATGTCGTCTTCAACCAGAAAGGCGGGGTGGGCAAGTCCACCATCACCTGCAACCTGGCAGCCATCAGCGCGCAACAGGGCTTGCGCACCCTGGTCATCGACCTGGACCCGCAGGGCAACAGCACCCGCTACCTGCTGGGCGAGGGTGCTGACGCCGGGCACGCGTCTGCGGCCGAGTTCTTCGACCAGACGCTGAAGTTCACCCTGCGCAACCAGACGACGGAAGAATTCATCACCGCCACGCCGTTTGCGCACCTGGACCTGCTGCCGTCAAGCCCCAAGCTGGAAGAACTGCATTCCAAGCTGGAATCCCGCTACAAGATCTACAAGCTGCGTGATGCGCTGGACGCGCTGGCCACGGGTTATGACCGCATCTACATCGACACGCCGCCGGCACTGAACTTCTACACCCGCTCGGCGCTGATTGCTGCGCAGGGCTGCCTGATCCCGTTCGACTGCGACGACTTCTCGCGCCGGGCCCTGTATGCGTTGATGGAGAGCGTGCAGGAGATCCAGGCTGACCACAACAAGGCGCTGGCGGTGAGCGGCATCGTGGTGAACCAGTTCCAGCCGCGCGCCAACCTGCCGCAACAACTGGTGCAGGAACTGATCGACGAAGGTCTGCCGGTGCTGCAGCCCTATCTGAGCGCCAGCGTGAAGATCAAGGAATCGCACCAACGCGCCTTGCCGATGGTGCACCTGGATGCGCGCCACAAGCTGACGCAAGAGTACCTGGCGCTGCATGCGGCGCTGCAGCCAGCACCTGCCAAGCGGGGCAGGGCGGCGCGCTGAGGCACCGCAGGCTCAGCGCGCCGCGGGCTGGGCGAAGCGGCTGTCGAACCAGTCGCCGAGCATGCGTCGCTCGTCGGGCAGCCGCTGGATACCGCCAAGGCGGGTGCTGCGCATCAGGTAGGCCATGTCGGTGACCAGGGTGGCGGGGATCAGGGCAAGAGATCGGACCATGGTGGGTCTCCGGTTGGCCGTCAGATGGTGCACCCACAACAGCTAGGGCGCACTGCCCGAACGGGCGGGAAGCTGCACGGCGCCAGGCGCGTGCAGGTCCAGGTCGCTGTCGGCGCAGGCCACGCAGGGCAGCACCCAGCCTTCGGCCTTTTCTTCGGCCAGCAGGCCCGGCCAGTCGATGTTGTGGTGGGTGTGGCCATTGACCACCCGCGCCAGGCAGGCGCGGCAGGTGCCATTGCGGCAGGATCTGGGCAGCCGCACACCGGCATCCAGCGCTGCCTGCAGCAGGGTCTGGCCAGCCGCCACCGGCACGCGCCAGCCGCCCGGCAGCACCGTCATCCAGTGGGGCTGGGCTGCGTCGTCCACCGGCACCTCAGCGGCGGAAGACCAGGATCTGGTTGTTGGCCGGCAGCGCCAGCCGCTGCACCCACTGCAGGCCGGCTGCTGCTGCCTCGGCCTGCACTGCATGCAGCCAGCGGATGCCCCAGGCCGGGTTGCGGGCCTGCAGGTCGGCGTCGAAGGCGGTGTTGCCGGGTGCTGCCGGCTCGCCTTCGACGAAGTACGGCCCATAGGTGATCAGCTGACCGCCAGGTGCCAGCCAAGCCGCGGCGCCTTGCATCAAGGCGTTGCAGCAAGCCCAGGGGGCGATGTGCAGCATGTTGGCGCAGAAGATGGCGTCGAAACGCCCTGCCTCGGGCAGGGGCCAGGGCTGCTGCAGCACATCCAGCTGCAGCGCTGGCAACAGGCCGGGTGCCGGGTGCAGCTGCGCCCAGGCCCGCACCGAGGCCAGCGCGTCAGGCGATGGGTCGGTGGGCAGCCACTGCCAGCCGGGCAGGCCGGCAGCGCAGTGCACCGCATGCTGGCCGGTGCCGGCGGCCAGCTCCAGCAGGCGGCCCCGCGCCGGCAACAGCGCCTGCAGAGTGGCCAGGATCGGGCCCTTGTTGCGGTCAGCGGCGGGGCTGGTCTGGGCAGCGTTGAGATCGGGCATCGGGCTGAGTCTGCCATGGCGCCGACAATGCGGGTTTTGCACCGCACACCACCCATGCAGACCATCCCCTTTGAACTGCGCGGTGATTTCATCACCCTGGACCGCCTGCTCAAGGCCACCGGCGTGGCGCCCAGCGGCGGCGCCGCCAAGGCGCTGGTGGCCGACGGCCAGGTGCAGGTGGACGGCCGTGACGAGCAGCGCAAGACTGCCAAGCTGCGCGCCGGCCAGGTGGTGGCGCTGACCGGCGTGCGCATCACCCTGCTGCCGCCCGCGGCAGTCCCTGACGACCTGCCGGCCGGCTGAACCTCGGCCACAATCCCGCTTCACAGCGCCGGCTTCGTGCCCCCGAAGCCGGCGTTTCCAATTCCTGGGGCCATGTCGAGGACAACCATGCACAAAAACCTCTCGCGCGCCGCTGTAGGCGCGCTGGCAGCCGCTGCACTGTTTGCAGCCATCCCCACGCCTGCTTTGGCCCAGGCGGCGGTCAACGCCCCGCTGCAGGCCTGCTTCGTGCACGTCAGCCCGGTGGGCCAGGCCGGCTGGACCTACCAGCATGACCAGGGCCGCCAGGCGATGGAGCAGGCCCTGGGCGCCCGGGTGCGCACCCGCACGGTGGAGTCCGTGCCTGAAGGCCCTGACAGCGAGCGCGTGATGCGCGACCTGGCCGCTCAAGGCTGCGGGCTGATCTTCGCCACCAGCTTTGGCTATCTGGAAGCAGCGCTGCGGGTGGCGGCTGACTTTCCGGCGGTGAAGTTCGAGCATGCCGGCGGCTACAAGACCGCCGCCAACCTGAACACCTACAACGCCCGCTATTACGAGGCCCGCTGGCTGGCCGGCTGGCTGGCCGGGCGGCAGAGCAAGGCTGGCGTGGCCGGCTATGTGGCCGGCTTTCCGGTGCCCGAGGTGGTGCAGGGCATCAATGCCTTCACCCTGGGCATGCGCGCGGCCAACCCGCAGGCGCAGGTGCGGGTGGTGTGGCTGAACGCCTGGTTCGACCCCCCGCGTGAGCGCGAGGCGGCGCTGACCCTGGTCAACCAGGGCGCCGACGTGCTGACCAACCACAGCGGCTCACCGGCCGTGCCGCAAGTGGCTGAAGAGAAGGGCGTGTTGCTGCTGGCCTACCAGAGCGACATGGCCCGGTTTGCGCCCACCGCGCAGCTGGCCGCCGTCACCCACCACTGGGGCGGCCACTACACCCGCGTGGCCCAGTCGGTGCTGGACGGCCGCTGGCGCAACCTGCCGGTGTGGGGCGGCATGCGCGATGGGCTGGTGCAGCTGTCGGCGCTGCATGCCCGGCTGCCGGCAGCGCTGCGGGCCGAGCTGGCCCAGCGCCAGCAAGATCTGCTGGCCGGCCGCCTGCAGCCGTTTGCCGCGCCGCTGGTGGACAACACCGGCCGCCAGCGCCTGGCCACCGGCGCGCTCGACGATGCTGCCATCAGCCGCATGGACTGGCTGGTGCAGGGCGTGACCGGCGGGATGCCGGCGTCGCGCTGAACTGCTGAATCGCCGAACCGCCGAACCGCCTGCTGCTACCAATCGGCCGGCCACACGAAGCCGGGGTTGGCCAGGTCGAACAGCCGGTGGTCGCGCCAGCCACCATCGATGAACAGGTAATGCCGCGCCAGGCCGATCTCGCTGAACCCCAGCCGCGCCAGCAACGCCAGGCTGCGGTGGTTCTCAGGCCGCACCGCTGCCTGCATGCGGTGCAGGTTCAGCCGGGGCGAGAAGGCCTCGCCGACCACGGCGCGCAGGGCCTCGTGCATCAGGCCCTGGCCCTGGCAGCCGGCATCCAGCGCATAGCCCAGGTTGCAGCTCTGGAAGGCGCCGCGCGCCAGGGCTGACAGATGCACCTGGCCGATCACCCGGCCCGGGTCGTCGGCCGGCAGCAGCCACCAGCGCAGCGCGCGGCCGGCGGCAAAGGCCTCGGCGCTGTCGACCAGGGCCTGGGCCACCCGGTCGGGCGCGGCATGGTCGGGTGGCAGCGGTGGGTCCCAGGGGGCGAAGTGGCTGCTGTTGCGGCGGTAGAAGTCGGCCACCGCCGCCACCTGGGCGCTGCCCGAGGTGGCGTCGGGGGCCTGCAGCAGCAGGCGCCGGGTGTGCAGTTGGTTGTAGGCGGCAGTCATGCCGCCAATCTAGCGGCTCAGACCGGCGCTGGTGCTGCGGCCACCCGCTGGGCGAGGGACGCTGCCCCATGGCCAAAGGCGTAGGCGTCCATGCCCAGGCAGCCATAGGTCAGGCTGTCATGCAGACGGATGCCGACGGGGGACGCACCCGCAGCGCCGGCAGCCACGTAGAACGGCAGCAGGTGCTCGTCGGTCGGGTGCATCAGCACGGCATGGGGCGCCTGCTGGCGGTAGCCGAGCAGGGCGGGCCAGTCGGCTGCGGCACTGCGGGATGCAAACCACTGGCGGAAGGCGGCGCTCTGCGGGATCTCGGGCGCGTCGAGCGCCGGGCGCTGGCCGGCGCCAAACAGCAGGCCCAGGTTGTGGGTGATGCTGCCGGTGCCACACACCAGCACGCCCTGCTGCGCCAGCGGTGCCAGGGCCTGGCCCAGGGCCATCAGCCGGGCCGGGCTCCAGTCGGGCGGAAAGGCCAGCGGCAGCACCGGGATGTCGGCCCCGGGCCAGATGACGCGCAGCGGCACCCAGATGCCGTGGTCCAGCCCGCTGTCGTCGCTGACATGCACCGGCATGCCGGCCCCCGTCAGCAGGCCGGCCACCTGCCGGGCCAGCGCCGGCGCGCCAGGCGCGTCGTAGCGCAGCTGGTACAGCGCGTCGGGGAAGCCGCCGAAGTCATGCACCGTGGTGTGCCGGGCTGCGGCCATCAGCACTGGCGCGCGCGCCAGCGAGTGGGCCGAGATGGCCACGATGGCGCTTGGCCGGCTGGCACCACCCAGGGCCGCGCCCAGGCGCTGCCAGAACGGGCCGGCTTCACCCGGCTCCAGCGCAGTCATCGGCGATCCGTGTGACAGGTAGATCGGCGCCTGGGGGGTGGTGGTTGCGTTCATCCCGCAGATTACAGCAGCGCGGGTGCGCGCCGGGGTTCACCGCCACTGCATGCCAGCTTCAAACCGGCTGGGGGCGGCGGGCCATTGCTGCGGTGCCGCAAGCGGGGCAGCCGGCTGGTGTACTGTGCCGGCCATGCACACCCATGCCTTGAAAATCTCGGTCTTCGGCCTGGCCTGGCGCCAGGGCTGGCGCGACTTCCGCGCCGGTGAACTGCGCCTGCTGATGGTGGCGGTGACGCTGGCGGTGGCCGCGCTGACGGCGGTGGGCTTCTTCGCCAACCGGCTGGAGGCCGCGCTGGCCCGCGACGCCGGCGCCCTGCTCGGCGGCGATGCGGTGGTGGCCAGCGACAAGCCGGCGCCGCCGCAGTTTGTGGCCCAGGCCCGGGCACTGGGCCTGAAGCTGGCCACCAGCGCCAGCTTCCCCAGCATGGCCCGGGCGCCCGACGACCGCGGCGGCGAGGCCCGCCTGGTGTCAGTGAAGGCGGTCAGCGACGGCTACCCGCTGCGTGGCGTGCTGCGCCTGCGTGAGCGCACCGACGGCCCGGTGTCCAACGTGGCCGCCGCGCCCGCGCCTGGCACGGTGTGGGTGGAAGCCAGCGTGCTCGACACCCTGCAGCTGAACCTGGGCGATGC
>JARXAJ010000034.1 GCA_029865965.1 Aquabacterium sp.
AGGCCCGGAATGACATGGAGCAGGACAGGCCCGCCCTGCCCGGCGCGATCGCTCAGTCCTTCGAACGCCGGCTCTCAAGAACAACAACAGAAGACAGCCAAGAGCCCGGACCGGAACCCGCAGACGCAGTCGTTCAACCCGCCTTCATCGCTGCCTCAGCCGGCTCGGCCACCACTTCGGCCACCACCCGGTGCGACGCCACCTGCTCACCCAGGCTGACATGCAGGGCGGCCACGCGGCCGGCGATGGGCGCGGCATGCACATGCTCCATCTTCATCGCTTCCAGCGTCAGCAGCGGCTGGCCGGCGGCGACCAGGTCGCCCACGGCCACCTGCACCGCCACCACGCGGCCGTTCATGCTGGCACGCAGCTTGCCGTCGCTGGCGGCATCACCGGCGCGGGCGGCGGCGGCGCGGCTCAGGTCCTGCACCACCCAGGCACGGCCTGCCAGGGACAGGTGCAAGTTGGCGCCGTCACGCTGCCAGGCCACGCTCTCGGCCAGGCCATCGACCAGCACCCGGGCGCGACCCCCCTGGCGGCCGTCGCTGTCATCCTGGTGCTGCACCACCTGCAGACGGTTGTCGTGGCCGTTCAGGCGGCTGCCGAAATCGTGTGTGCCCTCCTGCACCAGCGCGCCCTGCACCGCCACGCCGTCGAGCGTGAAGCGCTGCAATGTGGGCAGCCGGTGGGCCAGGATGTTGGGCTGCACCGGGCCGCCCGCACTATGGTGCAGCAACAGCGCCCCGATGGCTGCCACCCGCTGGCGCAGCGTGGCGTCGCCATCGGCGCCCAGCGGCGCCAGCAGCGTGGCCTGGTGGTCGCCGATGAAGGCGGTGGTGGCGCCGCCCGCAGCAAACACCGGGTGTGTCAGGCACTGCAGCAAAAAGGCCTGGTTGGTGGCCACGCCCAGCGCCACCGCCTGCTGCAGGCCGCGCTGCAAGCGCCGCACTGATTCGGCCCGGCTCGCACCATGGGCCACCAGCTTGGCGATCATCGAGTCATAGAACGGCGGGATCTCGTCGCCCGGGCGCAGCGCATGTTCCACGCGGATGTCGCCGGGCATCTGCCAGCCCAGCAGGCGCCCGCTCTGCGGCATGAAGTTGTGCCGCGGGTCTTCGGCACACAGCCGCACCTCGATGGCATGGCCGTGGAAGCGGATCTGGTCCTGCTGCAACGGCAGCGGCTCGCCAGCAGCCACGCGCAGTTGCCAGTCCACCAGGTCCAGCCCGGTGATCATCTCGGTCACCGGGTGCTCCACCTGCAGCCGGGTGTTCATCTCCATGAAGAAGAACTCCCCCTGGCTGTCGAGCAGGAATTCCAGCGTACCGGCACCTTCATAACCGATGGCCAGCACGGCCTGGACCGCCACCGCGCCCATGCGCGCGCGCAAGTCGGCGTTGACGGCCGGTGACGGCGCTTCCTCGATCACTTTCTGGTGCCGGCGCTGCACCGAGCAATCGCGCTCGCCCAGGTGGATGGCATTGCCGTGGCGGTCGGCGAACACCTGGATCTCGATGTGGCGCGGCGCGATCAGCGCCCGCTCCAGGATCACCGTGGCGTCGCCGAAGGCGCCCAGCGCCTCGCTCTGGGCGCTGCGCAGCGCATCGGCGAAATCTCCGGCGCGATCGACCCGGCGCATGCCCCGCCCGCCACCACCCGCCGTGGCCTTGATCATCACCGGCCAGCCGATGTTGGCGGCCTCGGCAGCCAGGCGTTCAGCCGACTGGTCCGCCCCCTGGTAGCCCGGGATCACCGGCACGCCGGCGGCGGCCATCAGTGCCTTGGCGCCGGCCTTGTCGCCCATGGCCTTGATCGCCTCGGGCGACGGGCCGATGAACACCAGCCCGGCATCGCGGCAGGCGGCGGCGAAGTCCTCGTTCTCGGCCAGGAAGCCGTAGCCGGGGTGCACCGCGTCGGCACCGCTGCACCTGGCGGCGTCGATGATGGCGGGGATGTTCAGGTAGCTCTGGCGCGGCAGCGGCTCGCCGATGCACACCGCCTGGTCGGCCTCGAGCACATGGCGGGCGCCAGCGTCGGCGGTGGAATACACCGCCACCGTCTGGTAGCCCAGGGCATGGGCGCTGCGCTGCACACGCAGCGCGATTTCGCCGCGGTTGGCGATCAGGATCTTGGTGAATGACATGCTGCTGCCCTCGCCTTCAACGGCCGGTGGGGAAGGTCCCCATGAACTTGCACAGGATCTGCAGCATCACTTCATCGGCACCGCCGCCGATGCTGGTGAGCCGCCCGTCTCGCCACATGCGGCTGATCGGGCTGTCCATCACATAGCCCATGCCACCCCAGAACTGCAGGCAGCCGTCGGTCACCTCGCGGATGGTGCGGCCGGCCTTCAGCTTGGCCATGGTGGCCAGCTTGGTGGCGTCTTCGCCCTTCACCACCATCTCCACGCCGCGCCAGGACAGGCTGCGCAGCGCTTCCACTTCGGTCTGCAGCTCGGCCAGCTTGTAGTGCACCCACTGGTTGTCGAGGATGCTGCGGCCGAAGGCCTGGCGCTCGCGGGTGTAGCCGATGGTCGCGTCGATGGCGCGTTGGGCCATGGCGCCGCAGTTCAATGCCCCCCACAGGCGCTCGATCTGGAACTGCTCCATCTGGTACATGAAGCCCATGCCCTCTTCGCCGATGCGGTAGCGCTGCGGCACCCGCACGTCGTCGAAGTGCAGCTGCGCGGTGTCACTCGAATCCATGCCCACCTTCTTCAGCTTCTTGGCCACGCTGACGCCGGGCGTCTTCATCGGCACGATGATCAGCGTCTTGTTCTTGTGGCTGGCGCCGTCGCTGGTGTTGGCCAGCACGCAGCAGAAGTCGGCCTGCGTGCCATTGGTGGTCCACATCTTGCCGCCGTTGATGATGTAGTCGCCACCGTCCCCATCGACCTTTCTGGCTTTCGTCTTGATACTGGCGACATCGGAGCCGGATCCGACTTCGCTGACACCCAGGCAGGCCACCATGTCGCCAGCAATCGCTGGCGACAGGAATTCAGCGCGCAGCGCGGCGCTGCCGTGCCTGGCCAGTGCCGGCGTGGCCATGTCGGTCTGCACGCCGGTGGCCATGGGGATGCCGCCGCAGTTGATGTCGGCCAGGGCCTCGGCAAACACGGCCGAGTAGCTGTAGTCCAGCCCGGCGCCACCGTCTTCCACCGGCTTGTCCAGGCCCAGCAGGCCCAGGTCGCCCATGCCCTTGAAGACCTGGTGCGCCGGGAAGATCTCGTCGGCCTCCCACTGGTCGACAAACGGGTTCACCTTCTCGGCGATGAAGCGCTTGGTGGTGGCACGCAGCGCAGCGTGTTCGGGGGTCAGTTGGTTCAGCATCGGTGGTGCCTCGCAGGAATCAGGGTCGTGCAACGGAGAACTGCATGCGGCGCGGCGTGCGCGCGTCGGCCTCGCGGCAGGTGGCCAGGGTCAGCGCCAGCACGGCGCGGGTGTGGCGCGGGTCGATCACGCCGTCGTCCAGGCCCAGCGCGCTGGTGGTGAACACGCTCATCTGGCTGTCGAAGCGCTGCTGGATGCCGGCCTTCAACTGCGCGATCTTGTCGTGGTCGACGGCGCCCTTGCGCTTCATCGCCGCCTCGGTGACGATGGCCATGGTGCCGGCGGCCTGCTCGCCACCCATCACCGCCGTCTTGGCGTTGGGCCAGCTGAAGCAAAAGCGCGGCGCAAAGCCCCGCCCGCACATGCCGTAATTGCCCGCGCCGAAGCTGGCGCCGCACTGCACGGTGATCTGCGGCACGTTGGCGTTGGCCACCGCCTGGATCATGCCGCTTCCCTGCTTGACCATGCCGCGCTCTTCATACTGCCGGCCCACCATGTAGCCGGTGGTGTTCTGCAGGTAGACGATGGGCGTGCCGCTCTGGCAGCAGGCATGGATGAAGTGCGTGGCCTTGGCCGCGCCGGCGTTGTCGATCGGGCCGTTGTTGGTGATGATGCCCACCGCATGGCCGTCGATGCGGGCATGGCCGCAGACGGTGGCGCTGCCCCAGTTGGCGCTGAATTCCAGAAAGTCGCTGTCGTCGATGATGCGGGCGATCACCTGCTTCATGTCGACCGGGCGCTTGTGGTCCATCGGCATGATGCCCAGCAGCTCTTCGACGTCGAAGCGCGGCGCCACCGGCGGGCGGGCCGGTGCATCCGCCTGCGGCCAGTCGAAGGTGGCCATCACGGCGCGGGCGATGCGCAGGGCATCGCGGTCGTCCTCGGCCAGGTAGTCGCCCAGGCCGCTGACATGGGTGTGCATCTCGGCGCCGCCCAGTTCTTCCTCGGTGGCCACCTCGCCGGTGGCGGCTTTCAGCAATGGCGGGCCGGCCAAAAAGGCCCGGCTGCGGCCGCGCACCATGATGATGTAGTCACTCAGCCCGGTCTGGTAGGCGCCGCCGGCGGTCGATGACCCATGCGTGACGGTGACCACCGGCAGCCCGGCAGCCGACATGCGCGCCAGGTTGCGGAACAGGCCGCCGCCCCGCACAAAGCCTTCCACCCGGTACTTCAGCAGGTTGGCGCCGGCGCTCTCCACCAATTGCACATAGGGCAGGCGGTTCTCCAGCGCCAGTTCCTGGATGCGCAGCGCTTTTTCCAGCCCGCCGGCCTGCATGGCGCCGGCGTCGATGCCGGAATCACTGGCGGCGATGACGCAGCGGATGCCCGAGACAAAACCGATGCCGCCGATCACGCCGCCGCCGGGCACGGTCTTGGCCTCGTCGGGCGTGTCCAGGCCGTAGCCGGCCAACGTGGCCAGTTCCAGCCAGGGTGAACCGGGGTCGAGCAGCAAGGCGATGCGGTCACGCGGCAGCATCTGCCCGCGCGACTCGAAGCGCTGGCGCGACGCGCCACTGGCGGCCACGGCACGGCCTTCGGCCTCGCGGATCTTGCCGATCAACGCCAGCATGCCCTCGCGGTTGGCGGCAAACGCCGCGCCGCCGGTGGAAATGGTCGATTCAATGACAGCCATGGTGTTAGATCCCCAACTGGCGCGCGGCCAGATCCTTCATGATTTCTTCCGACCCGCCGCCGATCATCATGACCTTGACCTCGCGGTAGATGCGCTCGCTCTTCATGCCGCGCATGAAGCCCATGCCGCCCAGGATCTGCACCGCGCTGTCGGCGCAGAACTGCATGCAGCGCGTGGCTTCCACCTTGGCCATGGCGATGCGGGCCACCCGCAGGTTGGCGTCGCCATGGTCGTGCTGCTGGGCCCAGGCCAGGTCGTAGACATGGCAGCGCGCCACATCGATGGCGCGCAGCATGTCCATCAGCTTGTGGCGGATGACCTGGCGTTCACTCAGCGGTGCGCCGAATGTGCTGCGCTGGCGGGCCCAGTCCAGGGCTTCGTCGAAGCACACCTGGGCATAGGCCACGGCCTGCGCGGCCATGCCCAGGCGCTCGCCGTTGAAGTTGGTCATGAAGGTCTTGAAGCCCTTGTGCTCCTCGCCCACCAGGTTGGCCACCGGCACACGCATGTTGTCGAAGCGCAGGTGGGCGGTGTCGCTGGCCCACCAGCCCATCTTGTCGAGCCTGGTGCGCGTCAGGCCGGGCATGTCGCCCTCGACCAGCAGCGCCGAGATGCCGTTGGCGCCCTTGCTGGCGGGGTCGGTGCGCACCGCCACGGTGATGAAGTCGGCCCGCATGCCCGAGGTGATGAACACCTTCTCGCCGTTGACGATGTAGTGGTCGCCCGAACTGTCGGACTGCCGGACGGCGGTGGTCTTCAGCGCCGCCACATCCGACCCGCCCGACGGCTCGGTGACGGCCAGGGCGGCGATCTTGTCGCCCGCCAGCACCGGCGGGATCACCCGCGCCTGCAGGGCCGCACTGCCGAAGTGCTTGACCGGCGGCAGGCCGATGCTGTGCGACATCAGGCTGGCGGCCACGCCACCGGCGCCGGGGCGGGCCAGTTCCTCGCTGAGGATCAGGTGGTAGAACAGGTCGGCCGGGGTGCCGCCGTGCGCCTCGGCATAGTCCAGCCCCAGCAGGCCGATGGCCGCCGCTTTCTTGTACAGGTCGCGCGGGAAGCCGCCGGCTTCGTCCCAGGCCGTGGCATGGGGTGTGATCTCGCGCGCCACCCAGTCACGCAGGCTGTCGCGGAACTGCACATGCGCGGGGCTGAAGTAATGCGGTGCTGGCGGTGCTTCAGGCAGGGGCATGGCGGCGCTCGGGGGCAGGGAAGCCGCGATGGTGGGTGCCGGCTGGCGCAGCGTCTTGCGGCAATTGGCTGGCCGGGCTGCGGCGGTTGGTGAAACGTCCGAACCGACGATGGCGGCCGCTGGTGGGCATGGCCAAACTTGGGCGAAGACTGCCCACCATGATCGGCCCGCCACCATGACCACACCCGCCACCACCGTCACCGACGCCCTGGAAACCCGCCTCTCGGTGCGCGACTTCCTGCCCACCCCGGTGCCGCTGGAGACCATCCGCGAGGTGCTGGCCACCGCATCGCGGTCGCCGTCGGGCGGCAATGTGCAGCCCTGGCGCATCGATGTGGTCACCGGCGCCAGGCTCGACGCGCTCAAGGCCATCATGCAGCGCCGCCTGGCCGAGGTGGCCGCCGGCGACAAGAGCGAAGCCCCCGAGTACGACATCTACCCGAAGGAGCTGGTGGCGCCGCACCGCGACTACCGCTTCAAAATCGGCGAAGACATGTATGCCCGCCTGGGCGTCCCGCGTGAGGACAAGGCCAAGCGGCTGCAGTGGTTTGCCCGCAACTACCAGTTCTTCGGTGCGCCGATGGCGCTGTTCTGCAGCGTCGACCGGCGCATGGGCCCGCCCCAATGGAGCGACATGGGCATGTTCCTGCAGAGCGTGATGCTGCTGCTGCGCGAGCGTGGCCTGGACAGCTGCGCCCAGGAATGCTGGGCCGTCTACCCCAAGACCATCGGCGACTTCATCGGCATCCCGCCCGAGCGCATGCTGTTCACCGGCATGGCCATCGGCTGGCGCAACCCGGAGCATCCGATCAACGGCCTGCGGTCCGAGCGCGCGGCGGTCGACAGCTTCGCGCAGTTCCACGGCGGCTGATCGCCGGCCAGCGGGCCGGCCACCGAGGGGCTTGCGCTATGCTCGTCGCCTTGCACAACGCGGATCGGCTGCGTGGCATTTGCTGGAGACGCCGCACCCATGAGCCCCGACCACCGCATGTCCCTCGACGAACCCGGCGCCGGCCATGCCTATCCGCTGCTGTACCAGCTGGTGTACTGCAGCCGGGCCGCGCCCGGGGTGGACGACGCCGCCGTTGAAAACATTCTCCGCAGCGCGCGGCGCTGGAACCCGGAGCACGGCATCACCGGGCTGCTGGTCTTTGGCGGCGGCATCTTCTTTCAATGGCTGGAAGGCCCGCGCGACAACATCGGCGCGCTGCTGGCCAAGCTGAAGGCCGACACCCGCCACGAAGGCATCGTGACCCTGGGTGAATCCGAAGAACTGCGGGAACGCCTGTTCCCCGACTGGGACATGGAACTGGTGACCGGCGCCGACATCCGCGACGTGCTGCAGGACGCCCTGGACACGGCCCAGGACGCCACCAGTGCCGCCACGCTGCGCGACCTGCTGCAGCGGCTGGAAGCCGGCGAGCTCAGCCCGCTGGCCGACATCTGATCCGGCGGCGCCGCGGCGCTTGGCCGCGCGCCAGTCAGCCAGCCCAGGCGCTGTCGTAACCCGGCTGGTCGGGCAGCAGCACACCGGTGATCTTGCCGCCGGCGCCCAGCACCACGCGCGGGTGGATGGCCGGCAGTGCCGTCTGGCTGGCCGCAAAATCAAGCAGCGCCGCCACCGTGGCAAACGGCTGCAACGATTGCACCGTGCTGACGGTGGCAAATTCCATCTGGAACTCGCCCCGGCTGCGTGCAGCCAACGCCGCTGCCGGGTGCACCCAGGCCAGGGTGGTGGTCTCGCCCTCGTCGACCGTGGGCACCTGGCCGGCTGGTGCCCGGGCCACGAAGAACAGGGTGTCGAAGCGCTTGGGCAGGCCCACCGGTGTCACCCAGCGGCTCCAGGGCTGCAGGCAACTGGTGGCCAGCGGGCCACCCGCGTCGGGCGCCAGGGCCGCCAGGGTGGTGCCGGCATGCAGGCGGGCCCGCAGGTCGGCCCAGCTGCTGCCGGGCGCGTGGTGGTCGGGCGCACCCAGCCACAGCCCGCATTCCTCGAAGCATTCGCGCAGGCCGGCCACGGCGAAGGCCGGCGCCTGGACTCCCACACCGGTGACGCCGCCGATGCGCGCCACCAGGCGGTCAGCCGGCTCGTCGCAGGCCGCCAGGTGGGCGGCGTCACCG
>JARXAJ010000064.1 GCA_029865965.1 Aquabacterium sp.
GCCCCAGCCTATCCACCACCACCCGCTCATGCTCGTAAGCCGCCCGCAGCGCGCGGACATAGTCCTCGGGCGGCAGGTAGGCCGGCTCCTGGTCATAGCGTGCCAGCTCGGTGACAAATGCCGCATCCTGCATGGCCGCACGAAAGGCCAGGTGCAGCACCTGCACCACGTCGGCGGGCATGCCGGCCGGGCCGGCCAGGCCGTAGGGCGATGTGGCCACGATGTTGTGGCCCAGCTCCTTGAGCGTGGGCACGTTGGGCCAGCGCCGGGTGCGCTGCTCGCCGAACGTGACCAGCAGCCGCAGCGCGCCCGAATCGACAAAGGGCGCGAAGCCGTTGCTGTTGACCCCCACCATCACCTGGCCGGCCGACACCGCCACCATCTGCTCGGACGTGCCCTTGTAGGGCACATGGATGTAGCTGAGGCCGCGCTTGCCGAACAGCGCGTCGATCACCACATGCGGCGTGGTGCCGGCACCGTTGGTGGCGATGCTGAGGCTGTCAGGGTGGGCCCTGGCATGGGCGAACAGGTCGTCGAGCGTCCTGAACGGGCTGGCCGCGGGCACCACGATGCCGAAGGTGACGCCCGACAGCTGGATGACCGGCGTGGTGTCGCGGATCGGGTCCCACAGCACCTTGCGGGTCCAGGGCGCGCGCAGCACCGTCTGCGGCAACTGGGCCAGGGTGTAGCCGTCGGGGGCTGCCTGCTGCAGCACCGGCATGGCCAGCGTGCCGCCGGCGCCGCTGCGGTTCTCGATCAGCACCTTCTGGCCCAGGCGGCGGGCTGCCCCCTCGGCCAGCACACGGAAGGTGAGGTCGGTGGCGCCCCCCGCCGGCCAGGGCAGCCACAGCGTGACCGGCCGGGTCGGAAAGCGCTGCGGCGCCTGGGCCAGGGCAGCGCCCCAGGCCGGGCCCAGCGACAACGCCCCGAGCAGGCCCATCAGCTGGCGGCGGTGGTTCAGTTCCATTCAAGCAACTCCAGGGTCGTCTTGCCGCCGGCCAGGACGGTGGAATGGGCCGGCTTTCTGCCCATGTGGGTCATCAGGCCTGTGCATTTTCAGCCCCGCCCGGCCGCCCGGGGCCGCGCGTCGGGCAGGCGTGTCGGCACAACGTCATCCGCCGCGCTTGGCCAGTTGCCCGAAGCCGCGCTGCGGGTCGTACCCCCAGGCGGCCAGGCCGAAGCACAGCGCCAGCGTGCCCAGCACGATGACCGGCGACATGCCGGGGTCCTTGTCATAGAGCGCATACCGCATCCATTCCACCGCGTGGGTGAAGGGGTTGAAGCGGGCGATCTGGTATACCCAGGCCGCGCCCGACTCTTCCAGCTTCCACAACGGGTAGAGGGCGGTGGACATGAAGTACATCGGGAAGATCACGAAGTTCATCGTGCCGGCAAAGTTCTCCAGCTGCTTGATGTGCACCGACAGCAACAGGCCCACGGCGCCCAGCATCAGCGCCGACGACACCGCCGCCACCAGCACCATGCCGGTGTTGGGGCCGATCACCGGCAGCGTGGTGCCCAGCGCCCAGGCCACCAGCACAAAGGCGGCGGCTTGCGCCAGGCTCAGCACGGCGGTGGCGATGAGCTTGGCCAGCAGGATCCACCAGCGCGGCAGCGGCGCGGTCAGCAGCAGGCGCATCAGGCCCATCTCGCGGTCATACACCATGGCCAGGCTGCTCTGCATGCCGTTGAACAGCAGCACCATGCCCACCAGGCCGGGGGCGATGTACACGTCGTAGGGGATGTAGGTGTCGTAGGGCTCGGAGATCGCCACGCCGAACACATTGCGAAAGCCCGCTGCAAACACCGCCAGCCACAGCAGCGGGCGCACCAGGGCCGAGACCAGCCGGCCGTATTGCCGGGCGAACTTGAGCAGCTCGCGCAGCACGATGGCGCGCAGCGCCTGGAATGCGTGGGTCATCGTGCCTTGCAGAGTTTTTCGGGTGCGTCGGCGCCCAGCGCGTCGAGGCTGTTGGTCGGATGCAGGATGCCTTCGGCCGGCGCGGTGGCCACCACCGCCTGGCCGTCGCTCAGCAGCAGTGGTTGGCGCAGCTGGCCGTCCCAGGCACGGAAGCCCATCGCCACGCCCTTGCTGCCGTCGAGTTCGACCTTGTTCAACGCTGCAGCAAAGGCCGTGGCCGGCCCCTTCGGTGCTGCCACGGCGGCAGCGATCAGCGCCTTGCCCCCCAGCCAGGCCGACCAGGCGTGGGCGTCCATCGGCCGGCCGGCCGACCGGGTGAGGCGGCGCGTGACCTGGGGCGCGCCGAAGCGCTCATACCTGGCCGACCAGGCCAGCGCCACCAGGCCGCCGTCGCCCACCACCGGCCGGGGCAGGCCGGTGCGGTAGGGCAGGCTGGCGGCAAATTCGCCGTCGGCGTCGACCACCCACACCACGTCGTAGGCCGCGCCGCCCCCGGCCATGCCGGTCAGCAGCGCGGGGTTGGCCAGATCGCGTTCACGCGGGTCTGCCGACAGCTTGAAGGGTTTGCGGCCCACCAGCTTCAGCCCATAACGCTGGATCGCAGCGGCGGCCGCCGCGCCGCGGTCGGCGTCGGCCGCGTCCTGGCTGACCAGCAGCAGCACATGGCGCCAGTTGCGCGCCACCAGGGTCTGGGCGATGGCGTCGGCGCGCATGCGCTCGCTGGGGCCGATGTGCAGCAGGTTGCGGCGGCAGTCGGCGCCGCGCAGGCTGTCGGCGGCAGTGTGGAGGTTGATGACCGGCAGCTTGCTGCCGTCGGCCACAGCCAGGGTCCAGGCGGCGGGCAGGTCGGTCAGCAGGGCGGTGGCGCCGGCTTTCTCGGCGGCGGCTGCGGCTGCCCTGGCGGCTGCGGCATCGGCCACCGCCACGGTGTCCAGCGCCAGGCTGGCGCCTGCTGCGTCCAGTTCCAGCTTGCCTTCCTTCAGCGCCACGGCCACGGCGTCGGCCGCCGGGCCGCCGGGGTGGCCCAGCAGGCCGCGTTCCAGCCGGCTGCGGGTCAGGCGCGGGTCGTCGGCCGGTACCAGCAACACGGCCTTGAAGGCGGCGGCCTGGGCAGCCGCCGTCACCAGGGTCAGCAGCGCGGTGGCTGCGATGCGTTGCAACCTCACTCGACGAGGACCACGCTGTGCGGCACCCGGCCCACCTTCACCGTCCTGGTGGCCTTGGCGCTGGCCACGTCGACGATGCTCAGGTCATCCGACAGACCGTTGACCACGTAGAGCGTCTTCTCGGCCTTGTCCAGCGCCAGGCCCCAGGCGCGCTTGCCCACCAGCACCAGGTCGGTGGTCTTGCGGCTGGCCACGTCGACAAAGGCCACATGGTTGGCCTGGCCCAGGCTGACGAAGGCACGCTTGCCGTCGCGGCCCATGGTGATGCCTACCGGCGTGATGTCGGCCGCGCGCGCGCCCTTGACCGTGAACTTGATGGTGTCGATCACCGTCTGGGCCTTGGTGTCGATCACGGTGACGCTGGCGCCCAGTTCGTTCGTGACCCACAGCTGGGCGCCATCGGGCGTCAGCGCAAACCGGCGCGGGCGCTTGCCGGCGGCAATGTTCCTGGTCACCTTGCCGCTGGCCAGATCCACCACATGCACCAGGCTGGCCACTTCCGATGTGACATAGGCTGTCTTGCCGTCGGGCGACAGCTTGATGCCTTCGGGCTCCTCGCCGACCTTGATGGCGCCGGTGCGCTTGCCGCTGGCCATGTCGACGATGCCCAGCTCGGCGTCTTCCTCGTTGGTGACGTACAGGGTCTTGCCGTCGGCGGTCACGTCGAAGATCTCGGGGTCGCCGCCCAGGGCCAGCTTGCGCACGCTCTTGCGGCTGGCCAGGTCGATCATGTCGGCCTGGCCCGCATCACCGCAGGCCACCAGCAGGTGCTTGCCATCGGGTGCCACCTGCATGTGGCGCGGCCGCTGGCAGGTGGACACGGTGCTGGTGACGGCCCCCGACTTCAGATCGACGATGGTCAGCGCATGGTCCTTCTCGCTCGACACATAGGCCACACCCTGGGCCTGGGCCAGGCTGGCGCCGCTCAGGGCGCCAATCAGGGCAGGGAACAGGGCGGCGGCCAGGGCGGCGCGTTGCAGGGCTGCGGTCATGCGGTCTCCGTGGTGGGTCAGGCGGTGGCCCGGATGAAGGCTTCTTCCAGCGTGCCGCCGCCCAGTGTGGCGGCCACGCTTGCCGGCGTGCCGTCGGCCAGCAGCTTGCCCTTGTGCAGCACCAGCACCCGGTCAGCGGCCTCGGCTTCTTCAACCAGGTGGGTGGCCCACAGCACGCTGCTGCCGCGTTGGCGCACATCGTCGTGCAGGCGCTGGCGCAGGTCGCGCCGGCTCTTCGGGTCCAGGCCCACGGTGGGCTCGTCCATCAGCAGCAGGCCGGGGCGGTGCAGCAGGGCACGCACCAGCTCCACCTTGCGGCGGTTGCCGCCCGACAGCTCACGCACCGGGCGTTGCAGGTCGGCGCCCAGGCCGGCGCTGGCGCAGTCGTCGCTGATGCGTTGGGCCGCCAGCGCGCGCGGCATGCCGTGCAGGTCGGCATGGAAGCGCAGGTTGCGCGCCACGCTCAGGTCCAGGTCGAGCGACATGGCCTGGAACACCACGCCGATGTGGCGCAGCGCCGCCACCGCATTGCGGCGCAGGCTGTGGCCGTCGACCTGCACATCACCGGCATCGGCGGCAAACAGGCCGGTCAGCACCTGGAACAGCGTGCTCTTGCCCGCGCCGTTGGGCCCCAGCAGCGCGGCAAAGCAGCCCGGCTCCAGGCGCACCGACACGCCGTCGAGCGCAGCGCGGGCACCGTAGCGCTTGGTCAGCTGGTCGATCAGCAGGCGTGGTGTGGCGGGTGTGGCAACAGAAGCAGTCATCGGGCTGCGGTTGTAGCTGCTGCGCCGGCATCTGCCCATCTGCGGAATGCCCTTGCTTGCGCCGTCTTGACACAGGGCAAACCCGCATGGTTGACCAGGCGGTCTGTCCGTTCCGAGCGGGCAGACAGGCCAGGTCTGCAGCCTCCGACGCGAAGCGGCAGGTTTGGGCGTCGTCAGCCGTTGCTGATGGCGCGCACCTCTTCGACCGACGTCAGCCCCGCCAGCACCTTCAGGATGCCGTCCTGGCGCAGGGTGCGCATGCCTTCGTTCATGGCGGCTTGCTGCAACTGCCCGGCCCGGGCGCTGGTCTGGATCAGGTGGCGCAGTTCGCGGCTGACCACCAGCAGCTCATGCAGGCCCACCCGGCCGGCGTAGCCGCCGTTGTCGCAGTGGCTGCAGCCCGGCGCATGGTGGTGCAGCAGCCGGCCGTTGACGCCGAAGCGCTGGGTCCATTCGGCCACCAGGGCATCACCGTCGGGGCGCTGGCTGGCGTCGGGCCAGCTGAACAGGTAGCCCTCCACCAGGCCTTGCAGGTCTTCGGCGGTGGCGGGGCGGGTGGTCACGCAGTGCTTGCACAGCCGGCGCACCAGCCGCTGGGCCAGCACCGCCAGCAGGCTGTCGGCAAAGCTGAACGGGTCCATGCCCATGTCCAGCAGCCGGGTCACGGTCTCGGGTGCGCTGTTGGTGTGCAGGGTGCTCATCACCAGGTGGCCGGTCAGGCTGGCCTCCACTGCCATGCCGGCAGTTTCGGCATCGCGGATTTCGCCCACCATCACCACATCGGGGTCAGCGCGCAGAAAGGCGCGCAGCGCCTTGGCAAAGGTCCAGTCGATCTTCGGGTTCACCTGCACCTGGCGCAGGCCGGGCTGGGTGATTTCCACCGGGTCCTCGGCGGTCCAGATCTTGCGCTCTGGCGTGTTGATGTGGCCCAGCGCGGCATGCAGGGTGGTGGTCTTGCCGCTGCCGGTGGGGCCCACGCACAGCACCATGCCGTAGGGCCGCTCGATCGCCGTCTTCAGCCTGGCAAGGGTGTCGGGCTGCATGCCCATGCCTTCCAGCGGCAGGGTCTTGGCGCTGGCCAGCAGGCGCATCACCACGTCTTCCAGGCCATTGGCGGTGGGGATGGTGGCCACCCGCAGTTCCAGCTTCTGGTTCTGCATCCAGCGGCCGAAGTTGATCTTGCCGTCCTGCGGCTTGCGGCGCTCGCTGATGTCGAGGTCGCACATGATCTTGATGCGCGCCACCAGGGCACTGCGGTAGGTGTGCGGCAGCTCGATGTAGGGCTTGAGCACGCCATCGCGCCGGAAGCGCACCTGCACCTTCTGCGTGCCGGGCTGGCATTCGATGTGGATGTCGGACACGCCGCCCTGCCTGGCCTCCAGGATCATGGTGTTGATCAGCCGCACCAGCGAGTTGTCGCTTTGCCCGATCTGGGGCTCGTCCTCCCGCGTGGAGGGCGACTGCTCCTGCTCCATGCTGGCCAGCAGCTTGTTGGCGTTGTCGCCACCGTCGGCGTCCAGGTTGAACGACGCAGACAGCTCGGCCGATGGCTCGATGGCGTCCTTGCCCAGGCGCAGATACACCCGGTCGATGGCCGATGCCAGCGTGCCCGCGCGCGCCAGCACCGGCAGCACCTTGCACTGGGCGTTGAATTCGATCTCGTCAATGGCCACCCGCACCGATGGATCTTCCAGCGCCACCACCAGGCGGCCGGCGCGCATCATCAGTGGCAGCGCGCCCAGGCGGCGCGCGGCAGCCAGCGGCAGGCGCAGCACGGCCTCGCTTTCCACCGGGAAGGCCCCCACCTCGACGATGGGATAGCCCATCTTGCGTGACAGCGCGGTCTGCAGGTCGGCGCGGGTCACGTCGCCCCGGCTCACCAGCAGTTCACCCAGCGGCAGCCGGCGGTCGGCCAGTTGCAGCCGCAGCGCCTCGGCCAGCTGCCCCTCGGTGATGAAGCCCAGGCCCACCAGGGCCTCGCCGATGCGCACCATTGGCATCCTGGCCTGCTGGTCGATGGCCTTGGCCAACTGCTCGGCCGTGGCGATCTGGGTGCTGCCGAGCATGTCGCCCAGGCTGGGCGGCTGTGGCGGGTGCGCGCTGGGCAGGTCGTCCAGCGCCATTGGCGCGGTGTCCTGGTCGCCGTCACCCCAGGCAGCAGCGCCCGGCGGCGCCAGTTGCACCGACACCAGCATCGGCCTCGGGTACAGGCTGCGCAGCAGCCGGCCACTGGCGTCGACCGGGCTGAAGGTGAACAGGCCCAGGGGCTTGTCGATCAGGCCGACACTGGCAACGGTGGTCGTGGTGCCGTCCTTGAAGCGCAGCCGGTAGGGTTGCAGCAGGTTCTGCGGCAACAGCGGCGTGGTCGCGCCCATGCGCGGGCTGTCTGCGGCGGGCAGCGGCTCGAGCGGGCGCAACAGGCTCAGGCGGCGGAACTGGGTGAATCGCAGCGTCAGCAGGTTGCGCCCGGGCGGGATCAGCACCTGCACCTGGCCGGCGTCGGGGTCGAAGCCAACCAGCCGGCCGTTGCTGACCTTGCCGTTGGGGCCTTCCAGTTCGCAGGGTTCAGGTTCGCCCGGGTTGGGCGTTGCACCGTAGCCCACGCCGGGCAGCGCGGGCCAGGCCAGGACCGCAGCCGCTGGCGCCAGGGCACGTTGCGGCACCTGGCCTGCGGGCGGCAGCTGCGCGGTGGTGTCTGCGCCCAGCGGCACCAGCGGTACCAGCGTCAACGGCGGCAGTGACAAGTCGGACATGGCGGTTCCCGGCGCAAGCGGCTGCCCCACGCCGCCGGGGCCACGCCGGCATGTCAGCGCTTTGATCCTAGGGTGCCAGGCTCGGGCCCATCGCTGGATCAGGCCGGTGTTTGCCGCACTATCCTGCGGCCAGCCAGCCAGCGCGCCGCGCGCCGCCGCCGCCTCACATGCGCGCGGGCAGGGCGGTGACGATGCCGGGGAACAGCCAGATCAGCCCCACCGCCAGCACCATCAGCAGGAAGAACGGCAGCGCCACCTTGGACAGCCAGCTGATCTCGCGCTTGGTCATGCCCTGCAGCACGAACAGGTTGAAGCCCACCGGCGGGGTGATCTGCGCCATCTCGACCACCAGCACGATGAAGATGCCGAACCAGATCAGGTCGATGCCCGCTTTTTGAACCGTGGGCAGGATCACGCCCATGGTCAGCACCACCATGCTGATGCCGTCAAGAAAGCAGCCCAGCACGATGTAGAACACCATCAGCACGGCCAGCAGGGCCACCGGCGCCAGGTTCTGGCTGCCGATCCATTCGGCCAGGTGGCGCGGCAGGCCGATGTAGCCCATGGCCAGCGTCAGGAAGCTGGCGCCGGCCAGGATCAGCGCGATCATGCAGTACAGCCGCGTGCCGCCCATCAGCGACTCTTTGAAGGTGGCCCAGCTCAGCGACCCCTGCAGCGCAGACAGCACCAGCGACCCCAGCACGCCCACGCCGGCAGCTTCGGTGGCGGTGGCCACGCCGGTGTAGATGCTGCCCAGCACCGCCACGATCAGCAGCACCACCGGGATCAGGTGGCGGCTTTCACGCAGCTTTTGCACCAGTGTCATCGGCGCATCGGCCGGCGGCACGCGGCCGGGGTTGAGCAGGGCCCACACAGCCAGGTAGCCCGAGAACAGCCCGGCCAGCAGCAGCCCCGGCAGCACGCCGGCCATGAACAGCTTGGCGATCGACACATCGGCCGATACGCCGTAGACGATCATGATGATCGACGGCGGGATCAACAGGCCCAGCGTGCCGGCGCCGGCCAGCGAGCCGATGGCGATGTCGTCGGGGTAGCCGCGGCGCTTGAGCTCGGGCAGGGTCATCTTGCCGATGGTGGCGCAGGTGGCGGCGCTGCTGCCCGACACCGCCGCAAAGATGGTGCAGCCGATCACATTGGTGTGCAGCAGCCGCCCGGGCAGGGCCTGCACCCAGGGCGCCAGGCCGCGGAACATGTCGTTGCTGAGGCGGGTGCGGAACAGGATCTCGCCCATCCAGATGAACAGCGGCAGGGCTGTCAGCGTCCAGCTGCTGGATGACCCCCAGATGGTGACGGCCATGGCGTCACCGGCCGGGCGGCTGCTGAACATCTGCATGCCGATCCAGGCCACGCCCGACAGCGTGAGGCCGATCCACACGCCGCTGGCCAGGATGGCAAACAGGGCGCCGATCAGCAGCGCGGTGATGACCAGGTCATTCATTGCGCAGCATCTCCGCACCACCAGCCTCGGGCCGGGCGCGCTGGCCGCGCCATTCCAGCACCAGCTCATCGACCAGGGCCACCAGCAGCACCCCGGTGCCGATGGCCATGCCCAGCTGCGGCAGCCACAGCGGCGTGGCGTCGTTGCCGGTGGAGATGTCGTTGAAGGCGCGGCTCTGCCACACCAGCCGGGCGCTGTAGAAGGCCAGCAGGCCGGCCAGGCCGCTGGCAGAAGCCAGGGCCCACAGCTCCAGCGCCCGGCGCGGGCCGCCACGCAGCTGGCTCAGCAGCAGGGTCACGCGGATGTGCTCACCACGCTTGAGGGTGTGCGCCAGCGCAAGGAAGCCGGCCGACGCCATCAGGTAGCCGGCATAGGCGTCGGTGCCGGGCAGGTGGAAGTGCAGCGACCGCCCGGCAATGCCCAGCATCACCATGCACAGCAGCAGCACCATGCACAGCGCGGCCAACGCGGCCGCGCCGTCGTACAGGGCATCCAGCGCGCGTCTCATGCTGGGTGGCGCGCCGTCACTTCAAGAATGCATCGACCAGGGCCTTGCCTTCGGGCCCGGCCTTGTCCAGCCATTCCTTCAGCATGGTGTCGCCCACCTTCTTCATGTCGGCCTTGAGCTGTGCCGAGGGCGCAACGATGGCCATGCCGTTCTTCTTCAGCAGGTCGAGGTATTCGGTGTTCTTGGCCTGGCTGGTGGCCCAGCCCCGGGTTTCAGCCTCGGCGCCGGCCTTCAGCAGGGCGGCCTTGGTGGGTGCGTCCAGCGCATCGAAGGCGGCCTTGTTGACGATGACCGCGTTCTTGGGCACCCACGCCTGGGTGTCCATGTAGAACTTCAGGTGCTCGTAGGTCTTGGTGTCGAAACCGGTGGCACCGCTGGACATGTAGCTCTCGACCACGCCGGTGGCCATGGCCTGGCTGAGCTCGGCCGCCTGCACGGTGACGGGCTGGGCACCCACCAGCTCGGCGATGCGGCCGGTGCTGGGGCTGTAGGCGCGCCACTTCACGCCCTTGAGGTCGGCGGCGCTGTTGATCGCCTTCTTGGCGAAGATGCCCTGCGGCGGCCAGGCCACTGCGTACAGCAGCAGCATGCCCTGCTCGCCCAGCTTCTTCTCGAGCAGCGGCTTTTGCAGCTTGTAGAGCTTGGCTGCCTCGTCGTAGCTGTCGGCCAGGAAGGGCAGGCCGTCGGCGGCATAGATCGGCCATTCATTGCTGAAGTTGGCCAGCAGGATCTCACCGATCTGCGCCTGCCCGCCCTGCACCGCACGCTTGATCTCGGGCGCCTTGAACAGCGCCGCATTGGCATGCACGGTGATCTTGAGCTTGCCGCCGGTGGCCTTGTCCACATCGTTGGCGAACTGCACCAGGTTCTCGGTGTGGAAGTTGCTGGCGTTGTAGGCAGCCGGCAGGTCCCACTTGGTCTGGGCCTGGGCGGTGCCGCCCAGCAGGCCGGCAAAACAGGCCAGGGCGATCAGTTGGCGGCGGGCGGTCATCGTGCGGGCTCCTGCAGAGGTGGTGGGATGGGGGCAGAGCATATCGGCAAGATGGCGTGCAGGCGCCGTGCCAGGCCCCGGGGATACTCTCGGACCGCAGCATGCCCAGGCGCTTTCGATGACCGCCACCAGAATTACGAGCCGATTGCCGGCGGGTCCGGTGCCGGGCCGGGCTTCCACGGCACCAGCGTCGTGCAGACCCACATGACCAACAGCCGCCTCACCGACCCCGAGGTGCTGGAACTGCGCTTCCCCGTGCGGCTGGACAGCTATGCCGTCCGCCGCGGCTCGGGCGGTGCCGGCCGCTGGCATGGCGGCGATGGGGGCGTGCGCCGGGTGCGCTTTCTGGAGACGATGACCGCGTCCATCCTCAGCAACGGCCGCCACCATGGCGCCTTTGGTGGCGCTGGTGGCCAGGCCGGCGCGCCCGGCATCAACCGGGTGGAACGGGCCGACGGCACGGTGCAGCCGCTGGACTACATCGGTTCGGTCACCATGCAGCCGGGCGATGTGTTCGTGGTCGAGACGCCGGGTGGCGGCGGATGGGGGCAGGCATGAGTATTCAGCGCATTCTGGTGACGGGCTTCGAGCCCTTCGGCGGCGAGGCCATCAACCCGTCGTGGGACGTGGCCCAGGCGCTGCACGGGCAGCGGCGGGGTGGGGCGCAGATCACCGCCGTGCAGCTGCCCTGCGTGTTTGCGCAATCGCTGCCCGCGCTGCGCACCGCCATCCGCCGCCACCGGCCGCAGGTGGTGCTGTGCCTGGGCCTGGCCGGCAGCCGCTCGGCCATCAGCCTGGAGCGGGTGGCCGTCAACCTGTGTGATGCCCGCATCGCCGACAACGCCGGCGCCATGCCCGCCGGCACGCCGGTGGTGGCTGGCGGGCCGGCCGCCTACTTCACCCGGCTGCCGGTGAAGGCGCTGGTGCAGCGGCTGCAGCAGGCGGGTGTGCCGGCGGCGTTGTCACTGAGCGCCGGCAGCTTCGTCTGCAACCAGGTGATGTATGGCCTGCTGCATGCGCTGCGGCGCCAGCCGGGCGTGCTGGCAGGCTTCATCCACCTGCCGCCGCTGCCGGCCCAGGCCGCAGCCCACCCGGGCAGCCGGCCGCTGGCGCTGGCCGATCAGCTGCGCGGGCTGGAACTGGTGGTGGATGCGCTGGTGCAGGGGGTTGAAGAGCTGCAGGTGGCCGACGGGCGAACCGACTGACGCCGGTTGCAGCGGCATGGCCACCACGCATCAGCCCGGGCGCAAGGCCTTGGCACCACCCTCAGGCGTGGTCCCAGTCAGCCGCCCTCAACTCGATCGGCTGGCCGTGGGGTGTGCGGTCGGCCGCATGGTCCCAGGCCTGGGCGCAGCGGGCCAGCTCAGCAGCCTGGGCGGCGCCCTTGGCAGCCACCAATGATTCCAGCGCGGCCAGCCAGTGCTGGTAGTAGGTGTCGCCCAGGTCGGCATCGCCGGCAGCCTGGGCTGCGGCGATCTGTGCCGACAGCGCGGCCGCCCATTCCGGCCAGGTGTACAGGCCCTTCTGGTGCAGTTGCAGCACCATCGCAAAGGCCTGGGCCATCCAGGGCTGGGCAAACACCGGGGCCAAGTCGTCGCCCAGCGGCAGGCCGGGGCAGGCTTGCAAGTCGGCTGTCATCCACGGTCTCCGTCGTCGGGCTGCAGATAGCTGTCCCACGCGTCGACAGACACCTGCAGGCCCGGCTGGGCATCGGCGCCCCACAGCGTGGCACCGTCGAACACCACGGTGTATAGCCACTGCGGCTGTTCGCCCAGGCCTTGGGCGTTGGTGTCGGGGAACACATGCGCGCCATGCAGGGCCGCCACGATGCCGCGCTTGCCCTGCGCATAGCCGGGCAGGCGGCTGTGGTGGTCGACATGCCCGGCGCGGGTGCGCACCACATCGCCCACTGCAAACCTTGCGGGGCCGGGCGCCGGCCGGTTGGTGGGCGAGCCCTTGGCCAGCACCGCCGGCACGGCGGCGGCCAACAGCTTGCGCGGCAGCGGCAGGGGCGGGTGCAGCATGCGGCTGGCGGCCACTTCATCGTCGCCCAGCAGGCCGCGCAGGGCCATCAGCCGCTGGATGCCGGCCAGCCAGATGCGGTAGTAGCTGAGCTGGGCATAGCCGGGCAGGGTCTCGCGGGCCGAGCGGCTCTGGTCGATGTTCCAGGCGCCGGTGGCGCCCATGGCAATCGTCAGCGCCATGGCCTTGGGCTCGAAGGCCGCGTGCCAGAACTCGCCTTCGGCCTCGGGTGTCACCGGGCCGTGGCCGGGCTGGCCGCCCAGGTCGGCATGGAAAGAATAGGTCATGGCGCAACGCTCCTGGCCAGGCCGGTGCCGATCATCGAATCGCGTGTCACCAGGTCGGCCAGCTGGTCTTCGCTCAGCCCCTCGGTGTCCGGCGGCCGTTGCGGGATGACGAGGTAGCGCACTTCGGCCGTGCTGTCCCAGATGCGGAACTGGGTGGACCCGGGCAATTGCACGCCGAAGTCGGCCAGCACGCCGCGCGGGTCTTTGACCGCCCGGCTGCGGTAGGGCGCGCTTTTGTACCAGGTGGGTGGCAGGCCCAGCACTGTCCAGGGGTAGCAGCTGCACAGGGTGCACACCACCAGGTGGTGGGTGTCGGGCGTGTTGAACACCGCCACCATGTGCTCACCCTGCCGGCCGGTGTAGCCCAGGCTGGCGATGGCGGCGGTGGCGTCCGCCTGCAGCCACGCGGCAAACGCCGGGTCGGCCCAGGCGCGGGCCACCACCCGGGCGCCGTTGCGCGGGCCGATCTGGGTCTGGTAGGTGTCGACCAGCACGTCCAGCGCAGCGGGGTCGATGTAGCCCTTTTGCGTCAGCACGGTCTCCAGCGCGCGCACGCGCAGGTCCATCTCGTCGAGATGGCTCATGCCATCGGCGTGGTCGTGGTCATGTTCATGGTCGTGGGTCATGGCAGCACTTTCAAGACGCGCCCGTCGGCGTTGTCGGTCAGCAGGTAGAGGAAGCCGTCGGGCCCTTGGCGCACGTCGCGGATGCGTTCGTTCTGCGCCTGCAGCAGGCGCTCTTGCGCCACCACCTTGTTGCCGTCGAGCGTGATGCGCACCAGCGCCTGGCCGCGCAGCGCGCCGATGAACAGGTTGCCCTTCCAGCCGGGGTAGCGGTCGCTGGTGAGGAAGGCCATGCCGCTGGGCGCGATCGAGGTGGGCACCCAGTGGGCCAGCGGGGCCACCACATCGGCACGCTCGGTGCCGTCGCCGATCTTGGTGCCCAGGCCGTAGTTGCGGCCATAGGTGATCACCGGCCAGCCGTGGTTGCGGCCGGGCAGCACCAGGTTCAGCTCGTCGCCGCCCTGCGGGCCGTGCTCGGTGGCCCACAGTTCACCGGTGGCGGGGTGCACGGCCATGCCCTGCACATTGCGGTGGCCCCAGCTCCAGATCTCGGCCCGGGTCTTCGCCGGATCGCCGGCCCGGCCCACCAGGGGGTTGTCGGCCGGCGCCTTGCCGTCGGGCTCGATGCGCACGATCTTGCCCAGGTGGTTGTCCAGCGTCTGGGCGTCGTCCTTGCGGCTGAAGCGGTCGCCCAGGCCGACGAACAGCCGGCCATCGGTGCCGAACACCAGGCGGCTGCCGAAGTGCAGCCGGCTGGCCACCCTGGGCATCTGGCGGAACACCACCTGCACATCGGCCAGGCGTTCGGCACCGGCGGCGCCGTCCAGCCGGGCGCGGGCCACGGCCGTGGTGTTGCCGTCGCCGTCGGGCCCCGCCTCGCTGTAGGTCCAGTAAACCAGCCGGTTGCTGGCAAAGCGCGGGTCGGTCACCACGTCGAGCAGGCCGCCCTGGCCTTCGGCCACCACCGGGGGCAGGCCCGGCAGCGGCGGGCCCAGTTTGCCGTCGGTGCCGATGATGCGCATGCGGCCGGGCCGCTCGGTCACCAGCATGCGGCCGTCGGGCAGGAAGGCCAGGCTCCAGGGGTTGACCAGGCCATGGGCCACCACGGCCACCTTGGGTTGGCTGGCCTGGGCCTGGGTCTGGGCTTGGGCCGGCAAGCCGGCCACCAGGCCGACTGCCGCCAGAACGCCCAGCAGCAGGCGGCGGTGCGGGTCAAGACAGGCGGGCAAGGGCATCGGGCGTCTCCGTCAACGGCGTCAAGAATGGCGGCGTCAGGCCGGCGCGGCAATGGCGGCTTCCACCACCATCTGCAGCCGCTGCTGGCCCTGGAATTCATCGAGGTTGAGCCGGTAGGCCAGTTGCACCCGCGCCGGCAACGGCTCGGCATGGCCGAACCAGATCGCGTCGCGCAGCGCGCCGGCATGGCGCACCCGCAGTTTCATGTGCTTGTCGCCGACCAGGCGCTGCTGCAGCACATCCACCTCGTCGCAGAACACCGGCGCCTCGAAGCCCTGGCCCCAGACCTGGGCGTCCAGCGTGGCCACGGTGGCGGTGTTGAACCATTCACCGCCCAGCGGGCCGTCGGTGGCCAGGCAGCGGTTCAGCGCGGCGGGTTGCAGCCAATCGGTGGCCACCTGCTGCAGGGCGCTGGCAAACAGCGGCCAGTCGGCCTCGGCCAGGGTGCAGCCGGCGGCCATGGCATGGCCGCCAAAGCGCTGCAGCACGCCGGGGTGGCGCTTGCTGACCAGATCGAGTGCGTCGCGCAGATGGAAGCCGGCAATCGAGCGGCCCGAGCCCTTCAGCAGCCCGTCCTGCCCACGCGCCAGCACGAAGGTGGGCCGGTGCAGCCGGTCCTTCAGCCGGCCGGCGACGATGCCGACCACGCCTTCATGGAAGGCCGCATCGAACAGCACCAGCGCCGGCGGCACGGCCTGGCCCGCCGGCTGGCGCGCCAGCAGGTCGTCCAGCAGCACCTCGGCCTGGGTGGCCATGTCGGTCTGCACCTCGCGGCGCTGGCGGTTGATGGCGTCCAGCGCCTGGGCCAGCTCGGCGGCGCGTGCCGGGTCGTCGGTGAGCAGGCATTCGATGCCCAGGGTCATGTCCGACAGGCGGCCGGCGGCGTTGATGCGCGGGCCCAGGGCAAAACCGAAGTCGAAGGCCGCCGCCCGTGCCGGCACCCGGCCGGCGGCGGCAAACAGCGCGGCCACGCCCGGTTGCATGCGCCCGGCGCGGATGCGCTTGAGCCCCTGCGCCACCAGCCGCCGGTTGTTGTCGTCGAGCCTGACCACATCGGCCACCGTGCCCAGGGCCACCAGGTCGAGCAGGGCATCCAGCCGGGGCTGCTGGTCGGCCGCGAAGGCGCCGCGCGTACGCAGCTCGGCCCGCAGCGCCAGCAGCACGTAGAACACCACACCCACGCCGGCCAGGGCCTTGCTGGCAAAGCCGCAGCCGGGCTGGCTGGGGTTGACGATGGCATTGGCGTCGGGCAGCTGGATGGCCCCGTCGGCGCCGAGTGCGGGCAGGTGGTGGTCGGTCACCAGCACCTGCAGGCCCAGGGCGCGGGCATGGGCCACGCCGGCAGTGCTGGCGATGCCGTTGTCCACCGTCACCAGCAACTGGGGCGGGGCATCGGGCGATTGGCTGATGGCCAGGTCGACGATGGCTGGCGTCAGGCCATAGCCGTGCACCAGGCGGTCGGGCACCACGTACTGCAGCGTGCACGGCACCGCGCCCAGCAGGGCCAGGCCGCGCAGGGCCACGGCGCAGGCGGTGGCGCCGTCGCAGTCGTAGTCGGCCACGATGCAGATGCGCTGCTTCGCGGCGATGGCGTCGGCCAGCAACACGGCGGCCTCGGGTGCGCCCTTCAGCTGGGCCGGGGGCAGCAGGCGGGCCAGGCCGTCGTCCAGATCATCGGCGCTGCGCACGCCGCGGGCGGCGAACAGCCGCGCCAGCAGCGGGTGCACGCCGGCCTGTTCCAGCGCAAAGGCCGCGCGGGGCGGCACATCGCGGCGCTGCAGGGTGGGTTGGGTCACAGTGACTCCAGCACGGTGTGGGCCGCAGGCGCCTGCCAGCGGCTGGCCAGGCGCTGCCACAAGCCTTGCGGCGCGGCGGCATAGGTCTGGGCAAAGCGCTCGCCGCACAGGGTGAGGCGGGCGCCGCTGCCGGCCCGGGCCAATGCGTCGATGGGCCCGGCATCCAGCGCCTGCCAGGCTTCGCACCAGGCGGCCCAGTCCTCGCCCAGCGCGGGTTCGCGCAGGCGGTCGTCGGTCTGCAGGTCGTCGGCCTGGCGGGTGCCGGCGGGCAGGCGCCCGCAGTGGCTGAGCCAGACGCTGTTGACGGTGGGCAGGCCGGCGGCCTCGCGCCGGTCGTTCACCGCATGGGTGTACAGCAGCATCTGCACCTCGTTCTGCAGGCGGCGGATCAGCCGGGCGCTGCGGTGGTCGGGCAGCCAGCGGTTGACATTGCGGCCGGTCACCCGGTCGAGCGATGCAGTGGCCAGGCCATCGAACAGCGCATGGGTGGCCAGCCATTGCAAGGGCCCGGCGTGGTGCAGGGTGAAGCCTTCGGTCTCGAACAGCGGGCGCACGATCTCCAGCAGTTCGCGTGACGCGGTGTCGTCGAGCTGCAGGGCCGACGGCGGCGTCAGGCTGACCTGGTCGGTGCCCACATGCAGGTGCACCGGCGTCAGCAGGCCCCAGGGCTGGCCGGTGTCCAGGCCCAGCGCTGCGGCCTGGCGGGCGGCGAAGGGCAGGGCGGTGTCGGCCGTGGCGGCCCCGCTGCGGCTGGCATCGGACGCGGCGGGCCAGCCCCAGGCGGTGGCCAGCGCCAACTCATGCGGCGGGTTCAGGCTGAAGGCATCGCTGCCCAGGCACTGCACGGGTTGCAGGCGGGCCAGCAGCGTGCCAAGCCGTGGCAGTGCCAGCGACTGCAGGGCATGCAGGCCAGCCTCGGAGACAGTACCGGCGAAAGGAACGATCAGGTGCATGTGCGGTGCATTATCCCGGCCAGGACCATGCCCCGCGTGGCTGCAGGCCCGCTGTTAGCATCGCGCGCCTATGTCCCCCTCCACCGGCCGGCCCGCATGAACTGGCCCTATGAATGGCAGATCGGCTGGCGCTACACCCGCGCTGGCCGCACCGGGCGCCGCAACGGCTTCATCTCGTTCATCTCGCTGGTGTCGATTCTGGGTATCGCGTTGGGCGTGGCGGCGCTGATCATCGTGCTGAGCGTGATGAACGGCTTCCAGAAGGAAGTGACCGAGCGCATGCTCAGCGTGGTGGCGCATGTGGAGGTGTTCGACGTGCATGGCAATGCACTGCCCGACTGGCGCGCCACCGCCGCCGCCGCACGCCAGAACCCGGCCGTGGTGGCCGCCGCACCCTTCATCGCCCAGCAGTCGCTGATCGCCCGGGGCGACGAGATGCGCGGCGCCATCGTGCGCGGCATCGAGCCCACCGAGGAACTGAAAGTCACGCCGCTGGCCGCGCAGATGGCACGCAGCGGCCTGCTGGGCCAGTTGCAGCCCGGCGCCTGGCGCATCGTGCTGGGGGGCGAACTGGCCCGGCAACTGCGGGTGCAGACGGGCGACAACGTCACCCTGGTGGCCCCGGGCGGGCAGGTGACGCCGGCGGGCACGGTGCCGCGGCTCAAGAGCTTCACCGTGGCCGGCACCTTCGACGCCGGCCACTATGAATACGACAGTGGCCTGGCGCTGATCCATGTGGACGACGCGGCCCGCCTGTACCGGCTGGACGGCCCCACCGGCGTGCAGCTGAAGCTCGCCGACCTGCACCAGGCCCGCGCCGTGGCGCAGCAGCTGGTCGACAGCCTGCAGCCCGGCCTGCTGGTGCGCGACTGGACCCGCACCAACCGCAACTGGTTCGATGCGGTGCAGCTGGAAAAGCGGCTGATGTTCATCATCCTGACGCTGATCGTGGCGGTGGCGGCGTTCAACCTGGTCAGCACCCTGGTGATGACGGTGACCGACAAGCGGGCCGACATCGCCATCCTGCGCACGCTGGGCGCCAGCCCGCGGTCGGTGATGGGCATCTTCGTGGTGCAGGGCGCGGCCAGCGGTGTGATCGGCACGCTGTCGGGCGTAGCCTTCGGGCTGCTGGTGGCGGTCAACATCGGCACCCTGGTGCCGGCGCTGGAGCGGCTGCTGGGCGTGGCCTTCCTGCCCGGCAGCATTTACGTGATCAGCCGCATGCCCAGCGACCCGCGTTTGAGCGATGTGCTGCCGATCACGCTGATTTCGCTGCTGCTGGCCTTCCTGGCCACGCTGTACCCCAGTTGGCGCGCCAGCCGCGTGAATCCCGCCGAGGCCCTGCGTTATGAGTGAGCCCGTCCTGCAATGCCAGGGCCTGGGCAAGCGCTTCACCGAAGGCGGGCTGGACGTCGCCGTGCTGCAGGGCGTGGGCCTGCAGGTGGCGGCCGGCGAGACGCTGGCTATCGTGGGTGCGTCGGGCTCGGGCAAGAGCACGCTGCTGCACCTGCTGGGCGGGCTGGACGCGCCCAGCACCGGCAGCGTGCAGCTGATGGGCCGCGACCTGGCCACGCTGGGCCAGGCCGAGCAGGGCGCCTGGCGCAACCGGCACCTGGGCTTCGTCTACCAGTTCCACCACCTGCTGCCCGAGTTCACCGCACTCGACAACGTGGCCATGCCGCTGCGCATTCGCCGTGACAGCGTGGCTGCTGCGCAGGCGGCGGCGCGTGATGCACTGACTGCTGTGGGCCTGGCCGCGCGGCTGGACCACCGGCCGGCGCAGCTGTCGGGCGGTGAACGCCAGCGCGTGGCGATTGCCCGCGCACTGGTCACCCGGCCGGCCTGCGTGCTGGCTGATGAACCCACCGGCAACCTCGACCGCAACAGCGCCGACGCGGTGTTTGCGCTGATGCTGCAACTGGCGCGCGAGCGCGGCACGGCCTTTGTGCTGGTGACACACGACAGCACACTGGCCGCCCGCTGCCAGCGTGTGCTGCGGCTGGAGCAGGGGCGCTTGTTACCGCCCGCTGCGGCCTGAACAGCGCCCGCCAAGCCTGCGTCACCCTCGCACGCCATTGGCCTGGGAGCCGCGGTGATGCTGCTGAACTGTCGCTGTGGGCTCTTTGCTGCCGTTTGCCGTTGTTGCCGAAAGCCGGCGTTCGACGGTCTGAGCGATCGCGCCGGACAGGCCCGCCCTGCCCGACGCTCAGGCACCACTGAGGCGCGCGGTTCCTTGGCCTTCGATGGCCACCGCTGTCTCCAGGGCGAGGGTGTCGGGTGCCTGGCACCACTCGGCCAGCTACAACACCCGCCCGAACCACCACACGCTCAGGCCTGCCGCCAGCACCACCAGCAAGGCCCCGGCGGCGGCGAACAGCGCGCTGACCTCGGTTTCCTTGGTCTCCACCACCAGCCGGCTGCTCAGGCCCTGGTAGACCTGCTTCAAATCTTCGGCCGTGCCGGCATAGAAGTAGTTGGCGCGGGTGGCGGTGGCGATGGACTTCAGCGTCTCCTCGTCCAGCCGCACCCGCATGCTCCAGCCCTCGAAGCCGATGGTTTCGCCGGCCTTGGTGCCGATGCCCACGGTGAACACCTTGACGCCACGCTCGGCGGCCATCTTGGCGGCTTCCATCGGGTCGGGCCCGGTGGTGCGCTGGCCATCGGTCAGCAGGATCACCGCCGCCGACCCATAACTGCCCGGCTCCACAGGCTCGAACGGCTTCTTGTCCTTCTTGTCGTCGGGTGATCCCGGCATGGCGCGGGCGCCGGTGATCTGGCTCAGGTCGATGCCCGCGTCGGGGAACAAGGTGGCCAGCGACAGGATCAGCCCCGAACCGATGGCGGTGGCCCGCTGCATCTGGAAGCGGTCGATCGCGGCCACCACGTCTTCGCGGCTGTGCGTGGGCGCCTGCACCACCGCAGCCGTGCCGGCAAACGACACCACGCCGATGCGCACATTGCGCGGCAGCCCGGCGGTGAAGGCCTTGGCCGCCTCTTGCGCGGCCACCATGCGGTTGGGCTTGACGTCGGTGGCGCGCATGCTGCCCGAGACATCCATCGCCAGGATGATGGTCTGGTCGCGCGCCGGCAGCTTGAGCTTGACCACCGGCCGCGTGGTGGCAAACAGCAACAGGGCGATGGCGGTCAGCAACACCAGCGGTGGCACATGGCGGCGCCAGCCCGGGCCGCTGCCCAGCGCCTGGCGCACGATGGCTACGCTGGCCAGGCGCACATTGTTCTTCTTTCGCCGCGCCAGCAGGCGCAGGTAGACCAGCACCAGCAGCGGCAGCGCCAGCAGGGTCCACAACCATTCGGGCCAGAGCAGGGTCATGGCGTTGTCCTCTTCAATCAGGCGGCTGGCGTGCGCAGGGCCGCGGGCATGCGGTGGCCGCTGACTGCACGGCCGCGCTGGCGGCGCAGCGCCACATAGCGCAGCAGGGCGGCCAGCAGGTCTTCGTCGGTGGCCAGTTCCAGCACGTCGACGCCGGCGTTCTGCAACTGGTCGCGCAGCGCTTCTTCATGTTGCGCGGCCAGGGTTTCGTAGCGCTTGCGGAAGGCCGCGTCCTGGGTGTCGACCAGCAACTGCTCACCGGTCTCGGCGTCTTCCACTGTCAGCAGGCCGATGTCGGGCAATGCCATCTCCAGCGGGTCGACCAGACGCACGGCCAGCACCTCATGCCGGCGGGCCAGCCGGCCCAGCGGTGCGGCCCAGCCGGGGTCGCTGATGAAATCGCTGACGACGAACAGCAGGGACCGCCGCCGCACGATGCCCTCGGCCTGGCCCAGCAGGTCGGCCAGCTGGGTGGGTGCGGCGATGCCGGCCTTGCTGCGTGCCGCGCGCGGCGGTGGCTTGCGCATGCGGGCCAGCAGCTGCAGCACCTGCGTGCGGCCCAGGCCGGGCGGGACCACGGCCAGGCGCTGGCGTGCATCGGCAGCAGCCGGGTGGTAGAGGATGGCGCCCACCCGGTTGCCGTGGCGGGTGAGCAGGCGCGCCAACGCCGCCACGAAGCCTTCGCTCAGACCCAGCTTGGTCTGGTCGGACGAGCCGAAATCGACGCTGCCCGACAGGTCCAGCAGGAACCAGGCACTGAGCTCGCGGTCTTCGGTGAACTGGCGCACATGCGGCACCTGCAGCCGGGCGGTGACGTTCCAGTCGATGTGGCGCACATCGTCGGGATGCTGGTATTCACGCAGGTCGGCCAGGTCGAGCCCGGCGCCGCGCCACAGTGTGCGGTAGTCGCCCTGCAGCAGGCCGTCGAGCCGGCGCAGCACGGTCCATTCCAGGCGGTGCAGCAGGGCGTCTTGCGCCCCGCGTCCGACGGGGACGTCGGCCGATCCCCCGAGGGGATCGCGGGCCGGCTTGGTGGCCCTGCGCTCGGCCCGCTCGCTCCGATCGACGTTGCTGTCGTTCATGCAGTCTGGTGCTGCATCGGCTTGTCGGGCAGCGGCAGCCGCGCCATCACCTTGGCGATCAGCGCATCGGCCGTCAGCCCTTCGGCCAGCGCCTCGTAGCTGAGCACCAGGCGGTGGCGCAGGCAGTCGGGTGCCAGGTCGCCCAGGTCTTCGGGCAGCACATAACCCCGCCCGCGCATGAAGGCCAGCGCCCGCGCCGCCTCGACCAGGGCGATGCTGGCGCGCGGGCTGGCGCCATAGCTCAGGTACTTGCCCAGTTCGGCCAGGCCGTGCTTGTCGGGGCGGCGGGTGGCGCCCACCAGCTTGACCGCATACTGGATCAGGCTGGGGTCGACATACACCTGCCGGCAGGCCTGCTGCAGTTCAGCCAGCTGGCTGGTGCTGGCCACCGGCGCGGCCGCCAGCGGCGGGCCGATGACCCGCTCGACGATGACGAATTCTTCTTCGTCGCTGGGGTAGTCGACCAGCACCTTCATCATGAAGCGGTCGACCTGCGCCTCAGGCAGCGGGTAGGTGCCTTCGGTCTCGATCGGGTTCTGGGTGGCCATCACGATGAACGGCATCGGCACCTTGTGGGTTTCGCCGGCGATGGTGACCTGGCGTTCCTGCATCACTTCCAGCAAGGCGCTCTGCACCTTGGCGGGGGCACGGTTGATCTCGTCGGCCAGCAGCAGGTTGGCGAACACCGGCCCCAGGGTGGTGCCGAATTCGCCCGTCTTCTGGTTGTAGATGCGCGTGCCGACCAAGTCGGCCGGCACCAGGTCGGGCGTGAACTGGATGCGCTTGTAGCTGCCGCGCAGCGTGGCCGCCAGGGTGCGCACCGTCAGCGTCTTGGCCAGGCCGGGCACGCCTTCGACCAGCAGGTGGCCCTGGGCCAGCAGGGCCACCATCACCCGTTCCAGAAACCTGTCCTGGCCGACGACCACGCGCTTGACCTCGTAGAGGATGCGCTCCATCAACTGGGCGGTCTCGGCAGGAATGACGGGGGGGTTGGACATGGTTGTGCGGGCAGGGTGTGGTCAGAAGGGCGGCAGGCCGGCGCCGGCGGCGGCGTTTTCGATGGGCACAGCAAAACCGATGCCGATGAAGGTGCGCTGGTCGCTGGGGTTCATGATGGCGGTGACGATGCCCACCACATGGCCGTCCATGGTGACCAGCGGGCCGCCGGAATTGCCGGGGTTGGCGGCGGCGTCGAACTGGATCAGGTTGTTGAGGATGCGCTTGCCCTCGGGCGAGCGGAATTCGCGCTTCAGCCCCGACACCACGCCCTGCGACGCCGACGGCCCGATGCCGAACGGAAAGCCCACCGCCATCACCGCCTCGCCGGGCGCCAGGCCGGCGGTGGACCGCATGGTGGCTGCATGCAGGTCGTCGGGGATGGTCAGCGCCTGCAGCACCGCCAAGTCGTTCTCGGGCATCAGGTTGACCACACGGGCCTCGCTCTGGCTGCCGTCGGCAAAGGTGATGGTGATGCGTGCCGCACCTTCCACCACATGCAGGTTGGTCAGGATCAGGCCCTTGTCGACGATGACCACGCCGGTGCCCACGCTGCGGCCTGCATGCGGGTCGGCATCGTCGGATTCGGGCGCGGGCACCCCCAGCTTGCCGGTCTTCTTCCCGATGGGCGCTGCGGCAGCGGCGGGCTCGCCCACCACCCGCACCACCGACGGCAGGATGGCCTCATAGGCGGCCAGACCGGCAGACTGCAGCGGCTCCTTGGCGAGGGATTCACGCAGCGCGGCATCGATCTGCGCCAGGCCCGGCGGGCGCTGTACCTTGGCTGTCCAGGCCGGCCAGCCGGCCACCCCCATGGCCAGCACCAGGCCGCCGGCCCACAACCAGCGCTCGCGCCTCGCCAGGCGTTGGCGCAGGGTGATCGGTGCGGGTCTGGGGTTGTCAGCCGCCTCTGCCACAGCCGGCTGGGCCGGCGCGCCACTGGTCGGCGCAGGTCCGGTGGCGCGGGCGGGGGATCGGCTGTAGATCGAAGGGCGTGCCATCGTCACCGGCTCCGGCAGCCACCAGCGGGCCACCCGTTGTCACGGTATCACGGCCTGCCAGCGCTTGCAGCGCCACGGAGAAGCCCTCGCCCTGCTGCATCATCGCGGCATGGCGCCGATCTGGATCGACACGCATTGCCACCTGGACGCGCCGGAGTTCGATGCCGACCGCCCGGCGGTGCTGGCCCGCGCCCGCGCTGCCGGTGTGGCGCTGCAGGTGCTGCCGGCGGTGATGGCGGCCAACTTCGACACCGTGCGCCAGCTGGCCCACGCCCATGGGTTGGCCTATGCGCTGGGCATCCACCCGCTGTTTGTGGACCGCAGTGCCGATGCCGATCTGGACACGCTGGCCGATGCACTGGCCCGCCACCGCGACGACCCGCGCCTGGTGGCGGTGGGCGAGATCGGGCTGGACCATGCCGTGCCGGGGCTGGACCTGGTGCGCGCCGAGCGCTTCTACCAGGCCCAGCTGCGGCTGGCGCAGCGTGCCGGCCTGCCGGTGATCCTGCATGTGCGGCGGTCGGCCGACGGGCTGCTCAAGGGCCTGCGCCGCACCCCGGTGGCCGGTGGCATCGTGCATGCCTTCAATGCCAGCCAGGCGCAGGCCGAGGTGTTTGTCGGCATGGGCTTTCGGCTGGGCTTTGGCGGGGCCATGACCTACGACCGCGCGCTGCAGATCCGCCGCCTGGCCAGCACCCTGCCGGCTGGCAATCTGGTGCTGGAGACCGATGCGCCCGACATCCCGCCGCATTGGCTGTACCGCACGGCGGCACAGCGCGCCGCAGGGGCGACCACCGGCCGCAACGAGCCGGCCGAACTGCCGCGCATCGCCCAGGCGCTGGCCGACCTGCGTGGCTGGAGCCTGGATGCCACCGCGATCACCACCACGGCCAACGCCCTGGCGGCGCTGCCGCGGCTGGCGGCGGTCACTCCCGGCTGCGGGGCGTGATTGGCGTCTCGGGCACCGGGTAGCCAGCGGCGCCGAAGGTGGCGACGATGGCCTTGTGGGTGTCGAAGTACACCTGCCAATAGTGGTTGTTGTGGGTGTAAGGCCGCACGCACAGCAGCGGGCCTTCAGGCGTGAAGCCGATGATCTCGATGTCGGGCGGCGGGCTGGTGGCCACGTTGGGGATCAGGGTGATCGACGCCTTCAGCCGTGCGATGGCGTCCATCGGGTCGACGGTGTTGGCCACCTTGGCGCTGCAGTCCACCCGGCGGAAGGGCAGGGTGGTGAAGTTCTGGATGCTTTCGGAGAACACCTTGTTGTTGCCGACGATGGTCATCACGTTGTCGGGCGTGATGATGGTGGTGCCGAACAGCCCCACCTCATGCACCGTGCCGGTGACACCGCCGGCCTGCACAAAATCGCCCACCTTGAACGGGCGCAGCACCTGCATGAACACGCCGGCGGCAAAGTGGGTGAGCAGGCCACCCCAGGCGGTGCCGATGGCCAGGCCGGCGCCGGCCAGCAGCGCGGCAAAGCTGGTGGTCTTGACCCCGAAGATGTCGAGGATGGCCAGCACCAGCACGACATTGAGTGCCACGTTGAAGATCGAGCGCAGGTAGTTGGCCAGCGTGGCATCCACCTTCTTGCCGCGCTCCAGCGCCGCGCCGACGGCCCGCAGCACCAGGCCGATCAGCCAGCGGCCCACAATCCAGGCTGCCAAGGCGCCCAGGATCTTCAGCCCGAAGTCCGCGCCCTGCGTGGTCAGAAAAGTGACGATGGCTTCGACGTTCATGCGCGCTTACTCCTGTTCGTTCCGTTGCCTCCCCCTCGGGCGGCTGGAAATGATGGCATTGCCGTTGAAGCCGCACAACCGCGCCAGCGTCCAGTCATGCGCATGAACGCCAGTCAACTTGGGGATGCAGTGGCGCCACAGCGGTCGGCCCCGGCGCCGCTGCAAGGCCTGGCTGCCGCGGCCGGGCCGGGCACCCGGCTGCTGTTGCTGGGCAGTTTTCCGGGCGCGGCGTCGCTGGCGGCGCAGCAGTACTACGGCCACCCGCGCAACCAGTTCTGGCCGCTGCTGGCGGCGATCTGGCAGGCCGACCTGGTCGCATTGCCCTATGCCGACCGGCTTCAGGCGCTGCAGGACCGGGGCCTGGGCCTGTGGGATGTGTACGCCAGCTGCCAGCGCCAGGGCAGCCTGGACAGCGCCATCCGCAACGCGGTGTCCAACGACCTGCCCCGCCTGGCCGCCCGCCTGCCTCAACTGCAGGCCATCGCCCACAACGGCGGTGAATCGGCCCGGGCGATGCGGGTGACGGCCGCGCTGGGCCGGCCGGTGCACCGCCTGCCGTCCAGCAGCCCGGCCAATGCCAGTTGGTCGTTCGACCGCAAGCTGGCAGCCTGGCGTGCGGTGTTCTGGCAACACGGGTTGGCATGATGGCGAAGAAGGCCCAAACCCATCTGGCGGGCGCCACCATCAGCGAGTTCGACGGGGTGCGCTACCTGCACCTGGGCACCGATTGGGTGCAGGGCGCGATGCGCATCCGCAGCCCGCGCAAGCTGGAGCTGGAATACATCCAGCGCATGATGGCCTGGATGCTGTGGCGCCCCAGCGATGCGCTGGGCCAGGGCCATGCGGTGCAGCTGGGCCTGGGCGCTGGCGCCATCACCCGCTTCACCCACCAGGTGCTGCGCTGGCGCACCACGGCGGTCGAGATCAACCCCAGCGTGATCGACGCCAACCGGCTGTGGTTCCAGCTGCCGGCCGATGATGCGCTGCTGCAGGTGTTGCACACCGACGCGGCGCATTGGGTGCTGGACGACGCCCACCTGCAGACGGTGGACGCGCTGAGCGTCGACCTGTACGACCACGACGCTGCCGCGCCCGTGCTCGACGACGACGCCTTCTACCGTGCCTGCCGCGGCCTGCTGGCCCCGGGCGGCCTGATGGCGGTGAACCTGTTCGGGCGTGACAGCAGTTTCGAGCGCAGCGCCGCCCGGGTGGTTGCTGCCTTCGGCGCCGACCAGGTCTGGCAACTGGCGCCCACGGCCGAGGGCAACACCGTGCTGGTCGCCGGCCGCGACGTGGTCGTGCCGGACCGGGAGACGCTCGCGGCGCGGGCCGAGGTGATCGAGGTGCGCTATGGGCTGAAGGCGCGCAAGTGGCTGCGGTTGGTGCGGCCTTGCAAAGGTACTGTGGAGTGAACTGCTGGTTTGGGCTCTTGTCGGTCGTTGCGGGCAGAGAACAGCCGACATTCATAGGTCTGCGCGGGGACGAGGCCGCCGGGTACCTGGCCGACTCCATGTCCCCCCGGGCCTAAAGGCCCTCCTTCCTCTACTTACGTCGGCCAGGCACCCGACGCCCTCGCCCTGGAGACAGCGGTGGTCCTCGAAGGTCAAAGACCCGCGCGCCTCGGTGGTACCTGAGCGACGGGT
>JARXAJ010000194.1 GCA_029865965.1 Aquabacterium sp.
GTGTGGGACTGCGTGGACGACGCCGACCTGATGCCGCGCGCCCTGGCCACCGCCCGCCAGCTGGCCACGCTGCCGGCCCATGCCGCACTGGAAACCCGCCGCGCCTATGACGCTGCCGCCACCAGCCCCCTGGCCGAGCAACTGGCCTACGAGGCCGAGCGCCAGCGGGTGCTGATCGACAAGCCCGAGTTCGCCGAGGGCGTGACCGCGTTCCTGGCGAAGCGGGCGCCGGTGTTCCCGCCGCGCGCCTAGGCGGTTGGCCTGGGGTTCTCAGGCCAGCAATTCAGCGTGCGGCAGTCTGGATGCCTCGACGTCGAAGGTCACGCATCTTGACCGCCCCAGGTGAGCCGCCCGCGCGCTGCGCAGGCAGTCCGCGAAATCGGCGCGCGAAGCCTGGGTCCAGAGGTGCAGCGCTTCTTCGACCGTCGGCTCGTGTTCGATCGCGACGTCGCCGCTTTCGGGCAGTTGCACGAAGGCACCTGAGATGCTGGCCTTGTCCAGCTTGTAGCGGCTGCGCAGCACCCATTCGGTTTCCAGCAGCGCGCCAAGCATGATGAGCACAGGTTCTTCGGCAACTGCCGCTGCATCGACCAGGCGGCGGGCTGCGGCGAATTGCGCCTCGTCATCTTGGACGAGCAGTCGAACCAGGACGTTGGTGTCGATGGCGATGCTCATCGGAACGGCTTCATGTCCTCGACCGCGACGCTCGGCTGGCCAGGCCGCGTGAGCAGGCCTGCCAAGTCGGCCAGGCGCTTGGTCTTCGCCCGCATGATGACGGTGCCATCGCTGAGCAGCGTGAACGCCAGCTTGTCGCCCGCCTTCAGCCCCAGGCGGTCCCGGATTTCACGCGGCACGGTGACCTGGCCTTTGCTTGTCAGTGTGGTGGGGTCAGCCATCGCCGTCCTGTCCGGAGGTATTACGAATCCAACAATCGTCATGCAGGCGCCCTGCCAAGTCAATGGGGCTGCCAGCGGCCGCCGCCCTGCCAGCGCGGCAGCAAAACCGCCGCCAGCGATGCTGCATCGTCTGCATCCGGCGGCCCGGCCAGCTGGACGGCCGCGCGGTGGCCAGCAGGGTGTTGTCGCCGGGGTAGAAGGCGATGTCGCGCACCGCCGCCTGGTGGCGCAGCGGCGCATTGGGCTGGGTGCCGATCCGGCGGGCGTGGCGACTTGGTGCAGGGTCTCCAGGCTGGTGCTGTGGCATGCGCATGCGCAGCCTGCGCAGCAACTGGTGCCGGGCACACTGATGACCGGCATGCTGGGCGCTGGTGGCTATGTGCCGGCCCCGCTGCCGGAAGCCAGCCTGTCCTGGGTGGTGGTGCTGAGCCAGGGCGCGCTGGCAGCCCTATGGCAGACCGGCAACCCCGATCTGCCGCCAGTGGCGGTGCTGTTGCTGTTGCTGGTGCTGGTCGTGGGCGAGGCTGCACCGGGTATGTTCTGGTGTCGTTCTGCTTGGGGCTTGTTGCGGTCTTTGGTTTTGGTTTGGTCTGGCTTGCTTTTCCTGGGCTTCGCCGTTGCGCTGCAGCGCGCCGGGTCTCGCCCCGGCGGGCGACCAAACTTTTGCTGGGTCAAAAGTTTGGATCAAAAGGCCCCTTCCAAACTGCGCGTTGAGAACAGCGCATTTGTGGCGACCCAGGCGCTGCGACTCGCCTGTTCGGCTCGGACACAGTCAGCCGGAACCACTGCGGCACATTCCGCGGCCGTGCCACCCCGGTCAGGGCTGTGAAGCACAGACCTCGGCAAGGCACGATGGCCTGCCACGGTTTGTTCAGATGGCGGTCTGCTGAGCCTCACCAATGCCCAAGCGACTGCGGTCGTTTATAGCAAGCTGTTCGAGCCGGACAGGCGAGGCGCAGCGCCCGGTCCGTTACAAACACTCAGTGAAGTACGCCCAGTTTGGACAGGGCCTTTTGATCCAAACTTTTGGCCCAGCAAAAGTTTGGTCGCCTGCCGGGGCGAAACCCGGCGCGGTACAGCGCAACAGCGACGCTCAGGCAAAGCAAACCAATCCAAACAAGAACCAACGACAGCAACGAGCCCAGAGCGGCCAGAAGCATCAAGCCAGGTGCGCCGCCGCCAGCAACTCGCGGGTGTAGGCCTGCTGCGGCGCGTTGAACAGCGCCAGCGTCTCGCCTTCTTCCACCACGTCACCGTTCTTCATCACCATCACCCGGTGGGCCATGGCGCGGATCACCGACAGGTCGTGGCTGATGAAGATGTAGCTCAGGCCGTGGCGTTGCTGCAGTTCCCC
Organism: Aquabacterium sp.; assembly: GCA_029865965.1. Taxonomy (GTDB): domain Bacteria; phylum Pseudomonadota; class Gammaproteobacteria; order Burkholderiales; family Burkholderiaceae_C; genus Pseudaquabacterium. The sequence goes on from JARXAJ010000194.1 coordinate 2,251, forward strand.
CAGCAAGGCCAGTACCTGCTGCTGCACCGACACATCCAGCGCCGACGTGGGCTCGTCGAGCACCAGGATCTCGGGCTCCAGCACCACGGCGCGGGCAATGGCGATGCGCTGGCGCTGGCCACCGGAGAACTCATGCGGGTAGCGCTGCAGCACGCCATGGATGCCACGTGCGGCCGACAGGCCCACCTCGTCCAGCATGGCCAGCACCTTGGCTTCGCGCTGGGCGGGGCTCAGGTCGGGCTGGTGCAGGGCCAGGCCCTCGCCGACGATCTGGCCCACCGTCATGCGCGGTGACAACGATGCAAACGGGTCTTGCAGCACCACCTGCATGCGCTTGCGCATCGCACGCAAGGTGCTGCGGTCGGCATTGTCGATGCGCGTGCCGTCCAGCCGGATCTCGCCGCTGGCGATGGGCTGCAAGGCCAGCAGGGCCATGCCCAGCGTCGTTTTGCCCGAGCCCGATTCACCGACGATGCCCAGCGTCTCGCCACGGCGCAGTTGCAGCGTGGCCTGCTTGACTGCGCGGAACTGCCGCTTGCTGAACCAGCCGGTGGGGATGGCGAATTGCACCTCGGCAGCCTGGGCCTGCACCAGCACCGGCGCATCGGGCGCCAGCGGCTGCACCACCCGCTGTGGCCGGGTGGCCAGCAGGCGCTGGGTGTAGGCATGCTGCGGGTTGGCAAACACGGTGGCGGTGTCACCCAGCTCCACCAGCTTGCCACGCTCCATCACGCCCACCCGGTGGGTGAAGCGGCGCACCAGGTTCAGGTCATGGGTGATGAACAGCAGGGCCATGCCCATCTCGGCCTGCAGTTCGTCCAGCAGGGCCAGGATCTGCGCCTGGATGGTGACGTCCAGCGCGGTGGTGGGCTCGTCGCAGATCAGCAGGCGCGGCCGGCAGGCCAGGGCCATGGCGATCATGGCGCGCTGGCGCTGGCCGCCCGACAGCTCATGCGGGTAGGCGTCGACCCGGCGCTCGGGCTCGGGGATGCCGGTGCGCGCCAGCAGCTCGATGGCGCGCGAGCGCGCAGCATTCGGGCGCATGGCCTCGTGCAGTTCAAGCACCTCGCCGATCTGGTTGCCCACGGTGTAGAGCGGGTTCAGCGCGGTCATCGGCTCCTGGAAGATCATGCCGATGCTGGCGCCGCGCAGGCCACGCATCTGGCGCTCGCTCTGCGTCATCAGGTCGATGCCGTCGAAGCGGATGGCCCCGGTGCTGGTGGCCGCGTCCACCAGGCGCAGCACGCTGAGTGCGGTGATGCTCTTGCCCGAGCCCGATTCGCCGACCAGCGCGAACTTCTCGCCGGCAGCGATGCTGAACGACACACTGTCGACCACGGTGGATGCGCCGAAGCGCACGCTCAGCTTGTCGACTTCCAACAAGGTTGTCATCTCAGGACTTCCGCGTGTCGAAGGCATCGCGCAGCGCGTCGCCGATGAAGGTGAGCATCAGCATGGTGACTGTCAGCAGCAGGAAGGTCGGCACGATGATCCACCAGGCGTCGAGGTTGCTCTTGCCCTGCTGCAGCAGCTGGCCCAGGCTGGGCATGCTGGCGGGCACGCCCAGGCCCAGGAAGTCGAGTGACGTGAGCGCAAGGATGGCCGCGCTCATGCGGAAGGGCAGGAAGGTGATCACCGGCGTCATCGAATTGGGCAGCACATGGCGCCAGATGATCTGGCCGTTGGACAGGCCCAGCGCCCGCGCGGCCTTGACGAATTCCAGGTTGCGGTTGCGCAGGAACTCGGCGCGCACATAGTCCGACAGCCCCATCCAGCCCCACAGGCTGAGCAGCAAAAGCAACAGCAACAGGCTGGGCTCGAAGATCGAGGCAAAGATGATCAGCAGGTACAGCTCGGGGATGGCGCCCCAGATCTCGATCAGGCGTTGCAGCGTCAGGTCGATGCGCCCGCCGAAGTAGCCCATCAGCGCACCCATGGCCACGCCGATGATGGTGCCGGTGATGGTGAGCGCCAGCGCAAACCAGATGCTGACGCGAAAGCCGTAGACCAGGCGCGCCAGCATGTCGCGGCCCTGTGCGTCGGTGCCCAGCCAGTTGGCGCTGGTGGGGAGCGCCGGCGGCGGCAGCTTGGTGAAGTAGTCGGTCGAGGTGGCCGAATGCGGGTTGGGCGCGCCCACCGCCCAGTTGCCCGGCTGTGCCAGCAACTGGGCGATGAACGGATCTTTCCAGTCGGTGGGGGTGATGAAGTCGCCGCCCAGCGATTGCTCACTGGGGTTGCTGATGACCGGGAAGATCAGCTGGCCGTCGATGCGGGCCACATAGGGCAGGTCGTTGCTGACCAGCTCGGCCAGCGTGGTCACCACCAGCAGCACGATGAACAGCCACAGCGACATGTAGCCCAGCCGGTTGCGCCGGAACCGGGCCCAGGCGCGCTGGTTGGGCGAGGTGCCGCGCGCGGCGCGCAGGGCGTCGGCTTGGGCACCGGTGTCGCCGGGCGCGCCCTGGGGTGTGGCGGCGCTCAGGTCAGGGCTGCTCATTTCGCCACGCTCCCGAACTGCACGCGCGGGTCGACCACGCGGTAGAGCAGGTCGCTGACCAGCTTGACCACCAGCGCGATCAGGGTGAACAGGTACAGCGACCCCAGCACCACCGGGTAGTCGCGCCGGATCACCGCCTCATAGCTCAGCAGGCCCAGGCCGTCCAGGCTGAACAGGGTTTCGATCAGCACGCTGCCGGCAAAGAAGGCGCCGACGAATGCCGCCGGAAAGCCGGTGACCAGCGGGATCAGCGCATTGCGGAAGATGTGCTTGTAGAGCACCCGCCGCTGCGACAGGCCCTTGGCCCGGGCCACCAGCACATACTGCTTGCGGATCTCTTCGACGAAGGTGTTCTTGGTCAGCATGGTGGTCACCGCGAAGGCGCCGATCGTCAGGCAGATCAGCGGCAGGGTCAGGTGCCAGAAGTAGTCGGCGATGCGGCCGGGCCAGGCCATTTCGGCCCAGTTGTCGCTGGTCAGGCCGCGCAGCGGAAACCAGTCGTAGAAGGTGCCGCCGGCAAACAGCACGATCAGCAGGATGCCCAGCACGAAGCCCGGGATGGCATAGCCCGTCAGCACCAGCAGGGTGGTCAGGCTGTCGAAGCGGCTGCCCTCGCGCACTGCCTTGGCAATGCCCAGCGGAACGCTCACCATGTAGGCCAGCAGAAAGCTCCACAGCCCCAGGCTGATGGACACCGGCAGCTTCTCCTTGATCAGCGTCCACACGTCCTTGTTGTGCATGAAGCTGCGGCCCAGGTCGAACCGGGCAAAGTTCACCAGCATCTCCCCGTAGCGCACGTGCACCGGCTTGTCGAAGCCGTAGAGCTTCTTGAGCTCCTCGATCTGCTTCTTGTCGATGTCGCGCCCGGCGCGGTAGCCCTCGCCGCCGGCGCTGGCACCGGCCTGGGCCTCGGCCATGATCTGCTCGACCGGCCCGCCCGGCACGAACTGCATCACGACGAAGGTGATGGTCAGCGCGCCCAGCAGCGTGGGCACCATCAGCAGGATGCGTTTGAGGATGTAGATGAACATGGGGGGTCAGCGCCTCATTCCTTGAACGCCGGGATCGGCGCCTGGCTGGGGGCCAGGGCCTTGTCCCACCAGGTCATCAGCGGCCAGGGCTGGCTGTAGACCTCGATCATGGTGTCGATGTCCATGTAGCTGGCCTGGGTGGCGGGCATGCCGAAGCGGTTCCAGTACGACACGTTCTGGTTGCGTGAATACAGCATCGGGATGCCCGAGAACTGCCACATGATCACCCGGTCGAGCGCGCGTGCGGCGGTGCGCAGGTCGTCCAGGGTCTTGGCCTGGGCAATGCGCTCGATCAGCAGGTCGACCACCTTGCTCTGCACGCCGCGGAAGTTGCTGCCGCCTTCCTTCTTGGCCGATTCGCTGCCGTACAGGCTGCCCACCTGGCCGGCGTCGGGCAGGGTGAACTTGGGCTCGACGATGATGATCATGTCGTAGTCGAAGGCGGTCAGCCGGCGGCGGTACAGCGCAAAGTCGACCAGGCGCTCGCTGTATTCGATGCCCAGCTTCTTCAGGTTGCGGGCGAATTCGGGCAGGCGGCCGGTCTGGCTGGGCTCCAGCATCTCCAGCGTCAGCTTCTCGCCGGCGGCATTGCGCAGCCAGCCGTCGGGCCCGGGCTTCCAGCCTGCATCGGCCAGCAGCTCCTGCGCGCGGCGCAGGCTGTCGCGCAGTGCGTTGGGGCTGGTGCCATAGCGCGGCATGCGGAACGGCGGGCCGAAGACCGTTGGCGGCAGTTCCGCCCGGTAGGGCTCCAGCAGGGCCAGTTCGGCCGGGCCGGGCAGGCCCTGGGCGGCGAAGTCGGTGTTGTTGAACAGGCTGTCGCTGGCGTTGAACGAGCCATAGCGGTTGTAGCGGTCGAAGTCATAGGCCCGCAGGATGGCCTCGCGCACGCGGATGTCCTGGAACTTGGGCCGCCGCAGGTTCAGCTGCATGGCCTGCGGCATGCTGCCGGTGCTGACGGTGAAGGTCTGCTTGGCGATGCGCCCGCTCTCCCACTTGGGGCCGCGGTGGCTGCGGGCCCACTGGCTGGCGCGGTATTCCTTGTAGATGTCGAACTCGCCGCCCTTGAAGCCTTCGCGCCGCACGTCCTGGTCGGCATACATGCGGTAGATGATGCGGTCGAAGTTGTAGAAGCCGCGGCGCACCGGCAGGTCTTTTGCCCAGTAGTCGTCGCGCCGTTTCAGTTCCAGCCGGCGCGGCATCTGGTGCTTGTCGACCAGATAGGCCCCGGTGGCGATCGGCATGTCGGTGACGATGGCGTCGAACTTCTTGCCCGCGCCCCACTTGGCCGAGAACACCGGCAGCTCGGCCGTGGCCATCACCGCGTCCAGCCCGGGCTCTTTGAGGTCGAAGCGCACGGTGCGGGCGTCCACCGCCACCGCCTTGGCGATGCCGGCAAAGGCCACGGTGTATTCGGGCGAAGCCTGCGGGCTGGTGATCAGGTTGAAGCTGTGCACCACATCGGCGGCCGTGACGGCGTCACCGTTGGAGAAGCGCGCCTTGGGGTGGATGCGCCAGCTGACCGACGCCAGGTCGGGCGCAACCAGGATCTCTTCACCGATCAGGCCGTACACCGCCTTGGGCTCGTCCATGGCCACGAAGCCCAGCGTCTCGAAGACGAAGATGCGCAGCGCCGCCGGTGCCACACCCTTGACCGTGAAGGGGTTCCACTTGTCGAAGCTGGTGCGCCGGTCGGGGTTGCTGAGGTTGAGCGTGCCACCCTTGGGCGCCTGCGGGTTGGCATAGGCGAAGTGGCTGAAGCCGCGCGGGTACTTGGGCGGCTGGAAGGCCGAGATCGCATGCTCCCAGGTGCCGGTGACCACCGGCGTCGCCACGGCGGCGCTGTGGGTCAGCAGCAGGGACAGCAACAGCGCCAGGCAGTGGCGAATGGCAAGACGGCAGAGAGGCATCGTGAACGGCACAGGGGCCAGAAAGGGCGACTGCATCATCGGCGCATCATCCCGGTGCGGCAATCGGGGTTGTCGCCCGGGGGGATGCAAATGGTGGGCCTGCGAACGCCTTCCGGCGTCCGCAGCGCGGGCTCAAAGCCTGCCGGCTTGTATCGCCGGCAGTCCTTCGCCAGCCTGCGAACGCCTTCCGGCGTCCGCAGCGCGGGCTCAGTGTCTGAAGTGGCGGGTGCCGGTGAAGACCATGGCCACGCCGCGTTCATTCGCGGCGTCGATCACCTCGGCGTCGCGCATCGACCCGCCGGGCTGGATGACGCAGCCCGCGCCCTGGTCGATCACCACATCCAGGCCGTCGCGGAACGGGAAGAAGGCGTCGCTGGCCACCGCGCTGCCGGCCAGCGACAGCCCCGCGTTGCCGGCCTTGATGCTGGCGATGCGGGCCGAGTCGATGCGGCTCATCTGGCCGGCGCCCACACCCAGCGTGGCGCCGCCACCGCAGAACACGATGGCATTGCTCTTGACGAACTTGGCCACCTTCCAGGCAAACAACAGGTCGGCCAGTTGCTGCGGCGTGGGCTGCAGCGTGGTCACCACCTTCAGCTCGGCAGGCACCACGTTCTTGGCGTCGGCGCTCTGCAGCAGCATGCCGCCGCCCACGCGCTTGAAGTCCAGCAGGTTGCCGCCGGCGGCCAACGGCACTTCCAGCAGGCGCAGATTGGGCTTGGCAGCCAGCAAGGCGCGCGCCTCGGGCGTGACCGACGGGGCCAGTGCCACTTCCACGAACTGCTTGGCGGCGTTGATGGCGGCCACCACCTCGGCATCGAGCGGGCGGTTCAGCGCCAGGATGCCGCCGTAGGCGCTGGTGGGGTCGGTCTTGAGCGCCTTCAGGTAGGCGTCCACCGCGCTGCTGCCCACCGCCACGCCGCAGGGGTTGGCATGCTTGACGATGACGCAGGCAGGCACGTCGAAGGTCTTCACGCATTCCCAGGCGGCGTCAGCGTCGGCGATGTTGTTGAACGACAGCTCCTTGCCCTGCAGCTGCACCCACTGCGCCAGCGTGCCGGCGGCGGGCTTGGCCTCGCGGTAGAAGGCCGCGCTCTGGTGCGGGTTCTCGCCATAGCGCATGTCTTGCGTCTTCACCAGTTGCAGGTTGAAGACTTCGGGGTAATCGGCGCGCTGCGGCACGGCGGCAGGCCGGTCTTCGGCGCCGGGCGCCAGCGCGCTGAGGTAATTGGCGATCATGCCGTCATAGGCGGCGGTGTGCGCAAACACCTTGCGCGCCAGGTCGAACTTGGTCTTTCGGGTGAGGCCGCCGGCGTCCAGTTCGGCCAGCACCTGGGGGTAGTCAGCCGGGTTGATCACCACACCCACGTCGGCCCAGTTCTTGGCGGCGGCGCGCAGCATGGCCGGGCCGCCGATGTCGATGTTCTCGATGGCGTCTTCCAGCGTGCAGTCGGGCCGGGCCGTGGCTTGGGCGAACGGGTACAGGTTGATCACCAGCAGGTCGATGGTGGCGATGCCGTGCGCGGCCAGGGCGGCCATGTGGGCCGGCACGTCGCGCCGGGCCAGCAGGCCGCCATGGATGCGCGGATGCAGGGTCTTGACCCGGCCGTCCAGCATCTCGGGGAAGCCGGTGACCTCGGCCACCTCGGTCACCGGCAGGCCGGCATCGACCAGCAGCCGGGCGGTGCCGCCGGTCGACAGCAGCTTGACGCCGCGTGCATGCAGCGCGCTGGCGAAGTCGAGGATGCCGGTCTTGTCGGACACGGACAGCAGGGCAGTGGTCATGGGGTGGTGGGTGTCAGGAGACATGGCGGCGGAGCCGCGAGTTCAGCAAGCGCCCGCCACAGAGCCGGCTCGGCCGGGCTGTAGGCGGCGCCCCCTTGAGGGGGAGCGCCACAGGCGCTGCGGGGGTGGGCCATCAACATCAGATCAGCTTGTGGTCCAGCAGCTTGCGGCGCAGGGTGTTGCGGTTGATGCCCAGCCATTCGGCGGCCTTGCTCTGGTTGCCGTCGGCATGCTTCATCACCACTTCGAGCATCGGCTTTTCCACCGTGCCGATGACCATGTCGTGCACCGCATTGGGTTCGGTGCCGCGCAGGTCCTTGAAGTACTGCTCGAGGCTGTCGCGGATGCAGTCCTCGATCTTCTTCTTGCTCATGCTTGCAAGGCCATCAGGCCGTCGTTGGCTGCCAGCGCAGCCGGCAGCAGGATGTGGGCATCGGCCAGCGTGTCGAAGTAGGTGGTCACCGCATCCACCTGCAAGCGGGCGTCGTCCAGGGCATGCATGGCCTGGCGGAATGCCTCGCCACCAGGCAGCCCGCGCACCGCCCAGCCGATGTGCTTGCGCGCGCTGCGCACGCCGGAGAATTCACCATACAGGCCGTAGTGCTGGTGCAGGTGGTCGACCAGCCAGCGCTTCACGTCCTGGGTGGCGGGGGCGGGCAGGGCGCAGCCGGTGGCCAGTTCATGTGCGATCTCGCGGAAGATCCACGGCCGGCCCATGGCGGCGCGGCCGATCATCAGCGCATCGGCGCCGGTGTGCTGCAGCACCAGGCGCGCCTTGGCGGCGTTGTCGATGTCACCGTTGGCCACCACCGGCACCCGCACGGCGGCCTTCACGGCGGCAATGGTGTCGTACTCGGCCGCGCCGGTGTAGCCCTGCTCGCGGGTGCGGCCGTGCACCGTCAGCATGGCCACGCCGGCGCTTTCGGCCGCACGCGCCAGCGCCACCGCATTGCGCTCGGCATGGCACCAGCCGGTGCGCATCTTCAGCGTGACCGGTACGCCGCGCGGCGCGCACACAGCCACCACCGCGGCCACGATGGCCAAGGCCAGCGGCTCGTCGCGCATCAGCGCCGAGCCGGCCCATTTGGTGCACACCTTCTTGGCCGGGCAGCCCATGTTGATGTCGATGATCTGCGCGCCGCGGTCGATGTTGTAGGCGGCTGCCTCGGCCATCATCGGCGCATCCGTCCCGGCGATCTGCACCGCGATCGGGCCGGGCTCGCCGGTGTGGTCGGCCCGGCGGCTGGTCTTGAGCGACGTCCACAGGTCCTTGCGCGACGTGACCATCTCGCTGACCGCATAGCCCGCGCCCAACTGCCGGCACAGCTGGCGGAACGGCCGGTCGGTCACCCCTGCCATGGGGGCGACAAACAGCCGGTTCGCCAGCACATGGGGGCCGAGTTGCATAGGGGTGACCAGGGGGGGGTGGGCGCAGCGGGTGCTGCTGAAAAAGGAGGCAGAGTATAGCGTCGGCGCCCAGCCGCACCGGTGCCGCCCAGGCTGCCTATGATCGCTGCCGATGGAAGCCTGGATCGAAGCCCAGTTGGGCATGTTGCTGGCCCTGCTGGCCCTGCCCGAAGTCGGCCTGAGCACGGTGTTCGTGGTGTCGCTGGTCTCGGCCACGCTGCTGCCGCTAGGCTCCGAGCCGGCGGTGTTTGGTCTGGTCAAGCTCAACCCCGGACTGTTCTGGCCGGCGGTGGGCGTGGCCACGCTGGGCAACACCATCGGCGGGGCCATCAGCTGGTGGATGGGCTATGGCGCCGAGCGGGCCTACGAGCGTGCCACCCACCGCAGCGGCGAATTGCGTGCCGTCAGCTGGCTGCGCCGCTTCGGGCCCAAGGCCTGCCTGGTGTCGTGGCTGCCAGGTGTGGGCGACCCGCTGTGCGCGGTGGCTGGTTGGCTGCGCCTGCCGTTCTGGCCCTGCGTGGCCTACATGGCCGTGGGCAAGTGCGCCCGTTATATCACCATGACCGCCGCGCTGCTGTGGGTGTTTCCGGCCTCTGGTGGCTGAGGTCGGTTGGAATTCCGCCTTTTGGGTGGAGGCCTGCGGGCGCTGCGGCCCGCAGAATCAAGGTCCCGATGCAAGCTGCCGGCCGCGTGCCGGCCCATGCCATGGCTTCAGTCACCCCCGCTTACGACGAACTGGCGCGCAGCTTCACCCGCCAGCACCATTTGGACCACCTGCAGGCCCTGGCCTACTGGGACCAGGCGGCGATGATGCCCGCCGGCGGGGCCGAGGCCCGCGCCGGCGCGCTGGCCGAGGTGGCCGCGCTGGTGCACCAGGCCCGCACAGCCCCCGGCCTGGCCCGCGCGTTGGCCCAGGCACAAGACGAGCCGCTGGACGACTTCCAGCGCGCCAACCTGCGCGAGATGGCGCGTGAATGGCAGGCCGCTGCTGCGCTGCCCGAGCACCTGGTGCAGCGCAGCCAGCTGGCCACGGCACGCTGCGGCCAGGCCTGGCGCCAGCAGCGCCCGGCCAATGACTGGGCCGGCTTCCTGCGCAACTTCCGCGCCGTGGTGGCCACCGCGCGTGAAGAGGCCCAGCTGCTGTCGCAGCGCAGCGGCCTGCGCCCGTATGACGCGCTGATGGACCGCTTCGAGCCCGGTATGACCTGCGCCCGGCTCGACCCCTTGTTTGCCGACCTGCGCAGCTGGCTGCCTGGCCTGGTGCAGCAGGTGCAGGCGCGCCAAAGCGGCCAGACGGTGCTGCAGCCGCAAGGGCCGTTCCCGGTGGAGGCCCAGCGCCAGCTCTGCCTGCAGGTGATGCAATGGCTGCAGTTCGACTTCAACCGCGGCCGGCTCGATGTCAGCACCCATCCGTTCGCCGGCGGTGTGCCCGAGGACGTGCGCCTGACCACCCGCTACGAGACCGGTGAGTTCATTACCAGCCTGCTGGGTGCCATCCACGAGACCGGCCATGGCCGCTATGAACAGGGCCGCCCGCAAGCCTGGCTGGGCCAGCCGGTGTCGCTGGCGCGGTCGATGGGCATCCATGAGAGCCAGAGCCTCAGCTTCGAGATGCAGCTGGGCCGCCACCCGGGCTTCATCGCCCACCTGGTACCGATGATCCGCCAGGCCTTCGGCGACCAGCCGGCGTTCGAGCCGGACAACCTGCTGCGCCTGGTCACGCGTGTGCAGCCGGGGCTGATCCGGGTGGATGCCGACGAGCTGACCTATGCCGCCCATGTGATGCTGCGCTACGACATCGAGCGCCCGCTGATCGAAGGCGAGATCGCGCCCGAGGACATCCCCGCACTGTGGGACACCGGCATGGCTGCGTTGCTGGGCCAGGACACGCGCGGCAACTTCCGCGACGGGCCGATGCAGGACGTGCACTGGCCCGAGGCGATGTTCGGCTATTTCCCCTGCTACACCCTGGGCGCGGTGTATGCCGCGCAGTGGTTTGCCGCCATGCGGCGGTCGCTGCCCGGGCTGGACGCCAGCATCCACGCCGGTGATCTGACGCCGGTGTTCGGCTGGCTGGACCGCCACATCTGGCAGCAGGCCAGCCGCTGGACCACCGATGAACTGGCCACGCGTGCCAGTGGCGAGGTGCTGAACCCGATGCATTACCGGGCGCACCTGGAAGCCCGCTATCTGGGCACGCCCGTCATGGCCTGAGGGCCGCTCAGGCGCCGGCTGCAGCCTTGCGCCGGCGCACGGCCGTGGCCACCACCGGTGCGGCTGCCGGCTTGCGTGCGGTGCGCGCAGCAGGCTTCGGTGCTGCGGCTCCCACCGCGCTCTTCAAGGCCTTGCCGGGCTTGAACTTCGGCACCTTCGCGGCCTGCGGGGCATCACCCTTCAGCGCGGCCAGCGCGGCCACGGCGGCTTCCAGGGCGGCCACACGGTCGGCCAGGGTGGCCAGGTCCTGGGCGGCGGGCATGCCCAGCCTGCCCAGGGCCCGGGCGGTGCGCTCCTCGAAGATGGACTCCAGCTTGTCCCACTGCGCATTGGCCTTGCTGCCCATTTCACCGGCCATGGCCGACATCTTGCCGGCCACGTTGCCCAGCTCGCCTTCGGCCGCGGCCTGGGTCTTGCGCTGCAGGCTGGCGCCTTCCTTCATCAGGGTGTCGAACGCCTTGCCGCCTTCGCCATGCGCCTTGGCGAATGCGCCCAGGCCGGCCAGCCAGATCTGCTGCGCTGAATCCTTGATGGTCTGGGCCAGCTGGCTGTCGAGCAGGCCGGCGGACGCGGCTGCCCGCTTGTCGGCCATCTTCTGAAGTCTCTTCACCATGGGAGCTCCTGCTGGATGTGGGGGCAACGCATGCAGCGCGCAGCCGGCCTCAGTGTAGGCAGGCCGTCTTGGGTCGTCTGCCTAATCGGCGCTGCTGTCACCCGGGGTTTTGACAGGCTGCGGGGCCCCCCCGGCTATCCTGCACGGCATGTACCTGACCCACTTCGGCCTGCAGCACGCGCCGTTCTCGATCGCGCCCGACCCGCGCTACCTCTACATGAGCGAGCGCCACCGCGAGGCGCTGGCCCATCTGCTGTACGGCGTGCAGGCCGGCGGCGGCTTCGTGCTGCTGACCGGCGAGATCGGCGCGGGCAAGACGACCGTGTGCCGCTGCTTCCTGGAGCAGGTGCCCACCGGCTGCCAGGTGGGCTACATCGTCAACCCCAAGCTCAGCGTCGGCGAATTGCTGCAGACGGTGGCCGAGGAATTCGGCATCGCCCCGCCGCCCGGCGCCGACGCCGGCACCGCCACGGTGAAGACCTGGGTCGACGCGCTGAACCACCACCTGCTGGCCGCCCATGCCCAGGGCCGGAACTGCGTGCTGATCATCGACGAGGCGCAGCACCTGTCGGCCGAGGTGCTGGAGCAGCTGCGCCTGCTGACCAACCTGGAAACCCATGACCGCAAGCTGCTGCAGATCATCCTGATCGGCCAGCCCGAGCTGCGCAGCCAGCTGGCCGACCCGGGCATGGAGCAGCTGGCGCAACGGGTCATCGCCCGCTACCACCTGCAGGCGCTCAGCGCGGCCGAGACCACCGCCTACGTGGCCCACCGCCTGGCGGTGGGCGGGCTGGCTGGCGCCAACCCGTTCGACGCGCCCGCACTGCGCCAGTTGCATGCACGGACCGCTGGCGTGCCGCGGCGCATCAACCTGCTGTGCGACCGCGCCCTGCTGGGCGCCTATGCCCAGGGCCGCGCGTGTGTGGACCGCCGTACCGTGGCCCAGGCGGCACATGAGGTGTTTGGCCCGTCGGCCGGCCAGGTCGGGCGTGGGCGGCAGGTGGCGCTGGCGGCTACGGTGGCGCTGCTGCCCCTGCTGGGCGTGGCGCTGTGGTCGGGCCTGGTGCCGGGCGCGCGTACAGATGCCGCGGCGCCGGCGCAGGCAGCGTCGGCTGCGGCAGTGGCCGGCCGTGGCGCATCGGCGGTCATGGCGGCGGCC
>JARXAJ010000129.1 GCA_029865965.1 Aquabacterium sp.
TCGCGCTGCAGGTGGAAAGCCCCAACACCGGCGCCATCGCGCTGTACCGCCGCTGCGGATTCACCGAGTGGCAGCGCCGGGTCTTCGTGCCGTTCCCCGGCTCGGACGACGAAGGCGACTGGATCCTGATGTCCAAGGACCTGTAGCCCGGAACCGCCCGTCCCGGGCAGCCCGGCACCAACCTAACGGGGCTTGCGACGGGGCGTGACGCCGGGCCGCGGTGGCAGGCCGGTGTGCTGGGTCAGCAGGCTGACGCGCCGCGGCGCGGCAGGCGCTGCGGATGGCGCTGCCGCCTGCACCGCAGGCTGGTAGCTGGGCACCAGGTGCTTCTTGCCGTTGCCGATCAGGTCGGCACGGCCCATGGCCATCAGCGCGTCGCGCAGCAGCGGCCAGCCGGCAGCGTCGTGGTAGCGCAGAAACGCCTTGTGCAGGCGGCGGCGCTTTTCGCTGCGCACGACATCCACCTTCTCCGTCAGGTCGGGCTTGGCGGCGTCGCGGCTCAGGCCCTTCAGCGGGTTGCGGCCGGTGTGGTACATCGCCGTGGCGCTGGCCATGGGGCTGGGGTAGAAGGTCTGCACCTGGTCGGCGCGGAAGCCATGGCGCTTGAGCCACAGCGCCAGGTGCATCATGTCCTCGTCGCTGGTGCCCGGGTGGGCGGCGATGAAGTACGGAACCAGGAACTGCTGCTTGCCGGCCTCGGCGCTGTACTTGTCGAACAGCTGCTTGAAGCGGTCGTAGCTGCCGATGCCGGGCTTCATCATCTTGGACAGCGGCCCGGCCTCGGTGTGCTCGGGCGCGATCTTCAGGTAGCCACCCACATGGTGGGTGACCAACTCCTTCACATAGTCGGGTGCGCGCACCGCCAGGTCGTAGCGCAGGCCCGAGCTGATCAACACCTTCTTGATGCCCGGCAGTGCCCGGGCGCGGCGGTACATGCGGATCAGCGGCGCATGGTCGGTGCCCAGGTTGGGGCAGATGCCGGGCCACACGCAACTGGGCTTGCGGCAGGCGCGCTCGATGGCGGTGCTCTTGCAGCGCAGCCGGTACATGTTGGCGGTGGGGCCGCCCAGATCCGACACCACGCCGGTGAAGCCGGGCACCTTGTCGCGCATGTCCTCGATTTCGCGGATCACCGAGTCTTCACTGCGGCTCTGGATGATGCGGCCCTCATGCTCGGTGATCGAGCAGAAGCTGCAGCCGCCGAAGCAGCCGCGCATGATGTTGACGCTGAAGCGGATCATCTCCCAGGCCGGGATCTTGGTCGGGCCGTCATGCCGGCCCTGGTCGTCGGCATAGCTGGGGTGCGGGCTGCGCGCATAGGGCAGGCCGAACACATGGTCCATCTCGGCGGTGGCCAGCGGCACCGGCGGCGGGTTGATCCACACATCGCGCGGCTTGCCGCCGATGTCGTGCGCCTGCACCAGCGCGCGGGCATTGCCGGGGTTGGTCTCCAGGTGCAACACCCGGTTGGCATGGGCATACAGCACCGGGTCGCGCTTGACCTGCTCGAAGCTGGGCAGGCGCACCACGGTGCGTTCACGCGGGGGCATCTGGATGCGGCCCTGGCGTGGCACCAGCCGGATGGGTTGCGGCGCGGCGGGGTCGGCGGCCGGCGCGCCGTCGTCCTTCGCACAGGTGGCACCCTGGCTGGCGGCGGCCTCGCTGGTGGTCTGGTAGGGGTTGATGTGGTCGTCGATGCGACCGGGCAGGTCGACATCGGTCGAATCCAGTTCGAACCAGCCCGCCGCGCTGGCATCGCCATCACGCCGCAGGAAGGCTGTGCCCCGCACATCGGTGATCTGCGCCACCGGCTCGCCGGCGGCCAGACGGTGGGCAATCTCGACCAGCGCCCGCTCGGCATTGCCGTACAGCAGCAGGTCGGCCTGGGCATCGACCAGGATGGCGCGGCGCACCTTGTCCTGCCAGTAGTCGTAGTGGGCAATCCGGCGCAGGCTCGCCTCGATGCCGCCCAGCAGGATGGGCACGCTGCCGAAGGCCTCGCGGCAACGCTGGGTGTAGACCAGGCTGGCGCGGTCGGGCCGCTTGTCGGGCGCGCCGGCGGGGGTGTAAGCATCATCGCCGCGCGGGCGGCGGTCGGCGGTGTAGCGGTTGATCATCGAATCCATGTTGCCGGCGGCCACGCCGAAGAACAGGTTCGGTGCACCCAGCGCGGCAAACGGCGCGGCGCTGTGCCAGTCGGGCTGGGCGATGATGCCCACGCGGAAGCCCTGCGCCTCCAGCACCCGGCCCACCACCGCCATGCCGAAGCTGGGGTGGTCGACATAGGCGTCGCCGGTGACGATGACCACATCGCAGCTGTCCCAGCCCAGTGCGTCCATCTCGGCGCGGTTGGTGGGCAGGAAGGGCGCGGTGCCGAAGCGCTTGGCCCAGTACGGGCGGTAGCTGGTCAGCGGCTTGGCATCAAGGCCGTATTCAAGGCGGGGGGTGGCGGTGGACACGGCGGGTGGGGCGGCAGGCGGGGCTGGATTGTCGCCCGCCGGCGCCACCTGCGCCCTGGCACGGTCAACCCGGCCGGCCAGCCAGGCCGGCGCAGGCCGGGCGGCGGGGCTGGCGGTTTGCCCGGCAACGGCGCCAGCAGGCATGGCCTGTTTGGCCAACGGGCGTTTGGTTTGCCAGCGCACAGTGCCCGTCGGGCTGGCGGACTAGAGTGCGGCATCACCTTGTTTGGCAACTTGAATGGACGAACCGGCGACCAGTGCGCACACAGCACCGGCACCGCAAGCGTCACGGCGGATGCGAAGCCGCCCCACCCGCCTCCGCAACCCAGCCCGGAAGACCCACCATGACCACCACCGACCGCCTGATCACCTTGCAGAGCCTGCAGCGCCGGCGCTTCGCCATGCTGCTGCCGCTGGGGGGCATGGCCTTGCTGGCCGCCTGCTCGAAGAGCACCGAGCCACCCACGCCGGTGGCTGCTGAGCCGGCCCCGACACCCATGCCGGCACCGGCACCCGCCCCCATGCCCGCGCCCGCGCCCGCCATGGACACCACCGCCCCGGCAGCCACCGCCACACCAGCCGGCGCCAGCACCGTGGGCCTGCCGATGCTCGACCCGGCGGACCCGACGGCCAAGGCCCTGTCCTACCACGCCGACGCCAGCCAGGTGGCCGCTGCCAGCAACCCGAAGTACCAGCAGGGCCAGGCCTGCAGCAATTGCGTGCTGTATGCCGGCAAGCCGGGTGATGCAGCGGGCCCCTGCCCGCTTTTCGCCGGCCACCAGGTCAGCGCCAAGGGCTGGTGCATCACCTACGCCAAGAAGGCCTGAGCCGGTTGCCTGCACGGCCGACCGACCGGCCGGCGACACAGGCCCGCACGCGCCGGCCCGGCGGCCCGCCCTTCAGGCTGCCAGCGCCCGCCGCAGCGCCATGCGCGCCATCATGCGGCTGGCCATGTTGGCGCTCATCAGCACCGCGAACCAGCGCTCCCTGGGTTGCACGAACAAGGCCGTGCCGCTGATGCCCGACCAGGTCAGCTCGCCGGCAGTGCAGGGCATGGCCGACGGGCCCCAGTCATGCCGCACCGCCAGGCCCAGGCCGAAGCCGAAGCCCGGGCCGGTGTAGCCGGCCGGGCCGTCCACGCCATCGGCCAGCTGGTTGCGCGACAACGCGGCAAACAGGCGTTCGGACAGCAGCCGCTGGCCGCCCGCCGCACCACCCGGCCCACCCACCACGCCACCATCGGCCAGCAGGCGGGCAAAGGCGGCATAGTCGTCCAGCGTGCTGATGAGGCCACCACCGCCGCTGTCCATCCAGGCGGCGCCGGCCTGGCGCTGGCCGATGGGCGCCACCGTGGCATGCCAGGCGGCATCGGCGGCAAAGGCGGTGGCCAGCGGCTCGCCGGGCCCGGTCTCGAAGCTGGTGTGGCGCATGCCCAGCGGGCCGAACAGCCGGCGCTGCAGCGCGGTGGCCAGCGGCACGCCGTCGATCGCCTCGACCACCAGGCCCAGCACGTCGGTGCTGTAGCCGTAGCGGAAGGCAGCGCCGGGCGCATTCACCAAGGGCAGCGCGGCCAGGCCGGCCAGCAGGCGTGCACCGTCGACACCCGCACGCCCGGGCGCCAGCGCCGCTGCCGTCCAGGCGGCGCGCAGGGCGGCATGCGGCACCTCCTGCGGGTAGGCAAAACCGGCGGTGTGGCGCATCAGGTCGCGCACCGTCGGGCCGGGCACGGCCAGGCTGCCGTCGGCCAGGCGCAGGCCGCGCAGCGCAGGCAGGATCTCGCCCACCGGCGTGTCCAGGTCGAGCAGGCCGGCATCCACCTGCATCAGCACGGCCACGGTGACCACCGGCTTGGTGAGCGAGGCGATGCGAAAGCGCACGCCGGCATGCAGCGGCGCGTCGGCATCCGGGTGGATGCGGCCCAGCGCATGGCGGGCCAGCACCTGGCCGGCGCGCTCGACGAGCAACAAGGCGCCAGGGCAGTGGCGGGCGGCGATCTGGTGGTGCAACAGGTCGAGGACAGGCGTGGTCATGGGCATGGGCAAAGGGAGTGGAAAGCCGGGGTCGGGCGGGCGGGCGTGGTCAATGCGCCGGCGGGCCGCCGTCCCGGGCATTGGGTGAACGGATGCCCCAGCGCGCCATGCGCCGGTACAGCGTCATGCGGGCGCAGCCCAGCTGGCGCGCCACGGCGGCGATGTTCCAGTGCGCGTCTCGCAGCAGATGCAGCAGGGCCTCGGCCTGCGCTGCGGCATGGCCTGCGGCAACTGTGGGCGGCGAGGTGCCGGCATCGGGCTGCAGGGCGTCGGGCAGATCACCGGGCTCCACCAGGCCGTGGCTGCAGACGCTGCGGGCATAGTCCAGCGCGTTGCGCAGCTCACGCAGGTTGCCGGGCCAGCGGTGGGCCAGCAGCAAGGTACGCGCTGCCGGCGCCAGCCGCACCGGCGGCTGCTGGGCATCGCCAGCAGCCAGCAGGCGGTCGATCATCACACCCAGGTCGCTGCGCTCGCGCAGCGGCGGCAGGGCGAGGTGCGCGCCGTTCAGGCGGTAGTACAGGTCGTCGCGGAAGCGGCCTTCGCGCACCCGCTGCGCCAGCGGCGCATGGGTGGCGGCGATCACCCGGATGTTGACCGGCACCGGCCGTGCCGCGCCCAGCGGCAGCACCTCGCGCTCGGCCAGCACCCGCAGCAGGCGGGCCTGCAGGCCCAGGGCCATGTCGCCGATCTCGTCGAGGAACAGCGTGCCGCCGTCGGCCGACTGGATCAGCCCGCGCTTGGCCCGCGGCCCGGCGCCGGTGAAGCTGCCGGGCAGGTGGCCGAACAGCTCGCTTTCGATCAGGCCATCGGGAATGGCGGCGCAGTTGACGGCCACGAACGGGCTGGCGCGGCGCTCACTGGCGGCATGCAGGGCCTTGGCGAAATACTCTTTGCCGCTGCCGGTCTCGCCGGTAATCAGCAGGCTGACCGGGCTGTTGGCCAGCCGGGCGGCGCGCTCGATCTGACGGTCGAGCCGGGCGTCACCACCCGACAGCGCGGCCAGCGGCAGGGGCAGGCGCGGCGGCGTGGCCACCGGGCTGGGGACGCGCGCCAGCACCGGCGGCGCGGTGGCCAGCAGGAACAGCAATTGCCGGCCGCCGGCCAGCATCACCGCCCGCTGCTCGGCCGGCCGCCCGGCCATGAAGCGGCCCAGGTCGCCCGGCGCCACGTCCAGCAGATGGTGCAGCGGCTGGCCGAGCAGCGGGCGTCCCGCCAGCGCCGGCAGGCCCTGCAGCAGCAGCTGGGCGCCGCGGTTGTGGCCGATCAGCCGGCCGCCGGCGTCCAGTGCCAGCAGGTAGTCGGGGTTCACGTCCAGGAACTGCGGCGCCTGCGCCAGGCGCAGCACCCAGTCATGCCGGAAGCGGTGCAGGAACTGCGCGTTCTCGACCTGGCGCGCGGCCAGCTTGACCAGCTGCAGCGCCAGGTGCTGGCTGGGCTTGGGATCGGGCGCGCTGAGGGCGGAGATGTCGAGTACCGCGCTGAGCGCACCGCCAGGGCTGAACACCGGCGCGCTGGTGCAGGTCAGCGGGATGTGGGTGGCATCGAAGTGGTCGGCCAGGTGCACGGTCAGCGCCTGGCCGGTGCTGATGCAGGTGCCCACGCCGCAGGTGCCGGCATGGTGCTCGCTCCAGTCGGCGCCCAGGTACAGGCCGGCCTTGCGCAGGCTGGGCTCGACCACCAGGTCGCCGAGAAAATCGACCGTGATGCCGCGGGCATCGGTCAGCAGCACCACATAGCCCAGGCCGGCCACCTGCTGGTAGAGCGACTCCAGCCCGTGGCGGGCGATGTGGAGGAAGGCCTCCATCTGGTCCTGGTGCTCGCGCAGGCGGGCCTGCGGCAGGATCACCGCCTCTTGCATGCGGGTGGGGTCGAGCCGGTGCTGGTGCACGCAGCGCTGCCAGCTGGCGCGGATGATCTCGTCATGCGCCTGGGCTTGCGGTGCGCCGATGCCATGCCCCGCCACCTGCATCACGGTGGCGATGTGGGCGCGCTGGGCGCTGGCCGGGGCGGCCATGCTGGGCCCCGGTGTGGTGGTCAGCCGACCTTGGCCTGGCTGATCTGCACCACCGGCTGGGCGTCGGTGTAGTTGGGCACATCGCCCATGATCTCGGCACCGTGCTGGCCCATCGCGGCCTGGAAGGCCTCCAGTGACGTGACATGCAGCGCGCCGATGGCGGCATACGGTGCAGGCGCGCCGGGTGCGCCGCCGGCCAGGCCGGCATCGACGGTGAAGCCGGTGCATGCGGCGCCAATGCGGGCCTGCACCATCGGCATGTGCTTCTCGCAGTAATAGGCCATGTCGAAGCGCGCGCTCTGCGGGTAGAAGATCTGGATGTGGAACATGGGGGTCTCCGTGGTCGGGTTGGCCCGCCGGCAGGCCCGACGCGGTGTGCGGTTATCGCATGCAGCGCCCGCAGTGGCATCCTGGGGTCTGCCCTTGGATTGCGCTGCGCTGGCCGCCAAACTCAGCCCCGGTACGACGGATCGATCCGGTCCACCAGCCGCTGCATCGCGCTGAAACTGTCCTGCCCGGCGCCGAAGCGGGTGTTGAAGTTCAGCGAATCGCGCACGCAGCCCTGCAGCACCGGCGCGGGGATGGCGCGCAACGGGCCCAGCGCCTGGGCGGCCACCTGCACCTCGCAGGCACGCTGCAGCACCCACAGCAGGTTGAAGGCCTGGGCCAGCGTCTGGCCGATGACCACCGGGCCGTGGTTGCGCAGCAGCAGCACCGGCGCGCCCCCGGCGCTGGCGAGGATGCGCGCGCCCTCGTCGGCATGCACGGTGATGCCCTCGAAGTCGTGGTAGGCCACCTTGCCGTGCAGCTGGGCCGCATAAAAGTTGGTGTAGCTCAGGCCGCTGTCCAGGCAGCACACCGCCATGGTGGCGGTGGTGTGCACATGCACCACGCAGTGGGCATCGGGCAGGGTGCGGTGGATGGCGCCGTGGAAGGTGAAGCCGGCCGGGTTGATCGGCCAGCGGCTGTCGCCGATGGTGCGGCCATCGGCGTCCACCTTGACCAGGTTGGACGCGCAGACCTCGGTGTAGTGCAGGCCGAAGGGGTTGAGCAGAAAGTGCCCCGGCTCACCGGGCACCCGCAGCGACAGGTGGTTGTAGATCAGCTCGGCCCAGCCCAGGTGGGCAAAGATGCGGTAGGCCGCCGCCAGCTGCACCCGCGCTGCCCATTCGGCCGGGGCAGTGTGTTCGGGGCGGGGGTAGGCGGCATCGAAGTCGGCCATGGAAGTCTCCTGGGGCACGGTCAGCTGGCGGATATCGATTGGCCCTTGGCGATCTGCCGGCAGATGAACACCATCGGCAGCAGGCCCACCAGCACGATGGCCAGCGCGGCGGTGCTGGCCTCGGCCAGGCGTTCGTCTGCGGCCAGGGTGTAGGCCTGGGTGGCCAGGGTGTCGAAGTTGAAGGGCCGCATCACCAGCGTGGCGGGCAACTCCTTCATCACATCGATGAACACCAGCAGCGCGGCGGTGAGCAGGCTGCCGCGCAGCAGCGGCAGGTGCACGCGGCGCAAGGTCTGCGCCGGGGTGTGGCCCAGGCTGCGGGCGGCCTGGTCCATGCTGGGGGTGATCTTGGCCAGGCCGCTGTCGACCGCCTGCATGGCGGCGGTGAGGTAGCGCACGATGCAGGCATACACCAGGGCGGCAATGCCACCGGTCAGCAGCAGCCCCGGGTGGGTGCCGAACAGTTGCTGCCACAGCGCCGCCAGCGCATGGTCGAGCCGGGTGACCGGGATCAGCACGCCCACCGCGATCACCGAGCCCGGCAGCGCATAGCCCAGGCCGGCGATGCGGTGGGCCCAGCGCATGGCGCCGCCACGGTGCACCCGCGCGGCATAGCCGATCAGCAGGGCCAGCGCCACCGCCAGCAGGGCCGTCAGGCCGGCCAGCAGCACGCTGTTGCCGGCCAGGCGCACGAAGCGGGCGCCGAACTGGGCGTCGCCCTCGGTCAGCGCCATCTGCAGCAGCAGCCCGGCCGGCAGCAGAAAGCCGCCCACCAGCGGCAGCGCACAGGCACACCAGGCCAGCAGCGCCCGCCCGCCAGCCAGCGGCATGCGGCCAGCGCCGCTGCGGCGCAGGCTGGTTTCGGCAAAGCGGCGGCTGCCGCGGCTGAGCCGCTCGAACACCAGCACCAGGATCACGAAGGCCAGCAGCACCAGGGCCAATTGCGCCGCCGCCACCCGGTCGCCCAGCGAGAACCAGGCGCGGTAGATGCCGGTGGTGAAGGTCTGCACCGCAAAGTAGCTGACCGTGCCGAAGTCAGCCAATGTCTCCATCAGCGCCAGGGCCACGCCACCGGCAATGGCCGGCCGCGCCATCGGCAGGCTGACCCGCAGGAAACCCTGCCAGGGTGTCAGGCCCAGCGAGCGCGCCACCTCCAGCGTGGCGCCGCCACGCTCCAGGAAGGCGGTGCGCGCCATCAGGTAGACATACGGGTACAGCACCAGCGAGAACATCACCACCGCACCGCCGGTGCTGCGCAAGTCGGGGAACCAGTAGTCGGCGCGCCGCCAGCCAAAGGCCTCGCGCAGCGCCGTCTGCACCGGGCCCACGTACTGCAGCAGGTCGGTGTAGGTGTAGGCCATCACATAGGCCGGCATGGCCAGGGGCAGCACCAGGGCCCATTCAAACGCGGCGCGGCCGGGGAACTGGTGGCGCGTCACCAGCCAGGCCGCGCCCACGCCCAGCAAGGTGACGCCGATGCCCACGCCAGCGCACAGCCACAGGGTGGTGCGGATGTAGTCGGGCAGCACGGTGGACGCCAGGTGGGCCCAGGTGCCGGCCTGGCCGGTGGCGAAGATGTTGCTGCCCACCGACAGGATCGGCACGGCCACCAGGGCGGCGGTGGCCAGTGCCAGCACCAGCAGCCACGACCAGCGCCTGCCACGGGGGGCACCCGCACCACGGCGCGGCGTGGCGGGCAAGGGCAGGCTGCGGGGCTGGGCGGACAAGATCGAGGGGCGCGCGTGGGCTTGCGCTGGGTTGGCTGCACACCGCCAGCCGGGACAGGCCTGGGCGGGGTGCCAGTGTATCGGCGGCCACAGGTGCGCTGCGGTTTGCGCGTTGTGGACGGTCATCACCGCGCCCGCCGCGCCTGCCGGGCCGCAGCCTGCGTGAAGCAGCCCGGGGCCACATGGCTGCGGCCAAACTTGAACACCCGCTGACGCCGAAGACGCTTAAAGTGCGCTGAAAGCTCAAACGTCCATGATGAATGTTGCATGCGCGAGAAAGTCTGCGCCCGGCACGCCCTCAACCGGCGGCACGGGGTCAGGGGTTGGCCCGGTCTGCGGTGACGACGGCCCCACCGTTGTGGCCGGCAAGGCCGCGGCCGGCCTGGGCTGGGCGGCCCTGCGGGCCAAGGCGCGCGTCGCCAGGGCCTGGGTTGCCCATTGCCTGGTGCTGGCCTGGGTGCTGCTGTCGGTGCCTGGTGCCGCTGCACAACCCGTGGCGTCCATCACCACGGCCACCCGTGCCGAGTTGTTCAGCCGGCAAGGCCAACGGCAAGTGAACCTGCCACATGTGCTGGCACCCGAGGACTTTGCCGCCAATGGCGGCCGTGTGCGTTACCGCGTGACGGTGGATCTTGCGCAGTTGCCCGCCGAGCGCCTGGGCATCCTGGTGCGCAAGCTCAACCTGTCGGGCCAGGTTTCGCTCAACGGCCACTGGGTGGGCGCCTGTGGCAGCGGTGACCTGGAGCGGCTGATCTGCCACTACCGGTCATTCGTCGTCGAGCCCGCACCTGTGCTGTGGCGCCAGGGGCGCAACGACATCGACATCGAGGTCTATGCCATTCCCCATCTGGCGAACGGCCTGGCGCCGCTGGAGATCGGGCCCGCCGATGAACTGCTGGTGGAACGCATGCGGTGGCGAATGTTCTGGCAGGTGGAAGTGGTGCGGGGCCTCACATGGCTGTCGGTGCTGCTGGGCGTCATTGCGCTGTGCGTCGGCCTGATCATGCGCCGCGATCCGGTCTACCTGTGGTTCGGCTGTGTGGCGCTGACCTATGCGCTGAGCAACATCAATGTGCTGGTGATTCGGCGCGAGGTCGACATGCAGACTTTCGGGTGGATCGTGTTTTCAACCCGCCTGGTGTCGATCTTCATGCTGATCCCCAGCTTGCTGATGCTGTTTGACAAGGCGCCGCGCACGGCCCGGCGGGTGTGTGCGGCCTATGTGCTGTTGGCGCTGCCCGTGATCTGGTGGAGCGGCAACAACAACCTCGTGGTCATGGCGCTGTACGCGCCGCTGCTGGTCCTGGCGCCCATGGCAGCCTGGCAGATGCTGCGATGGACATGGCAGTCACGCCTGCCGCGCCACCTGGCCAGCACGGGCATGGCACTGGCATTGCTGGCCATCGGCGTGCATGACTGGCTGCGGATCGGCGGGCAAACGCACTACGAGAGTGTTTACTACGTCACCTACGCCTATGGCATGGTGATGGTGCTGTTCGGCAGTTTGCTCATCGGCCTGCTGGCGTCGTCACTGAACCAGAGCAGAAGCATGACGCTGGAGGCCCACCAACGGCTGCTGGCCCTGGAGGTCGAGAAGACCAAGTTCGAAGAGCGCGAGCGCATCCTGCAAGACCTGCAAGACCTGCACGATGGATTCGGGTCGCAGCTCTCAAGCGCCCGGTTTGCCGCCGAGCACCGCAGCTTCACGCAACATCAACTGCGTGACCTGCTGGCCGAGTGCATGGCCGATCTCTACCTGGTGATCGACACCCTGGGCAATCACGACAACAGCCTGGCCGATGCCTTCGCGGACCTGCGGTTTCGCACCAGCCAACGTGTCGTTCAGGGGGCGACTGCGTTTCACTGGTCGTTGCAGCTGCAGGCGGCCCCGGCCCTGCAGAAGGCCTTCATCCTGCAGGTGCTGCGCATCGCACAAGAGGCCTTGAACAATGCCATGAAGCACGCACAGGCGCGCAATGTCTGGGTGCGCGTGCACTGCGACACGTCAACGGGAATGGTGGAGTTGCTGGTGCAGGATGATGGCATCGGGCTTGCGCCAGCCACACCCGTGGGGTCGGGCCTGGCCAGCATGCAGCGGCGCGCCAACCGCATCGGCGCCAGCATCAGCACACAAACCAGTGCCAACGGAACGACCATTCACTTGCGGGCAAACGTCGCCGACGGCGTCTTGCAGATCAAATCAACCCAGCCTCACGCGCCTTGGTGACCGCCAGCATCTGGTTGCTGACATCCAGCTTTCGGTAGATGCTTCGGATATTGGTTTGAATGGTCGACAGTTTGACGCCCATCAGATTGGCGGTTTCCAGGTAGGTGGACCCATGTGCAATGTGGCGCAGGGTTTCGGCTTCACGGGCGGACAAGCTTGAATCCGCAGACGCCGCGTGCTGCACCCCGGGGCCGCCAACCGCCCTGAACAGGATGCGCGCCAGAGAAGGGCTGATCGGGTAGTTGCCGGCCATCACATCCGCAATGGCGGCCTTGATGGCGGCGATGTTGTCGCCCTTGTTGATGTAGCCCCGCGCACCAGCGCGGATGGCGGCCAGCACACTGGCTTCGGACGCGATCACCGAGACCACCATGATCGGCGTGGCGGGCCAGCGCCTGTGCGCCAGTGCGATCACCTCGAGGCCACTGACATCGGGCAGCCCGATGTCGACCAGCAGCAGGTCGAACCGGGCGTTGGCTGCGTTCAATTTCTTGATCGCCTGGGCCCCGGTGCTGCAGACCGTGGTGGCCTGATTCGGCCGCGCCTCGTTCAGTGCCAACCACAAGAACTGCGCGAAATCCGAATTGTCTTCCACCAACAGCACATGCCCGGGTGGCGCGTCGGTGGGCGTCATGCAGTGGGGCTTTCAAAAATGGCCCGGGTGGGGCCAATGCCCCGGTGTCGGCGCGGCACACCAGACCCGATGCAAGCTTGCGGCAGCGGCCGACAAGCTCCCATGTTCAAGGAGGGCATCACCTCAAGCTTCAGAAACATCGGCAATCTCAGTGTCTCAAGCGATCAAGGACAACGCCTCAATCTTATTGAAAGCTTTACTCCATTGAATAGAAAACAACCCTGTTTGATCGACTGCCCGCGCCCCAGGCTTGGCGGTGGCGGCGCATTCAGGCGCAGCGGCGCCGCATGCCAGCCGCTTGGTGGCCAGCCCCCCCGCAGTGGCGGCCAGGTCAGACCCAGCGGCTGACGCGCACAGCCGCAGCCGAGCCGCTGCCCACCAGCGACGTCCAGCCCCAGACCAGCAGGCGCTGCGGCCAGCGGCCGGCGCTGCCGCGGCGGGCGCGGGCATCGTCGCGGTGCTGCACTTCGTCGAGCCGGCAGCGCTCCAGAAGCTGGCGCAGGGCCGGCAGCGCCGCTGCGGCGGTGTCGGGCCGGCCGGCAGCGGTGGCTGCGGCGGTATGGTGGTCGATCCAGGCCACCTGGTCGGCATAGTGCTGGTCGACGAAGGTTTCCACCGCGTCGATGGTGGCGTAGACGGCGCGGTCCCCCAGCATGGCGGGCAAGGCGCCGGTCAACCAGCCGGCCAGGCGCCACAGCGGCAGCAAGCGGCTGCGGCCGGCCAGCGGCACCACGGCCTCGATCAGGTCCAGGTGCTGCTGCTCGGTCTGCAGATGGTGCCGGGCAAAGTCGCGCAGCGCCGGGCTGCGGGCCAGGGCCAGCACGCCACGGTAGATCATCACCGCGCCGGCTTCGCCGGCATGGTCGGTGCGCAGTTCCTGGCGCAGGGCGGACGGCAGGGCCCGCCAGGTGCTGGCATCGACAGCAGCAGGGCCGGCAGCCGGCGTGTCGGGTGGTGCAGTGGTGCGGGTGGTCAATGGAAGGCTCCGGCGCGGGCCCGGGCACGGCACCATGGCCTTGCCCGTCTTTGCAGCCGCGCAGTCTGCGCGAAGTGGCCTGGCTGCGCTGCTGCAGCCGCGATCCCCCTGCGATCAGCCGGACTGGCTGCCTGCGCAAAAGCCGTGCCACGGTGAAACCAGGCGCCAAAGCGGATCGGCTGCTGCTGCTGGCGCACAGGCGCGGTGGCCAGCCGCGTCACCCTGTGCCCGACGGCGGTGCCGCCGTGCCGGTGCCCAACCCGTCAAGCGCCGGCCGCCAGCGCCCGCCGGTAGTCGCTGGGCGGCACGCCCAGGTGGGCGCGGAACACCCGGCTGAAGTGCGCCATGCTCGAAAAGCCGAAGGCAAACGCGATCTCGGTGATGCTGCGCCGGTCATGCGCGCGGTCGTCGAAGACCTGGCGGCAGGCTTCGATGCGGCGGCGCAGGATGTAGCCGGCCAGGCCGTCGGGTTCTTCGGAGAACGCGTTGTACAGCTGCCGGCGGCTGCAGTTCAGCGCCAGCGCCAGGGCATCGACCGTCAGCGCCGGGTCGCCCAGCCGGTCGGTCACATGCTGCTTGATGCGCTCACGCAAGGCTTCGCGCTGGGTCACGGTGGTGGTCATGCCGGCCAGCTCCAGCATCGACAGGTGCACCAGCTGGGTGATGGCGTCGCCCACTCCGCGCGCGGCCACGTCGCCCATGCCGGGCAGCTCGCGGTGGGCCGAGCGCATGGTCTCCAGTGCCATGCGCGACACGCCGCCGCTGCCGCCCAGGCGGCGCGCCATCAGCGCATCGACCGCCAGGCCGCGCTCGACCAGCCGCTGCTTGGGCACCATCACGATCAGGTGCTCCACCCGCACCGGGTTGGCCACGGCATAGGTGTCGGTGGTGTCGTAGATGCTCCACTGGTCGGGCGTCACCCAGGCCTCGCGGCCCTTCTGCTCGACACCGGCGCAGCCCACGTAGGGCGCCACGATCTTCAGGTAGGCCGTCTCCGATGCGCGCGCCAGCGTGGCCGAGCGCAGCACCCGGTGGCGGTTGGCTTCCAGACGGGTCAGCACCACGTCGCCGGCATGCATCGTGCTCATGCGGCCGTCGAAGCCGGTGTCGCCGTAGTGGTCGGACTTCAGGCCGTTGAACAGCCGGTGCACGCAGTCGGCCCAGAACCCGGCGCGCTCGGCGGCAGGGACGGCATCGGTGTCGATGGTGGCAACGGGCCGCAAAGGCATGGGCGTGTCTCCGGCAGGGTGGTGCGCTTGCTGCTGCAGACGGCTGCAACGGCGCGCGCAGCTTAAGGCCGACACGGGCTGGCGGGCGGCCCGCCGCACTCAGGGAAAGTCCTGATCGGCGTGCACAAACCGGCAAGCCGGCCTGCATGCAGCGTCAAGCGCGGCGGGTGGCGGCTACCCACAATCGCCGGCAACGGCCACAGAGCGCCCCCAAACCTGCCGCTGCGCGTCAGGCCCCCCGAGGGGGGATGAGAAAACTTGGGAGCGGCCCTGCGTTTTCTCTAGAGCCGCCACCCATGTTCTGCCCGCAGGAGACACCCATGCCCCAAGACAAGCAGCCGCAAGACCCCAAGCCCGGCATCGCCCGCCGCACCCTGGTGCAGGCGGCCATCGCCGCGCCCGCCGCGCTGGCCATGCCGGCCATCGTGCGGGCCCAGGCCGCACCGGTGCGCATCGGCTATGCCATGGCCCGCACGGGCCCCTGGACCACCGGCGCCCAGGTCAGCCAGGAGCCCAACTACCTGCTGTGGGCCGAGCAGCAGAACGCCGCCGGCGGCCTGAACGTGAAGGGCACGAAGCGGCCGATCGAGCTGGTGAGCAGCGACGACCAAAGCAACATCGAAACCTGCGTACGCACCTACGAGAAGCTGATGGGCAGCGACAAGGTCGACCTGGTGCTGCCACCCTGGGGCAGCAATGCCAACTTTGCGGTGGCCCCATTGGCCAACCGCTTTGGCTACCCGTTCATCGCGCCCACGGCGCTGAGCCGCCGGCTCGTCGAGATGAAGCTGCCCTACTTCTTCCTGATGCTGCAGCAGCCCAAGGCCATGATGGATGCGCTGGTCGACATGCTCAAGGCCAACGGTGCCAAGACCGCCGCCGTGGTGTACGTGGACGACCTGTTCGGCCTGGAGAACTACGCCGCGCTGAAGGTGGCGCTGAAGGGCAGCGGCATCAGCCTGGTCGATGACAAGAGCTACCCGCTGGGCGTGAAGGACTTGAGCCCGGTGCTGCGCAGCATCAAGGACAAGAACCCCGATGCCTTCATCGGCCTGACCTACCCGCCCGACACCATCCTGGCCAGCCGGCAGAGCAAGGAAATCGGCTTCAACCCGAAGTTCTTCTACGCCAGCGTGGGCACGGCCTTCCAGCTGTACCGCAACGTGATGAAGGAAGGCGCGGAAGGCGTGCTGGGCATGGGCAGCTGGAATGGCAAGACCAGCCCGGCGGCCAAGGCCTACTTCGACGCCCATGTGAAGAAGTTCGGCGCCGCCAAGGAGCCCGACCGCTGGGCCAGCGGCGCCACCTGGGCCGGGCTGGAAATCCTGACCGCCGCCGTGGCCAAGGCCGGGCTCGACAAGAAGGCCATCCGCGACTACGTGGCCGGCACCGAGCACAACACCATCCTGGGCAAGATCAAGTTCGCCGGCAGCGAAAACGTGGGCACGCCGGGCACGGTGGGCCAGTGGCAGAAGGGTGAATTCGAGGTGGTGTGGCCCAAGGCCGGCGCCACTGCCCCATTGGTGCCCGCCAAGCCGGCCTGGGTTTGATCGGGCCGTTGTGAGCTTGGGCTCCTGGCTCGAACTGATCGCCTCCGGCCTGATCACCGGGGGCGTGTATGCGCTGGTGGCCCTGGGGCTGAACCTGCAGTACGGCCTGATGCGGGTGCTGAACATCGCGCATGGCGAGTTTTTGATGGTCGGCGCCTTCCTCACCTGGGCGGCGCACACCGGCTGGGGCTGGTCGCCGCTGCTGATGGTGCCGGTGTCGTTCGCGGTGCTGATGGCCGTGGGCATCGTGGTGCACCGGCTCACCTTCCGCCGGCTCACCCGCACCAGCCCCAACCTGGACGTGTTCGAGGCCCGCGGCCTGATGGTCAGCTTCGGGCTGATGTTCCTGGTGCAGAACTTCGCCCAGCTGGTGTGGGGCGGGGATCTGCGCGGCTACGACTTCATGGCCGAGCCGGTGGCCGTGGGTGGGGCGCAGTTCTCGGCCAACAAGCTGCTGCTGCTGGGCTTGGCGCTGGCCTTCAGCGCCGCGCTGATCGTGGTGCTGCGCAAGACGCTGTACGGCAAGGGCGTGCGCGCGCTGATGCAGAGCCCCACCGGGGCGCAGCTGGTGGGCATCGACACCGCACGGCTGCACCCGCTGATGTTCGGCATCGGCATGGGCCTGTCGGGCGTGGCCGGCTGCCTGCTGAGCATGACCTACACCATCAGCCCGTCGATGGGCGAGCCCTACACCGTCACCGCGCTGATCGTCATCACCCTGGGTGGCTTCGGCAGCATGGCCGGCGCGCTGGCCGGCGGCCTGGCGCTGGGGGTGATCGAGGCGGTGGGCATGCACTTCACCAACCCGTCGCTGAAGTCGCTGCTGTCTTACGGCATCTTCATCGCTGTCTTGCTGTGGCGGCCCAACGGCCTGTTCACACGCAAGTGAACGACTGGCCCTCATGAACCGAGATGCACTCATCCTGCTGGCCCTGACCGGCTGGGCCCTGGCGGTGCCGCACTACGGCAGTGAATTTGCTGTGTCGATGGCACTGACCTGCCTGATGTACGTGGCCCTGTCGTCGAGCTGGAGCCTGTTCTGCGGCACCACCCGCTATCTGTCCTTGGCCACGGCGGCGTTCTTCGGCATCGGTGCCTACACCAGCGCCATCTGGCTGGAGACCACCGGCTGGTGGGGCGCCATCGCCCTGGGCGCGGCGGTGGCGGCGGTGGTGGCGGTGGTGATGGGTGCGGCCGTGCTGCACCTGCGCGGCACCTACTTCGCAGTGCTGACCTTCGGCATGACCGAGCTGATCCGCCATGCCATCACCTACTGGGAAAAGCAGGTCACCGGCACCGTCGGCCGGGTGCTGACCACCGTGCCCGAGCGCGACACCATCTACCTCACCGTGCTGGGCCTGGCGGTGGGGGCGGTGGCCACCAGCATCTTGGTGCGGCGCAGCCGCTTTGGCCTGGCAATGGCCGGCATCGGCGCCGACGAGCAGCGCGCCCAGACCCTGGGCGTCAACACCCGGCTGGTCAAGATCGCCGGCTTTGCATTGACAGCCGCCTTTGCCGGCGCGGTGGGCGCGGCCATGAGCGTGCGCTGGACCTACATCGACCCCGGCACGGTGTTCAACCCCTTCATCGGCTTCCAGACGGTGCTGATCGCGCTGATCGGCGGCGCGGCCACGCTGTGGGGCCCGCTGATCGCCGCCGTGGTGTTCAGCCTGCTGGCCGAGACGCTGCGGCTGCAGGCGCCGCAGGTCTACATGATGTCTCTGGGCCTGCTGCTGATCCTGTGCGTGCTGTACCTTCCCGGCGGCCTGGCGTCGCTGCGCTGGTCCACCTTCAGCGGCTGGCGCGACGGCATGCGCCAGGCCTGGCGTGATCTGGTCAAGCCCAAGGCCGGCAAGGTGGCGCCATGAACGGCCACCCGCTGCTGGAAGCCCGTGAAGTGACGGTGCGCTTTGGCGGCCTGGTGGCGGTTGACCAGGTCAGCGCCGCGTTTGCGCCCGGTGAGCTGGTGGGCATCATCGGCCCCAACGGCGCGGGCAAGACCACCTTCTTCAACGCCCTGTCGGGCGTGGTGGCGCCCACCGGCGGCGAGCTGTATGCCCAGGGCAAGCGGCTGACAGGCGCCCAGCCGCACCGCTACGCCCAGCACGGCGTGGCCCGCACCTTCCAGACGCCCCGGGTGTTTGCCGAGCTGAGCGTGGCCGACAACATCGGCTTCGGCCTGCAGTTTGCCGGCCGCCACCGCACGGCCAGCTGGCTGCTGAAAGACGCTGCCAGCATCCTCAACCTGATCGGCCTGCCGGCCCAGGCCGACTTGCCGGCCGCCGCCATCACGCCCAGCCAGCAGCGGCTGCTCGAGATCGGCATGGCGCTGGCCACCCGGCCCAAGCTGCTGCTGCTCGACGAAGTGGCCGCCGGCCTGACCGAGAGCGAGGTCGATGCCATGGCCCAGCTGATCCGCCGCCTGCGCGACGAGCTGGACCTGACGGTGATCTGGATCGAGCATGCCGTGACCACCCTGCTGCGTTATGTGGAACGGGTGATCGTGCTGCACCAGGGCCGCAAGATCGCCGACGGCACGCCCACCGAGGTGGTGCGCAATGCCGAGGTGATCGAGGCCTACCTGGGCGACGAGATGGTCGAAGCAGCATGAAAAACGACATCGAAGCCGCGCTCGACCGCCCCCTGGCGCACCTGAAGATCACCGGCCTGTCCGCCGGCTACGGCCCCTTCCTGGTGCTGCGGGATCTGGCGCTGGAAGCCCGGCCGGGCATCACCGTGATCCTGGGCCCCAACGGCGCGGGCAAGACCACGCTGCTGAAGGCCGTGGCCGGCCTGATCCCGCGGGGCGGCACGCTGACGCTGAACGGCGAAGACATCCCCGCCGACGCCAAGGCCAGCGCCATCGTGCAGCGCGGCCTGGCCCTGGTGCCTGAGGGCCGCCAGCTGTTTGCCCAGATGACGGTGGAAGAGAACCTGGAACTGGGCGGCTGGCTGGTGCCGCCGGCTGAACGTGCCGCCCGCCTGAAGCAGGCCTTCAAAGACTTCCCCAAGCTGGCCGAACGCGCCCGCCAGCTGGCCGGCACCATGAGCGGCGGTGAACAGCAGATGGTGGCTGTGGCCCGGGCCATGATGAGCGCCCCGCGCCTGCTGATGCTCGACGAACCCTCGCTGGGGCTGGCGCCGCGCATGGTCGATGAACTGCTGGCCATCGCCCGCCGCATTGCCGACGCCGGTACCACCGTGCTGATGGTCGAGCAGAACGTGCGCAAGGCCCTGGCCGTGGCCGACCGGGGTTATGTGCTGGAGCGCGGCCGCCTGGTGGCCAGCGGCCCGGCCTTCCTGCTGGCGCGCAGCAGCGTCATCCGGCAGGCCTACCTGGGCAAGACCACGGCCCCGTCGTCCAAACATCCCCATGCATCCAAGGAGCCCACCGTGTCCGACCTGACCATGCTGATCAACGGCCTGTCCGTCTCTGCCGAAGGCGGCGCCACCTTCGAGCGCCGCAACCCGCTGGACGGCAGCGTGGCCACCCGTGCGCCCGCCGCCAGCCCGGCCGATGCAGTGGCCGCCGTGGACGCCGCCGCCGAAGCCTTCAAGACCTGGAGCCAGACCGGGCCCACCGAGCGCCGCATGCTGCTGCTGAAGGCCGCCGACGCGCTGGAGGCCAAGACGCCGAAGTTCGTCGAAGCGGTGCCGGCCGAGACCGGCGCCACCGGCATGTGGGCCGGCTTCAACGTGCACCTGGCGGCCAGCATGATCCGCGAGGCGGCGGCCCTGACCACCCAGATCGCCGGTGAAGTGATCCCGTCGGACGTGCCCGGCAGCCTGGCCATGGGCATGCGCCAGCCCGCCGGCGTGGTGCTGGGCATCGCACCGTGGAATGCGCCGGTCATCCTGGGCGTGCGCGCCATCTGCGTGCCGCTGGCCTGCGGCAACACCGTGGTGTTCAAGGGCAGCGAGAACTGCCCGCACACCCACCAGCTGATCGTCGAGGCCTTCCAGGACGCCGGCTTCCCGCCCGGCGTGATCAACTACATCACCAACGCGCCGGCCGACGCGGCCAAGGTGGTGGAGGCCATGGTGGCCCACCCGGCGGTGCGGCGGGTCAACTTCACCGGCAGCACGCGGGTGGGCAAGCTGATCGCCATGACCTGCGCCAAGTACCTGAAGCCGGTGGTGCTGGAGCTGGGCGGCAAGGCGCCGATGGTGGTGCTGGACGACGCCGATCTTGACGCGGCGGTGCAGGCCGCCGCCTTTGGTGCCTTCGCCAACAGCGGCCAGATCTGCATGAGCACCGAGCGCTTCGTCGTCGACCGCCGCATCGCCGACGACTTCGTCGCCCAGTTCGCCAAAAAGACCCGCAGCCTGCCGCTGGGCGACCCGCGCAAGCCGGCGCCTGTCGTGCTGGGCAGCGTGATCGGCATGGGCACGGTCGAGCACTGCAATGCGCTGATCGACGACGCGCTGTCCAAGGGCGCGCGCCTGGTGTGCGGCGGCAAGGTCAGCGACACCCTGATGCCCGCCACCATCTTGGACAACGTGACGCGCAACATGCGCATCTACCACGAGGAAACCTTCGGCCCGGTGAAGTGCGTGGTGCGGGTGGACGGCGTGGACGCGGCGGTGGACTGCGCCAACGACACCGCCTACGGCCTGTCGGCGGCGGTGTTCGGCCGCGACATCGCCCGGGCCATGGCGGTGGCGCGGCGCATCGAGTCGGGCATCTGCCATGTCAACGGGCCCACAGTGCACGATGAGGCACAGATGCCGTTCGGCGGCGTCAAGGCATCGGGCCTGGGGCGCTTTGGCGGCCGCGCCGGCGTGCATGAATTCACCGAGCTGCGCTGGATCACCGTGCAGATGGCGCCGCGCCAGTACCCGTTCTGACCGGCGGGCACTGCCGCCCCGCATGGCCGAGCCGGGCCCCGGCGGCCTATCATCCGCCCACCATGCAACCCGCCGACACCCCCTGGCTGCAGCTGAGCGGCATCTCGGTGGCCTATGGCCGCCGTGCCGTGGTCGCCGATTTTTCACTCACGCTGCCGCGTGGCGCGGTGGGCTGCCTGCTGGGCCCGTCGGGCTGCGGCAAGACCACGGTGCTGCGGGCCATCGCCGGCTTCGAGCCCCTGCTGGCCGGCGAGATCCGGCTGGATGGGGCGCTGGTGGGCAGCGCCCGGCAGCAGGTGCCGCCCGA
This sequence comes from Aquabacterium sp., assembly GCA_029865965.1. GTDB lineage: Bacteria > Pseudomonadota > Gammaproteobacteria > Burkholderiales > Burkholderiaceae_C > Pseudaquabacterium. Next base: position 21,224 of record JARXAJ010000129.1, read on the forward strand.
GCAGCGCCGCATCGGCATGGTGTTCCAGGACCATGCGCTGTTTCCGCACCTCACCGTCGGCGCCAACGTGGCTTTCGGCCTGCGCGGCATGCCCGATGCGGCACAGCGGGTGCAGCACATGCTGGAGACGGTGGGCCTGGGCGGCAGCGCTGCGCGCTACCCGCATGAGCTGTCGGGCGGTCAGCAGCAGCGGGTGGCGCTGGCCAGGGCGCTGGCGCCGTCACCGCAGCTGCTGCTGCTCGACGAGCCGTTCTCCAACCTCGACATCGAACTGCGTGAGCGCCTGGGCAGCGAACTGCGCCAGTTGCTGAAGGCGGCCGGCACCACCGCGCTGCTGGTCACCCATGACCAGCACGAGGCCTTCGCCATCGCCGACGAGATCGGCATCATGTCGGGCGGGCGCATCCAGCAGTGGGCCACCGCCTACGACCTGTACCACCAGCCGGCCAACCGCTTCGTCGCCGACTTTGTCGGCCAGGGCGCCTTCCTGCCGGGCACGGTGCAGAACGGCCAGCACATCCAGATGGAGCTGGGCATGCTGGACAGCCCCGAGCCGATCCGCTGCACCGAGCATGGCGACCTGTGCGACGCCGGCTGCGGCGTGGACGTGCTGCTGCGCCCCGACGACGTGGTGCACGACGATGCCAGCCCGGTCACCGCCGAGGTGGTGGCCAAGGCCTTCCGCGGCGCCGAGTTTCTCTATACGCTGAAGCTGGCCAGCGGCCAGACCGTGCTGTCGATGGTGCCCAGCCACCACAACCACGCGATCGGCGAGCGCATCGGCATCCGCCTGGAGGTGGACCATGTGGTGGCCTACAAGCGCGAGGACGAGCCCGCGCTGGACTGCGGCTGACAGCGCCGCGCGCCGGCCAGGCCGGCCGGTCAGTGCAGGCGCACCAGCCCTGCAGCAGCGCGCATTGCGCCTTCACCGATCGCCGCACCAAAACGCTTGGCCAGCCGCTCGGCCACGTTGTCATGCGGGGTGTAGTCGATCACCTCTTCAGCCTGGATCACCTCGCGGGCCAGGTAGTCCAGGTTGCCCAGCTTGTCGGCCAGGCCCAGGGCGACAGCCTGTTCGCCGTTCCAGAACAGGCCCGAGAAGGTGTCGGGGGTTTCCTTGAGCCGGTCGCCCCGGCCCTCGCGCACCACGCGGATGAACTGCTGGTGCACCTGGTCGATCATGGCCTGGGCATAGGCGCGCTGCTTCGGGTCTTGCACGGTGAAGGGGTCGAGCATGCCCTTGTTGCTGCCGGCGGTGATCAGCCGGCGTTCCACGCCCACCTTGTCCATCAGGCCGGTGAAGCCGAAGCCGTCCATCAGCACGCCGATCGAGCCGACGATGCTGGCCTTGTCGACATAGATCTCGTCGGCGGCCACCGCCACGTAGTAGGCGCCCGAGGCGCAGACCTCTTCGACCACCGCATACAACTTCTTCTTGTGCAGGGCCTTCAGGCGGCGGATCTCATCGTTGATGATGCCCGACTGCACCGGGCTGCCGCCCGGGCTGTTGATGCGCAGCACCACGGCACGTGCGCCGGCGTCCTCGAACGCATTGCGCAGGCCCGTCAGCACCAGCTCGGCGCTGGCCTCGCTGTCGGACGCGATCTCGCCGCGCAGTTCCACCAGCGCGGTGTGCGGGCCGCTGGGGGCGGCATGGTGGTTGCGGTCGTTCGTCACCATCCACAGCAGTGCGAGCGCAACGCCCAGCCAGGCCAGGCGGAAGAAGATGCGCCAGCGGCGGTCGCTGCGGCGGTCTTGCAGCAGGTCGCGCGCCAGGATCTCGAGCGCGCTGTCCAGCGCCGGGCGCATGCCAGGTGCCGGCGCTGCTGCTGCTGCGGGGGCAGCAGCCGGCGCCGCGGCGCCCACGCCCTCGGGGCCAGGGGTCGGGGTGTCGTCGGGCGGGGTCATGGCGGGCTCACGGTGGTGGCGGGGGTGCTGCAGCAACAGCCGGCAATGCCGGCTGCACATCGCGGGAAGGATACCAACAGGCCTGGCCGTCACGCTCGGCCACGTCCAGCGCGATCAGCTTGCTGCGGCCGCAGGGGCCGCCAACGCAGCGGCCCTGGGCAGGTTCATAAGTGGCGCCGTGGATCGCGCAGATGATGAAGCGCTTGTCGGCGTCGAGAAACTCGCCGGGCTGCCAGTCCATTTCGACCGGCACATGGGCGCAACGGTTGATGTAGCCGCGCAACACGCCGTCGTGCCGCAGCACAAAGGCCCGCGCAGGCTGGCCCCACAGCCGCACGTCGAACACCAGCGCCCGGCCACGCTCGGCCAGGTCGGCCGATGGGCACAGCGGCTGGGCTGACGCGGCGTCCTGCGGCGCGCCGGGCTCAGCCATGCGCTGACAGCCAGTCGGCCAGGTCGGCCGTGCTGTGGGCCACGTGCAGCGGGCCGAAGTCGGCAAAGGCATCGGGCGCGTGGGCGCCGAAGCTCACCCCCACGCTGGCGGTGCCGGCATTGCGCGCCAGTTGCAGGTCATGCGTGGTGTCGCCCACCATCAGCGTACGCCCGGGTGGCGTGCCGATGGCGGCCATCAATTCGAGCAACATGCGCGGGTGGGGTTTGCCGGCGGTCTCATCGGCGGTGCGGGTGGCATCGAACAGGCCGTGCAGCTCCACGGTCTGCAGGGATTCATCCAGCCCGCGCCGGCTCTTGCCGGTGGCCACGGCCAGCCAGTGGTTGCGGGCTTTCAGCGCCTGCAGCATGGCCAGCGTGCCGGGAAACAGCACCAGCTCGTGCTGGCGTTCAACGTAATGGTGGCGGTAGCGCTGGCCCAGCTCGGGGTAACGGCTGGCAGGCAGGCCGGGCACGGCATGCTGCAGCGCCTCGGTCAGGCCCAGGCCGATCACATGGCTGGCCGTGGCGTCGCTGGGCACGGCCACACCCAGGTCGGCACAGGCCGCCTGCATGCAGCGCACGATCAGCGCAGTGGAATCAAACAGCGTGCCGTCCCAGTCGAAGACGATCAGGTCGAAGCGGCGTTGGCGTGGGCTATGCATGGCGTCAGGCGGTTGTCAACGCGCCAGTGTCGCGCAATCAGGCCTTGGGGCGGCGGGCGTGGTCACCTGCTGGCGCGCACCGGCTGGTGGCGGCCATTCGCCGGGTCAGTGCGGCTCACCCAGCCGCGCCAACAGCGCCCTGCATTCCGGCGGCAACGGGGCCGTCAGCGTCAGGCGCGCGCCGGTGGCCGGGTGGTCGATGGCCAGCTGCCGGGCATGCAGGAACATGCGGTCGAAGCGGTGGCCCGCCAGGCCGTCGCCCCGGGCCCATTGCCGGTTCAGCGCAAAGTCGCCGTACTTCGGATCGCCCACGATCGGGTGGCCGGCCTGCTGCAGGTGCACCCGGATCTGGTGGGTGCGGCCGGTCTTCAGCGTCACATCCAGCAAGGTGCAGGTCTGGAAGTCCTGCACCACCTGCACCAGGCTGATGGAGCGCCGGCCATCGGGGTGGTCGGCGGCCACCGGCAGCACATGGCGCTCGCCACGGGCGTCCAGGGTCTTGTGCAGCGCCACGTCGACCACCTTCAGCTTCGCCGGCCAGTGGCCCAGCACCAGGGCGGCGTAGATCTTGCCGGTGTCGCGGCTGCGGAACTGGTCCTGCACCTGGGTGAGCGCGCTGCGCTTCTTGGCCAGCAGCAGCACGCCCGAGGTCTCCTTGTCGAGCCGGTGCACCAGCTCCAGAAACTTGGCATCAGGCCGCGCCTGGCGCAGCTGCTCGATGACGCCGAAGCTGACACCCGACCCGCCGTGCACCGCCACGCCGGCCGGCTTGTGGATGGCCAGCAAGTGCTCATCCTCGAACAGGATCGGGAATTCACGGGCCGGCGCAGCCACCGGCTTGTCGGCCGTGCTGGCCGCCACACGCACCGGCGGCACCCGCACCTCGTCACCCAGCACCAGCCGGGTGTCGGCGGACGCCCGGCCCTTGTTGACGCGCACCTCGCCCGAACGGATCACCCGGTAGACATGGGTCTTGGGCACGCCCTTGAGCAAACGCAAGAGAAAGTTGTCCAGCCGCTGGCCCTCACCGGCCTCATCGACCAGCACACGGCGCACCTCGGGCGGCGCCATTGGCGCTGCAGACCGTGCCGCTGGCGCGGCGGGTTGGGGTCCGCCGGCCGGCGCGGGTTTGCTGCTTATAATGATCCGAGCCACGATTGGGCCGTAAGTGCTTGATTTATCTGAGTTTACCTGGGCACACCCGGGCCTATCGTCGGTGGGCGCCGTCATTGGCGTCAAAAAGCGTTGATGCAACAGCTGCGTCCGCGCGGCAGGCCGCAGTCCCCCAAGTGATGCGGCGGCCCCGCTGGCCAGTTGGAAGAGACACGTTGTCACAGCCGTCCCCTCACAGGGAAGATCAAAAGCTCATGGACGGCAGATCACCCTTTTGGTGGCCTGCCATTCGCGTCGAAGCCCACAGGGTCTGCATGCCGTCCCTCCCAACCACCCACCTGCAGTTGCCGGATGATCCATCCTGCAGCCTGGCGCAGCCCCGGCCACCGGCCGGTGCGGCAGCGCCCGCCGGTGGCGTGTGGTCCGTGCGCACTGCGCGCGGACCGGGAAACCCGGCGCCGTCCACCCCCACCGCTTCGCCGCACGCGGCCCCGCTGCACCCTTGACCGCGATTCGGTCACTGCAGCCCAGGGCGATTCCTTCTCCGGCCGTTTCCCGTTTCTCGTGCATCGAAACAGATCGTCTGCCCTGACTTCAGCTTGAAGTCGGGCAGTTGATCGGACAGCGCGTGCCTGACAAGGCACGTGCGGGACTGGAGTGCACATGAAACGCATGCTGATCAATGCCACGCAGCCGGAAGAGCGGCGCCTGGCCATCGTCGACGGGCAGAAATTGCTCGACTTCGAAACCGAAATCGAAGGGCGCGAGCAGCGCAAGGGCAATATCTACAAGGCCGTGGTCACGCGGGTCGAGCCTTCGCTGGAGGCCTGCTTCGTGGAATACGGCGAAGATCGCCACGGTTTCCTGCCGTTCAAGGAAATTTCGAAGACTTACTTCCGCGAGGGTTTGGAAGCCAAGAACGCCACCATCAAGGAGGCGATCCGCGAAGGCCAGGAACTGCTGGTGCAGGTGGAAAAGGAAGAACGCGGCAACAAGGGTGCGGCGCTCACCACCTTCGTCAGCCTGGCCGGTCGCTACCTGGTGCTGATGCCCAACAACCCGCGTGGCGGTGGCGTATCGCGCCGCATCGAGGGCGAAGACCGGGAAGAGCTGAAAGAGAACCTCGACCAGCTTGAATACCCCAAGGGCATGAGCCTGATCGCCCGCACCGCCGGCATCGGTCGCAGCGCGCCCGAGCTGCAGTGGGACCTGAACTACATGCTCAAGCTCTGGAGCGCCATCGATGGCGCTTCGAAGGTGGGCAAGGGCGCGTTCCTGATCTACCAGGAATCGTCGCTGGTCATCCGAGCCATTCGCGACTACTTCACGTCCGATATCGGTGAGATCCTGATCGATACCGACGACATCTACGACCAGGCGCAGCAGTTCATGAACCATGTGATGCCGGAATCGGCACACAAGGTCAAGCGCTACCGGGATGACGCGGCGCTGTTCTCCCGCTTCCAAATCGAGCACCAGATCGAGACGGCGTTCAGCCGCACGGTCAATCTGCCGGCTGGCGGCGCCATCGTGATCGACCACACCGAGGCGCTGGTCAGCGTGGACGTGAACTCGGCGCGCGCCACCCGTGGCGGCGACATCGAGGAAACCGCCACCCGCACCAACCTGGAAGCGGCCGACGAGATCGCCCGCCAGATGCGGCTGCGCGACCTGGGCGGCCTGATCGTGGTCGACTTCATCGACATGGAGGAGAGCAAGAACCGCCGCGAGGTGGAACAGCGCCTGCGTGACGCGATGCGCCAAGACCGCGCCCGGGTGCAGTTCTCCAGCATCAGCAAGTTCGGCCTGCTGGAATTGAGCCGCCAGCGCCTGCGCCCGGCGCTGAGCGAAGGCAACCACATCACCTGCCCGCGCTGCAACGGCACCGGCCACATCCGCGACACCGAGAGCAGCGCGCTGCAGATCCTGCGCATCATCCAGGAAGAGACCCTCAAGGACAACACGGCGGCGGTGCATGTGCAGGTGCCGGTCGAGGTGACCAGCTTCTTGCTGAACGAGAAGCGTACCGAAATCACCAAGATCGAGCTGAAACAGCGCTGTACCGTGCTGCTGGTGCCCAACAAGCACCTGGAGACGCCGAACTACAAGCTCGAGCGCCTGCGCCACGACGACCCCCGGCTGGAGAATTTGCAGGCCAGCTACACCATGATCGAGGAGCCGGAGGACGAAGTCGGCATCACCCGGCGTGAGAAGAGCAAGCCCAAGCAGGAGCCGGTGATCAAGGGCGTGCTACCCGACCAGCCCGCCCCCGTGGCCGCGCCCAAGCCCGAACCTGTGGCGTCCCGGCCCGCAGCGCCGGTGGCTGCCGCGCCGACAGCACCAGCGGCGGCGCCTGCCGCACCCGCCTGGGT
>JARXAJ010000145.1 GCA_029865965.1 Aquabacterium sp.
CCAGGGCTGGATGCTGAACGTCTTGCGCCCGCCGATGCTGCCGGCCGCGCCGGCCAGCGTGGACCGGCTGCTGGTGGCAGCCGATGGTGTCTAACCGCCGGTGACCGGCGGGAAGAACGCCACCTCGGCGCCCGCTGGCACCGGCGTGGCCTCGTCAGCCATCACCTGGTTCAACGCGCAGCGCAGCGCACGGCCGCGGGCCAGGGCTTCAGCGTGGTGCCCGCCGCGGGCGATCAGCGCGTCGCGCAACTGGCCCAGCGTGCTGCCGGTGGCCACGCTGACGGGTTCGGACGCGCCCAGCGCCTCGCGCAGCGAGGCGAAGTAGCGCACGGTGATGGTGAGTTCGGACATCGCTGTCAGGCCCCGATCAGCGCCGACAGCGGCAGCAGGCGCACCATGTCGCCACGCTGCACCACCTGGCCGGGCGGCAAGTCGACCAGGCCGTCGGCCCAGACCGCCGACGTCAGCACGCCAGAGCTCTGGTTCGGGAACAGCTCCACCCCGCCCTGGGCATTGAAGCGGGCGCGCAGAAACTCACGCCGCCTATCGGGCCGGGGCCAGTCGAAATCGGCCCGCACCTGCAAGCCGGCCGGCATGGCCGTGCTGCAGCCCTGCAGCGCACGCAGCACCGGCGCCACTGCCAGCAGGAAGGTGACGAAGCTGCTGACCGGGTTGCCGGGCAGGCCCATGAACAAGGCCTCGCTGTCGCCACCATCACGCCGCACCGCACCAAAGGCCAGCGGCTTGCCGGGCTTCATCGCCACTTGCCAGGCTTCCAGCCAGCCCTCGGCCTTGACGGCGGGCTTGATGTGGTCTTCCTCGCCCACCGACACGCCGCCACTGGTCAGGATCAGGTCGTTGCCTGCCGCAGCGGTGCGCAATGCCGCGCGGGTGGCGTCCAGCCGGTCGGGCACGATGCCCAGGTCGGCCACCTGGCAGCCCGCCGCCAGCAGCAGCCCGCGCAGGGTGAAGCGGTTGCTGTTGTAGATGGCGCCGGGCTTCAGCGATTCACCGGGCATCACCAGTTCGTCGCCGGTGGAAAACAGCGCCACCCGGGGACGGCGGCGCACCGTCAGGCGCGAAGCACCCACGCTGGCGGCCAGGCCCATGGCCTGGGGCGTGATGCGGGTGCCGGCGGCCAGCACCTCGGCACCGAGCTGCACGTCTTCACCGCGGCGGCGCACCCACTGGCCGGGTTGGGGCGCGGCATCGATGCGCACGCTGCCCAGGGCATCACCGTCGATGGCGTTGCACTGCTCCTGCATCACCACCGCATCGGCGCCAGCCGGCACCTGGGCGCCGGTGAAGATGCGCACCGCCGTGCCCGGCTGCAGCGGCTGGCCCACCACGCCGGCAGGCAGACGCTGGCTGACCGGCAGCACCGTGCCGGCCACCGGCACATCGGCAGCGCGCATCGCATAGCCGTCCATCGACGTGTTGTCGGCCGGCGGCACGTCCAGCGCCGACACCACGCTGCGGGCCAGCACCCGGCCCAGGCTGTCAAAGGTGTCGACCTTTTCAAGGTCGGGCAAGACACGCTCCCGGGCGACGGCCAGCAGGCGCTGCAGCACGTCGTCCAGGCTGAGAAGGGTGGGGCGTTGCGCTTCGGCCATGGCGATCGATCAGACGCCGGGTGGCGCGTAGTGGTAGCGGGCCGCAGTGTCGAGCAACAACGACACCAGCGCCGCCGGGGTGGCCAAGGCCAGCACCGGCCGCGCCGTGGGCACCGGCAGTGCGGCGGGGTCATCGGTGGCCACGGCGGTGACGAACGGGTCGTCCGGGTAGAGCGGAGGCTGGCCCAGTGCCGCACGCCAGACCTCGATCTTGGGCAGATCGGCATGCTTCCAGCCTTCCAGCAGCACCCAGTCAGCCGGAGACAGCTCGGCGATCAGCTGGTGCACCGCGGGCAGGCCCGGGGTGTCGAATTCACGCAGCAGCGCCAGGCGCTGGGCCGATGCCACCAGCACCTCGGTGGCGCCGGCCGTGCGGTGGCGGTGGCTGTCCTTGCCTGGCCGGTCGATGTCGAACTGCTGGTGCGCATGCTTGATCACCGACACCCGCAGGCCCTGCGCCTTCAAGCCGGCGATCACGCCTTCGATCAGGGTTGTCTTGCCCACGCCCGACGGGCCGCAGAAGCCGACGACATGCATTGCCGTCAATCCGCGCAATGCCGGGCGACGTAGGCCTGCACCTGCGCCACATCCACCGGCATGCGGATGAAGCGCTTGGGCAGGGCCTCGATGCCGTCCAGCCCGGCGGGGCGCAGCGGCGGGCGGCCCAGCGCCTCTTCGATGGTGGCGGCGAACTTGGCCGGCAGCGCGGTCTCCAGCACCAGCATGGGCACGCCGGGCTGCAGGTGCTCACGCGCCACCTTCAGGCCGTCAGCCGTGTGGGTGTCGACCATGTCCTGGTGGTCGGCCCAGCACTGGCGGATGGTGGCCAGGCGGTCGGCATGGGTGCTGCGGCCCGACGCGAAGCCGAAGCCGGCGATGCGGGCGGTGTCGTCGGCATCGAGCTGGAAGCCGCCGTCCTGCACCAGCGCCGGGCCGAACAGGCGCGCCACACGCGCGCCATCGCGGCCCAGCAGGTCGAAGGCAAAGCGCTCGAAGTTGCTGGCCTTGCTGATGTCCATGCTGGGGCTGCTGGTCTCATGCGTTTCGGCGCTGCCGCGCACCCGGTAGCGGCCGGTGCGGAAGAACTCGTCGAGCACATCGTTCTCATTGGTGGCCACCACCAGCCGGGCGATCGGCAAGCCCATCAAACGCGCCACATGGCCGGCGCACACATTGCCAAAGTTGCCCGACGGCACGGCGAAGCTGACTTTCTGGTCGTTCGTGGTGGTGACCTGGAAATAACCCGCAAAGTAGTACACCACCTGGGCCAGCAGCCGCGCCCAGTTGATGGAGTTGACGGTGCCGATCTTCTGCGCGCGCTTGAAGGCCAGGTCGTTGCTGACGGCCTTGACGATGTCCTGGCAGTCGTCGAACACACCGTCGATGGCGATGTTGTGGATGTTGGCGTCTTGCAGGCTGAACATCTGTGCCTGCTGGAACGGGCTCATGCGGCCATGCGGGCTCAACATGAACACCCGCACACCGCGCTTGCCGCGCATGGCGTATTCGGCCGCGCTGCCGGTGTCGCCGCTGGTGGCGCCCAGGATGTTGAGTGTCTCGCCGCGGCGCGCCAGTTCGTATTCGAACAAGTGGCCCAGCAGCTGCATGGCCATGTCCTTGAAGGCCAGCGTCGGGCCGTTGGACAGGGCCTGGATGTGCAGGTCGCCGGCCAGCCGACGCACCGGCACGATGGCGTCGCTGCCGTAGACGGCTTTGGTGTAGGTCTTGCGCACCAGGGCGCGCAGGTCGTCGGCCGGGATGTCGTCGATGTAGAGCGACAGGATCTCGAAGGCCAGGTCGGCATAGCCACCGGCCTGGCCATTGCCGTAGAGGCCGCGCCAGCGCGTCAGCGTGGCGTCGTCGACCTGGGGGTAGTGCGTGGGCAGGTACAGGCCGCCATCGGGCGCCAGGCCCTCCAGCAGGATGGCGCAGAAGCGGCGCTCGGTCTGGTCGCCGCGGGTGCTGACATACCTCACGACAATTCTTCCTTGCGGATGTTGACGATGGGCGCCAGCACCGTCGGCAGCGCCTGCATCTGCACCAGCGCTGCGCGCATGCGGCCTTCCACCGTGTCGTGGGTCAGGATGATCAGGTCGGTCTGCTTCTCGCCGTCAGCGCTTTCACGCTGCAACACCGCGTCAATCGAGATGTCATGCTCGGCCAGGATGGTGGTGATGCGGCTGAGCACACCGGTCTGGTCCGCCACCTGCAGGCGCAGATAGAACGACGTGACCACCTGGCCGATCGGCAGGATCGGCGTGGCGGCCGTGGCATCGGGCTGAAAGGCCAGATGCGGCACGCGATGGTCGGGGTCGGCCGTGTGCAGCCGGGTGATGTCGACCAGGTCGGCCACCACGGCGCTGGCGGTGGGCTCGCTGCCCGCGCCCTTGCCGTAGTACAGCGTGGTGCCCACCGCGTCGCCCTGCACCACCACCGCGTTCATCGCGCCTTCCACGTTGGCGATCAACCGCTTGGTCGGCACCAGCGTGGGGTGCACCCGCAGCTCGATGCCGCCCACGTCATCCCGGCGCTTGGTGATGCCCAGCAGCTTGATGCGGTAGCCCAGTTGCTCGGCATAGCGGATGTCGGCCGCCTGCAGCGCGGTGATGCCCTCCACATGCGCCTGGGCAAACTGCACCGGCGTGCCGAAGGCGATGGCGCTCATGATGCTGGCCTTGTGCGCGGCGTCGACACCTTCGATGTCGAAGGTGGGGTCGGCCTCGGCATAGCCCAGGCGCTGGGCTTCCTTGAGCACCACGCCGAAGTCCAGGCCCTTGTCGCGCATCTCGCTCAGAATGAAGTTGGTGGTGCCGTTGATGATGCCGGCGATCCATTCGATGCGGTTGGCCGTCAGGCCCTCACGCAGCGCCTTGATGATCGGGATGCCGCCGGCCACCGCAGCCTCGAAGCCGACCATCACGCCCTTGGCACTGGCCGCAGCAAAGATCTCGGTGCCATGCACCGCCAGCAGTGCCTTGTTGGCCGTCACCACATGCTTGCCCGCAGCAATGGCTTCCATCACCAGCGTCTTGGCAATGCCGTAGCCGCCGATCAGCTCGACGACGATGTCGATGGCCGGGTTGGCGATGATGGCGCGGCCGTCGGCCACCACCTGCACAGCGGGGCCGACGACGGCCTGGGCGCGGGCGGTGTCGAGGTCGGCCACCATGGTGATCTCGATGCCCCGGCCGGCACGGCGGCGGATTTCCGCCTGGTTGCGCGTCAACACGCCGAAGGTGCCACTGCCGACAGTGCCGATGCCAAGCAGGCCGACCTGGATGGGTTTCATGAAAAGCTCTCTTCTCTCAACAGGACGGGGGCGCCGCTGGGCGGCATCAGACCGCATGCCGGCGGCGGTAATGCGACAGGAACTGGTCGATGCGGCCGATGGCCTCGGCCAGGTCATCGGAGTTGGGCAGGAAGACCAGGCGGAAGTGGTCGGGCGCGATCCAGTTGAAGCCCGTGCCCTGCACGATCAGCACCTTCTGTTCGGCCAGTAGTTCATAGGCGAACTGCTGGTCGTCGGCGATCGGGTACATGCGTGGGTCGAGGCGGGGGAACATGTACAGCGCTGCCTTGGGCTTGACCACGCTGACGCCCGGGATCTGCGTCAGCAGGTTGTAGGCCAGGTCGCGCTGGCGGCACAGCCGGCCGCTGGGCGCCACCAGGTCCTTGATGCTCTGGTAGCCGCCCAACGCCGTCTGGATGGCCAACTGGCCCGGCGTGTTGGCGCACAGGCGCATCGACGACAGCATGTTCAGGCCCTCGATGTAGTCGCGGGCATGGCGCTTGTCGCCCGAGACGATCATCCAGCCGGCGCGGTAGCCGCAGCTGCGGTAGTTCTTGCTCAGGCCGTTGAAGGTGACGAACAGCACATCGTCGGCCAGGCTGGCGATGCTGGTGTGGGTGACGCCGTCGTACAGCGTCTTGTCGTAGATCTCGTCGGCAAACACGATCAGCTGGTGCTGCCGGGCGATCTCGACGATCTCCTTGAGCACGCTCTCGGGGTACAGCGTGCCGGTGGGGTTGTTCGGGTTGATCACCACGATGCCGCGGGTGTTGGGCGTGATCTTGCGGCGGATGTCGTCCAAGTCAGGCGTCCAGTCGGCACCCTCGTCGCACAGGTAGTGCACCGGCGTGCCGCCCGACAGCGCCACGCTGGCCGTCCACAATGGGTAATCGGGCGCCGGCACCAGGATCTCGTCGCCGGTGTTGAGCAGCGCATTCATGCTCATGGTGATGAGCTCGCTGGCACCATTGCCGAGATAGACATCGTCCACCGTCACGCCGGCAATGCGTTTTTCCTGGCAGTAGTGCACCACCGCCTTGCGCGGCGCGAACAGGCCCTTGCTGTCGGTGTAACCGGCCGTGTGCGGCAGGTTGCGGATCATGTCCTGCACGATCTCGTCAGGCGGCTCGATGCCGAACGCGGCGATGTTGCCGATGTTGAGCTTGATGATCTTCTGGCCCTCGTCCTCCATCTGGCGGGCCTTGTCCAGCACCGGGCCGCGGATGTCGTAGCAGACATTGGCAAGCTTGGCCGATTTGACGACCGGCTTCAGGCCAGCGGGCGCCGGGTTTGCGAACGGTTTGACATTGGGCACGGACGGTTCCCCAGGGGTTCAAGGGCCTGCAGCACCAGGGCAATGGCGGCCGGCAAACCGGCATGCTGCAGCGCAAAACCTATAATTTTAGCCCTTGGGTGTGCCGCTGGCGGCGCACCACCCGCCGCCCCGCCGGCGCCCACCGAGCAACCGCTGCCGTGAAGTTCCAACCCGACGTGCAGGCCGGCACCAATGTCATCACCCGACACGACGCCGATGCGCTGTGGGTGGGCAACCAGCGCCATGCCCACAGCCTGTTGGTGCCCTGGCAAGGCGCGGTGCTGCCCTGGGCGCCGGCCCGCACCGACGACCTGACCGCAGCGCACTTCGCGGCCATCCTGGACCTGCAACCCGAGTTGGTGATCTTCGGCAGCGGGCCCCGGTTGAAGTTCGTGTCACCCGCGCTGCTGCGCGCGCTGATCGAGCGCCGCATCGGGGTGGAAACCATGGACACGCCGGCCGCCTGCCGCACCTATAACGTGCTAGTGAGCGAAGGCCGATCGGCCGTCGCTGCCCTGCTGATGGCACCGCCCGCCTGAGTCCCTTGCAACCCTGCTGCAGACACAACGCGGGATACCCTGCCCCCGTGCCGCAAGGCAAGGCAGTGGCGAAACTTTATAATCTCAGGCTACGCCTCTACTCGGGTTGAGCAACTGCCCAGGATTTGTGCAGTATCCGCCCCGCAACGGGGGCAATGGTTCGCCCCGAGAGGGCTCAACGTCTGACCTTCATAACTGCTCATGACGCCTGTCCTCAATAAAAATCTGCCCGATTTCGAAGCCCAAGCCACCGGCGGTGTGAAGTTCACCCCGTCGGCGTTCAACGGTCAGGCGGTGGTGCTGTACTTCTACCCGAAGGACCATACCCCCGGTTGCACCACCGAGGCCATGCAATTCCGAGACAAGCACAAGGACTTCCTGAAGGCCGGTGCGGTGGTGTTCGGTGTGTCACGTGACAACATGGCGTCGCACGACAAGTTCCGCCAGAACCTGGAACTGCCCTACCAGCTGATCGCCGACACCGAAGAAAAGCTCTGCCACATGTTCGGCGTGGTCAAGAACAAGATCATGTATGGCAAGAAGGTCAAGGGCATCGAGCGCAGCACCTTCCTGATCGACGCGGCCGGCGTGCTGCGGGCCGAATGGCGCGGCATCAAGGTGGCCGGCCATGTCGATGAAGTGCTCAAGGCTGTGAAAGATCTGAAGAAGGCCGCCTGAGGCACCCGGTCACGGAGCCGTCATCTGGCGCCTGTGGGCGGCTGTGTATCATCAGCGCATGCTGGTGAGCCGCCCGACGCACACCCCCTTCCACAACGAAGCCGCACAGTTGCCTGTGCGGCTTTTTTGTTGGCCAGGTGCCTGCATCGCACCGCACCACCCGGCCTGATGGCCGTTCCACCCCACCCAGATCCGCCCATGCCCCTGCCCAAGCCGCCCGCCACCAAAGCCGCCATCCTCTCGCCCACCGACTTCGAAGCGCAGGCAGCGCCGCGCGGGGGCCGCAAGGGCGGCAAGGGCCGCGCCGAGCCCCTGGCGCCGGCATCGCTCGACCTGTTCGACGGCGCGGCGCCGGTGGCCGCACCCAAGC
>JARXAJ010000217.1 GCA_029865965.1 Aquabacterium sp.
GGCTTCGGCCGGGCCGGCGCTGGCCGGCGCGGGCGCGGCTGGCGGCGCCGCGTCGGTATAGGCGGCCAACTTGCCCTGCAACTGCGGCCAGGCGGCTTCCAGCCAGCGGGTGTGGATGTGGTGCCGGGCCACGTCGTCGTGCGCCGCCAGCGCGCGCAGCAGCGGCAAGTTTGTCGCCAGGCCGTCGAGCCGGCATTCGGCCAGCGCGCGCAGCGAGCGGCGCAGCGCCTGGGCATGGCTGCCGGCATGGTGCACCACCAATTTGGCCAGCAGGCTGTCGTGGTGGGGCGACGGCGCCAGGCCGTTGAAGGCATGGGTGTCGACCCGCACGCCCGGGCCCTGGGCCAGGTCGCAGCGCGTCAGCCGGCCCGACGATGGCCGGGCCTGGCCGGCATCGTCCAGCGTCTCGGCATTGATGCGCCACTGGATCGCCACGCCGTGTGCGGCGGGCGGCCGGGCCGGATCCAGGCCCAGTTGCGCCAGCGTCTGCCCGGCAGCCACGCCGATCTGCGCGGCCACCAGGTCGACGCCAGTGACAGCCTCGGTGACGGTGTGCTCCACCTGCAGCCGCGGGTTGGCCTCGATGAAGACGAACGGCAGGTCGGGCGAGGCATCGTCGACCAGGAACTCGAAGGTGCCCAGACCCCGAAAACTGCTGGCTTGGGCCAGGCGCAGCGCAGCGGTGATCAGCTGGTCGCGCAGCGCGGGGTTCAGGCCCGGGCTCGGGGCGATTTCCACCAGCTTCTGGAAGCGGCGCTGCAGCGTGCATTCACGCTCGCCCAGCGCCATCACCTGGCGGCCATCACCCAGCACCTGCACCTCCAGGTGGCGGGCGTGGGGGACCAGCCGCTCGGCATAGACCGCGCCCACGCCGAACGCGGCCAGCGCCTCGGCGCTGCAGCGGGCGTAGGCCTCGGGCAGCGCAGCCGGGTCCTGCACCGCCCGCATGCCGCGCCCGCCACCACCGGCCACGGCCTTGAGCATCACGCCGCAGGCCGGGTTGCGGCTGCGCTGGTCGGCAAAGAAGGCCTGGATCTCTTCGAGCGTGGCCGCACCGGTGCCCGGCAGCAATGGCACGCCGTGGTCGGCCGCCAGTGCGCGCGCGCTGGCCTTGTCGCCGAACAGCGCCAGCTGCGCCGGCGTGGGGCCGATGAAGACCAGGCCGGCATCGGCACAGGCCTGGGCAAAGTCGGCCCGCTCGCTCAGAAAGCCATAGCCGGGGTGCACGGCGTCGCAGTTGTTGGACGCGGCGACGGCAAGCAGCGCCGCGATGTCGAGGTAGGCCGCCGGCCCGGTGGCGTCCAGCGCCACCGCCTGGTCGGCCAGCTGGGTGTGCAGCGCGCCCGCATCGTCGCGTGAGAACACCGCCACGGTGGCGACGCCCAGGTCTTGCGCGGCGCGCAGGATGCGCACGGCGACTTCGCCACGGTTGGCGATCAGGAGTTTGGTGAACATGGTGCGGGCCATCCTACGGACGGCCCGCAGCGGCCGGCGTCACCTTGGTGATGATGCCGGCGGCCGGGCGGCGCGCTGTCAGGCGATGCGCCGCATCTCGCCATCGCCATGCAGATTGCTGATGCAGCGCCCGCAAATGCCGGGGTGGGCGGCATCCGCACCCACGTCGTCGCGGTAATGCCAGCAGCGCTCGCACTTGGGCGCGGTGGCGGCGGCCACCTGCACCGCCAGCGCCGAGCCGTCTGCACCCGCCTGCAGCCCGACCGCCGAGGTGATGAACACGAACTTCAGATCCTCACCCAGGCTGGCCAGCAGCGCATGGGTTTCGGGCGGTGCCGTCACCACCACATTTGCCTGCAGTGACGAGCCCACGCCGCCGGCACTGCGCAGGTCTTCAATCGCCTTGTTCACCGCCTCGCGCACCGCGCGCACGGCGGCCCACTTGGCCAGCAGCGCGGCATCGGGCGTGGCCAGCGGCCAGTAGGTCTGCTTGAAGATCGAACCACGGCCCGGGGCGAACACGCCCCAGGCTTCTTCGGCGGTGAAGCTCATGAACGGCGCCATCCAGCGCAGCATGGCCTGGGTGATGTGCCACAGGGCGGTCTGCGCGCTGCGCCGCGCCAGGCTCTTGGGCGCGGTGGTGTAGAGCCGGTCTTTCAGCACATCCAGGTAGAACGCGCCCAGGTCCTCGCTGCAATACACCTGCAGCTTGGCCACCACCGGGTGGAATTCATAGACCTGGAAGTGCGCCAGGATCTCGTCCTGCAACTGGCTGGCGCGGGCCAGGGCGAAGCGGTCGACATCCAGCAGATCGTCGGGCCCCACGCTGTCGGTGGCCACGTCGAAGTCGCTCACATTGGCCAGCAGGAAGCGCAGCGTGTTGCGGATGCGGCGGTAGCCGTCGACCACCCGCGCCAGGATCTTGTCGTCACCCGCGATGTCGCCGGAATAGTCGCTGGCGGCCACCCACAGCCGGATGATCTCGGCGCCCAGCTTCTGGTTGATGACCTGCGGCTCGATGCCGTTGTTCAGGCTCTTGCTCATCTTGCGGCCCTGGCTGTCCACGGTGAAGCCGTGGGTGAGCAAACCGCGGTAGGGCGCATGGCCGTGGATGGCGCTGCTCAGCAGCAGGCTGCTGTGGAACCATCCGCGGTGCTGGTCATGGCCTTCCAGGTACAGGTCGGCCTCGGGGCCGGTGTCATGGTGGCCCGGGCTGCGCACATCGCCCAAGGCGTTGTTGGCATGGGTGCCGCGCAGCACATGCATGAAGGTGCTGCCGGAGTCGAACCACACCTCCAGGATGTCGCTGCTCTTGGTGTAGTGCGGCGCGTCGGCTGCGCCAAGGATTTCTTCTGTCGTCACCCGGCTCCAGGCCTCGATGCCGCCTTGCTGCACGATGTCAGCCGCCTGGTCCAGGATGTCCATGGTGCGCGGGTGCAGCTCACCGGTGTCCTTGTGCAGGAAGAAGGGCACCGGCACGCCCCAGCTGCGCTGGCGGCTGATGCACCAGTCGGGCCGGTTGGCGATCATGTCGCGCAGCCGGGCCTGGCCGTTCTGCGGGTAGAAGCTGGTCTGCTCGATGGCGGCCAGCGCCATCTGGCGCAGGGTTTGCGGCGCCTTGTCCTTGGTGAACACGCCCGCAGTGGACACAGTTGCTTCGTCCATGCGCACGAACCACTGCGCTGCGGCACGGTAGATCACCGGTGTCTTGTGGCGCCAGCAATGCGGGTAGCTGTGGGTGATGGTCTCGGTCGCCATCAGGCGGCCGGCATCGCGCAGCGCCTCGATGATCACCGGCACGGCCTTCCAGATGTTCTGCCCACCGAACAGCGGAAAGTCGGCCGCATAGCTGCCGTTGCCCTGCACCGGGTTCAGGATGTCGTCGATCTGCATGCCGTGGGCGGTGCAGCTGTTGAAGTCGTCCACGCCATAGGCCGGTGAGCTGTGGACCAGGCCGGTGCCGTCATCGGCCGTGGCGTAGTCGGCCAGGTAGACCGGGCTGAGCCGGTCGTAGCCCGGATGCACCTGGCTGAGCGGGTGGCGGAACTGGATGCCGCCCAGCTGTTTGCCCAGCGTGGTGGCCAGCACCGTGCCGGCGATGCCATACCGTAGCAGGCAGGATTCAACCAGCGTGGCCGCCAGAATCAGCAAGCCGCGCTCGGTGTCGACGAGCGCGTAGTCCAGCGCCGGGTTCAGGTTCAGCGCCTGGTTGGCCGGGATGGTCCAGGCGGTGGTCGTCCAGATCACCGCGTGGGCGGGTTTGGCGAGTTTGTCGAGGCCGAAGGCTGCTGCCAGTTTCTCTGGCTCGGCGCATTCGAATGCGACATCCAGGGTCTGGCTTTTCTTGTCGGCATATTCGATCTCGAACTCGGCCAGTGAACTGCCGCAGTCAAAACACCAATACACCGGTTTCAGGCCGCGGTAGACAAACCCTCGTTCAATCACCCGCTTGAAGGCGCGGATCTCGCCGGCTTCATTGGCGAAATCCATGGTGCGGTAAGGCCGGCCCCAATCACCCAGCACACCCAGGCGCTGGAAATCGGCTTTCTGCAGGGCGATTTGCTCAGTGGCGTAAGCGCGGCTCTTGGCCTGCATGTCATCGCGGCTGAGCTGGCGGCCGTGCTTTTTCTCGATGGCATTTTCAATCGGCAACCCGTGGCAATCCCACCCCGGCACATATTGGGCGTCGAAACCCGCCAGTTGCCGGGCCTTGACGATCATGTCCTTCAACACCTTGTTGACGGCATGGCCCATGTGGATCTGGCCATTGGCATAGGGCGGGCCGTCATGCAGGATGAACAGCGGCGCGCCGGCGCGGGCTTCACGCAACTGGCGGTACAGGCCTTCGTCTTCCCACTGCTTGACCCAGCCCGGCTCGCGCTTGGGCAGGTCGCCCCGCATTGGGAACGGGGTGTCGGGCAGGTTCAGGGTGGCGCGGTAGTCGCTGGCTGGGGCACCGGTGGCAGATGCAGGGGTCTTGGGGTCGGTCATGGGGTCAATTCGCGCAGAGGGTGCACGTCTGTCGGCACGGTGGGGCGGGGCGGCGGGGCGCCCGGCAGGCGGGCCAGGGCACGGCCCTGGGAATGGACGCTCAGGCGGGCGAGCGCGAAATTCGGTTGCGGGTGGTCTGCCGCTGCGTGGCAGCGGCCCAGCAGGTGGTGGAGCAGGTGGACCATCGCGGTGACATCCCCGGATTCTAGAAGCCCCGTGGTCTGCTGCGGCACACAGTCGGCGGAACTGGGCCGCCAGGCCCCGGCTTTTGGGCCAATGCAGCGCCCGGGCCCGGGCCTAGAGTGGCAGGCATGCCATTCGTACGCCGCGACGCCCAGGGAGCCCTGCTCAGCTTGCACCGCCAGGCTGAAGGCGGTGCCACCGAGTGGCTGGCCGACAACGATGCGCAGGTGCTGTCCTTTCTGGCACAGCAGGCTGACGGCTTCGAGCAACTGGACGCCGATTTCATCCGGGTGCTGGAAGACCTGATCGATGTGCTTGTCGACAGGCATGTGATCAACATGACCGACCTGCCGCCGGCCGCCCGCGACAAGCTGGCTGCCCGGCGCGACCACCGGCGCCCCAGCCCGCTGGCCGAATTGAACTTGCTGGGCGACGCGCCCGGCGACGACAACCCCGCGCTGCGGGGCTTCAGCCCGTTCGCCTGACGCCAGGCGGCCGCCCGGCCGCCGCTCGGTTTTTGCAGCTGGCCGTGATCAATGCCACGCCGGTAGGCGGCGTGCACAGGCACGCCCATCTTTCTTGGCCGACACTCGCCGCGCATGTTCGTTTTTATCAAATAAGTCCCACCCGCAGACCTCAAGAATTTGTTCAGTCGCTTCCAAGTTGTTGGTAGCGCTGGCAAAAGATCGGCGATTGCCATCTTTCCTGTGGTCTCTGGTGGCTGCGACGTGTGTGGTGAACCGAAGCCCTGACAGAAGCTTGTCGGGGCGCTTGACACTGTGCGGGTGGCTGGCACGCGGGCTGCCTGCAAGTGTTTGATCGGTCATTCGGGTGCCGCACTCAGCGCATTAAATGATAAAAACTGCAAATACGAACGGCGTTTCGCGTCATGCGGCGAACGTCGTGCAACAAGGGGGCCGGTCGTCTCTGGCCCTTCAACTCTTCATTGGAGCCGGTATGAAATCAACCAGCAAGTTTGTCGGTGGCCTGGCCACTGTGTTCGTTGCGACCACCGGGTCGGCCTTCGCCATGGGGGCTTTTGCCGTGCCAGAGCCCGGCTCGCTGGCGCTTGTGGGCCTGGCCATCGCGGGCTTGGTGCTGATCGCTCGCAACAAGAAGTGATTTCTGAGGCCGAGTCTGTCGCTGTGGACGCCATACCGGGCGCACCTGCAGCAATTGGCTGGCGCTGCCTTGCAGCCGCCTCAAGGGTCTCAAGGGTCTCAAGGGCCTCAAGGGCCTCAGGCTCTTGACGCCGAAGCAGCGTTCTTGCGGCTTAGGAATTCCCCACCCAACGCTGTCGGTACGGCGGCCAATCCAATTTTTTGCATCACATGTTCATCAATCGCACTTTCACCATTCGCGTCTCATCATCTGCCGTCAATGTCGCCGGTACCGCTTTCGGACAGCAGCCCGACCAACTCGACGCCAGCTTCTTTGATCTGACAGTCAGCGGCAGCACAGACCCGAATGTGCCCAACGGGCTTTACGACGCTTATTGCCTGAATCCGTTCGCCCTGATTCGGGTGTCGCCCACAAGTTATACCGCCACCGGTTCTTCTGGCAGCAACGTGCTTGGCTGGTCTGGCGCTGGCGTCGCCGACGGTGCGACATCTCCCAACCTGACGCAGGCAGCAGTTGATCAGATCAATTGGTTGCTGGCGCAAAGGTACACATCTGACGCCAAGTTTGCCGGGCAATACAGCTATGGCGAGGTGCAATACGCAATCTGGAAGATTCTTGGTTATTCAGATGCGCAGTTGGCTCCGCAAGTGACGAACGGCTTCTTGACCGACAACGCGCGTCAAGTTGTTTCCGTGTCAGATGCCAACCAGATTGTTTCTTCGGCACAAGCTGCCATTGCATCGGGTCAAGGCCAATTGCCCGTAGATGCCTTCTTCAGCGCCTTGATTGATCCCGACGGCAACATCCAGCCGCTGATCGTTCAGTTGCAAAGCGCCAAGATTGGCAACTTTGTCTGGCTCGACAGTGACGCTGATGGCATCCAAGATGCCGGTGAATCTGGCATCAACAGCGTGATCGTCGAGCTGTACGACGCCAATGGCGTGAAGATCGCCAGCACCGTGACCGGTGATGACTTCGGCACCGCTGCCGTCGAAAACGGCTACTACCAGTTTGCCGGTCTGCGTGCCGGTGATTACCAGGTCAGGTTCATCGCGCCCACCTTTGAGTTCACGGTCAAGGACAGCACTGCGGCTGGCGCGACCGACAGCAACGACAGTGACGTGAATGCGCTCAATGGCTTCAGCGACCTGATCAGGCTGGCTGACCGTGAATCGAACCAGACCATCGATGCCGGCCTGGTTCAGAGGCCCAATGCGCAAATCAGCGGCTTCGTCTACGAAGACGTGGGCAACGACGGCGTGCGCAACAGCGAGCCTGCGATTGCCGGCGTGCGCATCACGCTCACCGGCACGAACGACCTGGGCCAGTCGGTGACGGCCACGGCGATCACCAACGCGGCCGGCTTCTACGCGTTCACCGGCCTGCGCCCGGGCACTTACGCGGTGACGCAGGCCCAGCCCGACGGCTTCCTCGACGGCAAGGACACGATTGGCACGGCCGGCGGCACGGCGGCCAACGACACGCTCAGCGGCATCGTCCTGGTCGCGGGCGCGAACAGCCAGAACAACAACTTCGGTGAGATCCGCCCGGCAGTCGTTTCCGGCTTCGTCTATGAGGACAGCAACAACGACGGCCTGCGCGCTGGCGACACGCCCATCAGCGGCGCCACCGTCACCCTGACGGGCACCAACGACCTGGGCCAGACCGTCACGCGCACGGCCACCACCGGCACCGACGGCAGCTACAGCTTCGCCGACCTGCGCCCGGGCAGCTACACCGTGCGGGAGACCCAGCCGGCAGGCTTCGCAGACGGCAGGGACACCGCCGGCAGCAACGGTGCAGCGGTCACCGCCAATGACGAGATCCGGGTCACGGTCGGCCAGGGCCAGTCCAGCACCGAGAACAACTTCGGTGAAGTCCGGCTCGGCAGCATCGCCGGCAATGTCTTCTTCGACGCCAACAACGACGGCCTGCGCACGGGCGACAGCGGCATCGCGGGCGTGTCGGTCACGCTGACGGGCACCAACGACCTGGGCGCGGCCGTCAACACCACGGTCCAGACCGACGCCACCGGCGCCTACGTCTTCGCCAACCTGCGCCCGGGCACTTACGCCGTCGCAGAGTCCCAGCCCGCCGCCTTCCTGGACGGCCGCGACACCGCCGGCACGATTGGCGGCGTCAGCACCGGCTCAGCCGCCGCCAACGACACCATCACCGGCATCGTCCTGCGGTCTGGCCAGGCCAGCATCGAGAACAACTTCGGTGAGATCCGCCCGGCGGTCGTCTCCGGCTTCGTTTTTGAGGACAGCAACAACGACGGCCTGCGCACCGGCGACACGCCCATCAGCGGCGCCACCGTCACCCTGACGGGCACCAACGACCTGGGCCAGACCGTCACGCGCACGGCCACCACCGGCGCCGACGGCAGCTACAGCTTCGCCGACCTGCGCCCGGGCACCTACACCGTGCGCGAGACCCAACCGGCGGGTTTCGCAGACGGCAAGGACAGCGCCGGCAGCAATGGTGCAACGGTCACCGCCAATGACGAGATCCGGGTCACCGTCGGCCAGGGCCAGTCGAGCACCGAGAACAACTTCGGTGAAGTGCGGCTCGGCAGCATCGCCGGCAATGTCTTCTTCGACGCCAACAACGACGGCCTGCGCACGGGCGACAGCGGCATCGCCGGCGTGTCGGTCACGCTGACGGGCACCAACGACCTG
>JARXAJ010000304.1 GCA_029865965.1 Aquabacterium sp.
GCTGGGCGCTGCGCTCCAGCGTGGCGGCGCCAGCGGCCTCGCTGCGCGCGCCGGCATCGTCGCCCACCATGCTGGCGGCCAGCTCGGCCGGCTGGGTGCCGGCCACGGCGCGGCTGTCGACCAGCTTGCCCCGGCGCAGCACCGTCACGTCGTCGGCAAAGGCCATCACCTCGCGGAATTTATGGGTGATCATCACCACGCTGCAGTCGCCAGCATGGGCGCGCTCGCGCAGGGCGCCCAGCACTTCGTCGGCCTCTTGCGGGGTGAGCACGCTGGTGGGCTCGTCCAGGATCAGCAGGCGGGGTTTGAGGAACAGCTGCTTGAGGATTTCGAGCTTCTGCTTTTCACCGGCCGACAGCTGCTGCGGCGTGGCGTCCAGATCCAGCTGGAACGGCGCGGTGGCCATGAAGGCCTGCAGCTCGGCACGCACCGAGGTCCAGTGGATGACGGCGGGCAGCGCGCCCCGGGCGATCAGCAGGTTCTCGGCCACCGTCATGCCCGGCACCACGGTGAAGTGCTGGTAGACCATGCCGATGCCCAACGCCCGCGCCACCGTGGGGGCGTGGATGTCGTGTTCGCGCCCGTCGAGCAGCACCGCGCCGTCGTCGGGCCGCTGGTAGCCGACGATGCACTTCACCAGCGTGCTCTTGCCAGCGCCGTTCTCGCCCAGCAGCGCATGCACCGTGCCGGGCCGCACGCTCAGCGACACCGCATCCAGCGCGGTGAAGGCGCCAAAGCGCTTGGTGAGCTTGATGGTTTCCAGCGACAGGGCGGTCATGCCGGGTCCTTCACAAGGCTTGCATCGCTTCGACGATGGCCGCAGCGTTGCTGACCGCGCCGAACACGCCGCCCTGCATCGTCACCATCTTCAGCGCGGCCTGGTGGTTGCCCAGGTCGGTGGCGCCGGTGGCGTCTTCGACGATCACGCATTCAAACCCGCGGTCGTTGGCCTCGCGCATGGTGGTGTGCACGCACACGTCGGTGGTGATGCCGGTGAGCACCAGGTTGCGGATGCCCCGGGTGTGCAGGATGAGTTCGAGATCGGTCGCGCAGAAGCTGCCCTTGCCGGGCTTGTCGATCACCACCTCGCCAGGCAGCGGGGCCAGCTCGGGGATGATCTGCCAGCCCGGTTCGCCGCGCACCAGGATGCGGCCGCAGGGGCCGGCGTCGCCGATGCCCGCACCGATGCGCTGGCTGCGCCAGCGCTTGTTGGCCGGCAGGTCGCTCAGGTCGGGGCGGTGGCCTTCGCGGGTGTGGATCACCGGTGCGCCCTTGGCGCGGAAGGCGGCCAGCAGCCGGCTGATGGGGCCGATCGGCGCGCGGGTCAGCGACAGGTCGTAGCCCATGGTGTCGACATAGCCACCGACGCCGCAGAAGTCGGTCTGCATGTCGATGACCACCAGCGCGGTGTTGTCGGCGCGCAGCGCGCCGTCATATGGCCAGGGGTAGGGGGTGGAGGCGATGTGGGGCATGGACGCTATTCCATCGGGTTGGGTTCGGGCCCGAAGTAGCGGCGCGAAGGCGGCTCGAAGCCACAGGGGCTGCCGTCGCGCACCTGGATGCTGGCGTCCCAGGGCAGCTTGTAGCGGCCCGCCACCATGTCCTGCATGAAGGTGTAGGGGCAGTCCTGCGCGCCGCCCTGCACCGCCACATAGCCGCGGTGGTAGAGCTGGTATGGGTTGTTCTCGACGCCCCACACGGCGCGGGCCTCCCGCACCAGGTCGGGCCGCAGCTCGGCGGTGATGATCTCGTCGACCCGGCCACCCCCTTCGGCCAGCACCGTGCCGTCGAAGTGGCAGAACATGCCTTCACCCATGCTGTCGAAGCTGCCGTCGCTGCCGCACATGCACACGCTGGCCGTCTGCGCCAGGTTCTGGAAGGCGTTGGCCTGGTTGGTGATCTTCCACGCATGGCGGATCGGCGCGGTGTAGCCGGCTGTGCGCAGGATGATCTCGGCGCCCTTGTAGGCAGCCTCGCGCGCCATCTCGGGGAACATGCCGTCGTGGCAGATGATCAGGCCCAGCTTGCTGCCGTTGGGGCCGTCGCACACCGGCACGCCCATGTTGCCGGGCTCCCAGGGCTCGACCGGCACCCAGGGGTGCAGCTTGCGGTAGTACAGCTTGACCTGGCCCTGGTCGTCGATGATCAGGCCGGTGTTGTAGGGGTTGCCGTTCGGGTTGTGCTCCATGATGGAGAAGCAGCCCCAGATGCGGTGCTCCACGCAGGCGGCCTTGAACATCGCCACCTCGGGGCCGTCCATGGTCACCATCAGGTCACGGTCGGTGCGCATCGACAGGCCGTGCAGCGCGTACTCGGGGAACACCACCAGGTCCATCGTGCCCTGGTTGCGCCGCGCCTTGCCCACCATCCACACGATGCGCTCGGCCTGCGCACGCAGTTGCGCCGGTGTCTCCACCAGCGGCAGCTGCAGCTGCACCAGCCCCACCACCACGCCGCTCGGCGATTTGTTCAAGCCACCCAGTCCGGTCATCTCGTCTCCTCTGAAATCAATGGCTCACGCCGAGTTCGGCCGGCGCACCCTGCAGGCTGCGGCGTGGCGAGCAGGCCCACACCAGGATGGCCAGCGTCAGCACATAGGGCACGGCGTTGAACAGGTGGTAGTAGCCGGTGACGCCCACCGACTGCAATGCCGGGCCCAGCGCGCCCGCACCGCCGAACAGCAGGGCAGCCCACAGGCAGCGCACCGGGTGCCAGCGCGCAAAGATCACCAAGGCCACCGCGATCAGCCCTTGCCCACTGGACAGCGCCTCGTTCCAGCTGCCCGGGAAGTACAGCGACAGCGACGCCCCGCCCAGCCCGGCGATGAACCCCCCCCCCGTCGTGGCGGCGATGCGCACGCCGATGACCGACGTGCCCTGCGCCCGCGCCGCGTCGGCCGAATCGCCCACCATGCGCACCGTCAGCCCCCAGCCGGTGTTCTTGAACGCCCAGGCCAGGGCCAGTGCCAGCACCACGCCGATGGGAAACAGCGCATTGATGGCCAGCGCCGAGCCCACGGCGCCCTGCGGCGCGGCCCCCAGCCAGGCGCCCAGCGGGATGGCCGGGATCTGTTGGGCCTGCGGCTGGATCAGCGGCTTGCCCAGATAGAAGGCCAGGCCGCCGCCCAGCAGCATGATGGCGATGCCGGCGGCGATGTCATTGACGCGCGGCAGGCTGCTGACCGCGCCATGCAGCAGGGCGATCAGCGCACCGCTGCAGCCCGCTGCCAGCACGCCCAGCCACCAGTGGCCGGTGAGGTGGCTGGCGCCGAAGCCGGCCATGGCCGAAAACACCAGCACGCCTTCCAGCCCCAGGTTGATGCGGCCGGCCTTCTCGGTCAGGCATTCACCCAGGCTGACGAACAGGAAAGGCGTGCCCACCCGGATGGCGCCGCCCAGCACCGCCACCAGCACATCGAGCCAGGCCATGCCGGTCATGCGCTGGCCCCCGCCGCCGCCGGTACCGGCCGGCGGATGTTGAACAGTTCACCCAGCCGCCCGCGCAGCGCTTCACTGGCCAGGATGAAGACGAAGCAGAAGCCCATCAGCACCTGCACGCTGGCATCGGGCAGGCCCATGCGCCGCTGCAGCAGGCTGCCCGCAGCCAGGAAGCCGCCGAACAGGATGGCCACCGGCACGATGGCGAAAGGCTGATGCCGTGCCACGAAGCTCACCAGGATGCCGGTGTAGCCCAGGCCCACGATCAACGAGGCGTTCGCCGCTGTGTGCACCGCCGCCACCTCGATGCCGCCGGCCAGGCCGGCGCAGGCACCGCCCAGCGCGCAGGCGGTGATAATCAGGCGCGATGCCGGCAGGCCGACCAGTTGTGCCGCACGCGGGTTGCCGCCCACCACCCGGGTGGCAAAACCATGGATGGTGGCCAGCAGCCACAGGCCGGCCACGATGCACAGGGCGACGCCCCACGCCAGGCCCCAGTGCACATCCCAGCCGGCCATGCTGCCGATGCGCAGGCTCTCGTCCAGCGGCAGGGTGGACGGCTTGTTCAGGCTGGCCGGGTCACGCATCGGACCTTCGACGATGTGCTTGAACAGCGCGATGGCGATGTAGCCCAGCAGCAGGCTGCTGATGGTCTCGTTGACGCCGCGCCACTGGCGCAGCCAGCCGGCCAGCGCGATCCAGGCCGCGCCGGCCGCTGCGGCCGCCAGCAGCAGCATCAGCGTGCCGGCGGCGCCCGCAGGCATGGTGATGGCATAGGGCAGGCTGGCGCAGGCCAGCCCGCCCAGCACCAGCGCGCCCTCGCCGCCGATCACCGTCAGCCCGGCACGCGCCGGAATGGCCACGCACAGGGCAGTCAGCATCAGCGGCGCGGCGCGCTGCAGCGTGTTCTGCAACGAGAAGGCATCACCGAAGGCCCCGCGGAACAGCAGGCCCCAGGCCTGCACCGGGTCGTGCCCGTCGAACCAGATGAACAGCCCGAACAAGCCCAACCCCCCTGCCAGGGCCAGCAGGGGCAGGGCCAGCGATTCCAGGGCGGATGTCTTCATGGGCAGGTTCGTGTGGCGGGGTTCGGTTAGGCCTTGCCGATCACGCCTTCCACGAGATAGTTCATGCCTTCGAGCTCCAGGTCGGTCTGCTTGAAGGCCTTGCCCTTGGCGATCACCACCTTGCCGGTGTTGTCATTCAGTTCACCGGCAAAGATGTCGAAGGTTCCGGCGATCATCCTGGCGCGGATGTCCTCGGCGTTCTTGCGGGCGCCCTCGGGCACCATGGCGCCATAGGGCGAGCTCTTGACGAAGCCTTCCTTCAGCCCGCCGCGCACGAAGTTGGGGTGCGGCTTGCCGGTGCGGGCGGCGTCCAGGATGCGGGTGTAGGCCGTCATCCAGTTCCACTCCGCCCCCGTCAGATAGGCGTTGGGTGCCAGCTTGGCTTGGCTGGCGTGGTAGCCGCAGACCATCTTGCCGCGCTTGGCGGCCGTCTCGACGATCACCTTGGGGCTGTCCACATGCATGGTGAACACATCGATGCCCTGGTCGCTCAGGCTGTTGGTGGCCTCGGCCTCTTTCACCGGCATGCTCCAGTCGCCGGTGAAGATGGCGTTGGTGGTGATCTTGGGGTCGACCGAGCGGGCGCCCATGGTGAAGGCATTGATGTTGCGCAGCACCTGGGGGATGGGCTTGGCCGCGATGAAGCCGAGCTTCTTGCTCTTGCTCATGTGGCCGGCGATCACGCCGTTGAGGTACTGGGCCTCGTCGATGTAGCCGAAGAAGCTGCCGGTGTTGGCCGGGTGCTTGCCCTGGGTCCACATGCCGCCGCAATGGGCGAAGCGCACCTTGTCGTTCTTGGCCGCCACGGCCAGCATGTGCGGGTCGAAGTAGCCGAAGCTGGTGGGGAACAGCAGGGCCGCGCCGTCCTGGCTGATCATGCCCTGCATGCTCTTCTGCACGGCCTGGGTCTCGGGCACGTTCTCTTCCTCGACCACCTTCACGCCGGCCACTTTCTTGAGCTGGGCGGCGGCCTCGGCATGGGCCTGGTTGTAGCCGAAGTCGTCACGCGGGCCGACGTAGATGATGCCCACGGTGATGGGCGACTGCGCCCAGGCGCCGCGCAGCGCACCCGGCAGGGCCAGGGATGCGCCGGCCAGCGCACTGCCGGCCAGCAGGCGGCGGCGCAGCAGGTCGGCGGCCAGGTTCTTGGGGTCATGGGACATGGGAATTCTCCTGTTGGGATGATGTGGTGGATGGCGGGAGGAAAGGCGGGTGCTTCAGGTTGGCAGTTCGGCCGGCGGGTCAATCACCGACACATGTGCCGCCACCACCTGCCAGCCGTCGGGCATGCGCACCCAGGTCTGGCTTTGGCGGCCCAGCTTGGTGCTGCCTGCGCGGCGGAAGAGGGTCATCGCGGTGGCCATGTCGCGGCCATGGGTGGTGATCACCGTGTCGTGCAATTGGCGGGCCAGGCCCACCGCCGGCCGTGCGGCCCGGAAGGCGCGGATCGCGTCGATGCCATGCAGGTTCTCGCCGGCGCCGTAGCGCACGGTGTGGGGGCTGGGCCAGAACAGCGCATCGAGCTCGTCGATCAGGTTGTTGACCAGCGCATGTTCATAGCGTGCGAACACAGCGGTCACTTCGGCGTGCACGTCGGGCAGGTTGATGTCGGGTGGGTTCATGTGATGTCAGCAATCGGGGCGCTGCAGATGCCCTGCGCTTCCAGCGTGGCAGCCACGCGCAGGCACAGGTCTTCGCGCCACGGCGCGGCAATGAGTTGCACGCCGATGGGCAGGTGCGGTGCAGCCGGGTTGCAGCCCCACAGCGGCACCGTGGCCACGGGCAGGCCGATGCAGCTGATCGGCTGGGTCAGCAGGCCCATGCTGGCGCGGGCGGGCAGGCGCTTGCCGGCGATCTCGAGCCATTCGGTGCCGATGGCCGGTGCGGTGCATGGCGTGGCCGGGGCGATCAGCACATCCACGTTCTGGAAGGCCTTGGCCACCTGGCGTGCAAACCAGTGCCGCACCCGCTGGGCCTGCAAGGGCCAGGCTGCCGGGACCAGCGCATTGGCCAGGAAGCGCTCCCGCGTGTGGGGGTCGAAATCCTGCGGGCGCTGGCGCAGGTCGCTCAGGTGCAGTGCGCTGCCCTCGGCGCAGGTGATCAGGAAGGCGGCGGCGCGGGCGCGCTGCACCTCGGGCAGTTCCACCAGGCGGGTCGTGCCCAGGGCCTCGGCCACGCGGTCGACCGCAGTCAGTGCCTCGGCGTGGGCCATCTCGCGGAACCAGCCACCCAGCACCGCGATGCGCAGGCCGCCGGCACCACGGACCAGGTGGTCGGCGGTGGTCTCGATGCTGCGCTGGGCGCAGGCCGGGTCGTCGGGGTCGGGGCCCTGCAGCACGTCATAGCACAGGGCCAGGTCGGCCACGCTGCGGGCGAACGGGCCCAGGTGGTCCAGGCTGGCCACGAAGGGGTAGCTGCCGGTGCGTGGCAGGCGGCCGTAGGTGGGCTTCAGGCCATAAGTGCCGCACAGCGACGCCGGCACGCGGATGCTGCCGTTGGTGTCGGACCCCAGCGTCAGCGGCACCTGGCCGGCGGCCACCGCTGCCGCCGACCCGCCCGACGAGCCGCCGCTGATGCGTGCCAGGTCGTGCGGGTTGTGGCAGGCGCCGACGTGGCTGTTCTCGGTGGTGAAGCCGTAGGCGTACTCATCCATGTTCAGCGCGCCCACCAGCACCGCGCCTTCGGCTTCCAGCCGGCGCAGCAGCACTGCGTCGCGCCGCGCGGGCGGCTTCGTAGCCTCGATCTTCGACCCCGCCAGCGTGGTGATGCCGGCCACGTCGAACAGGTTCTTCACCGCAAACGGCACGCCCGCCAGGCGCATGCGGGCGCGGCGCGGGCTGGCGTCGACGGCGTCGGCGCGCTTCAGGGCCCGCTCTTCCAGCACGGCGGTGAAGGCGTTGATGCGGCCGTCGGTGGCGGCGATGGTGGCCAGGCTGGTCTGCACCATGGCGCGCGCGCTGTGAGTCCCGGCACGGACTGCCGCCGACACGGCTGTCGCAGTCATGGGTGCACCCTCATGCTGCGCCTTCGCCCAGATCGGGGCTGACCGGCTTGAACACGTTGCCCGCCTCGTCGGCCGGCGTCAGCGGCAGGCCGTTGACCACCGCCGCCATGTCGGCCGCCAGAGCAAAGTAGCGGGTGACGCCTGGCCGTTGCTCGGCGGTGATCTGCAGCCCCAGCGTAGCCGCTGCAGCGTCGATGTAGGCGGTGTGGTCCATGGTGGTGCCGGCGGCTGTCATGCCTTGAACAGCTGGCGGTAGTCCGGCTGCAGGTGGAACCAGTACTGGTAGCCCTGCACGTCCTTCTGCATCGCCACGTCCATGGTGGGCTGCATGAGCGGGATGCGCGGCACCTCGTCGTACGCCAGCTGGATCATTTCCCGCACCGTGCTGTCGTAGATCGGCTTGCTCTCGGCGAAGCGGGCGTTGGTGATCATCTTGTCGAGCTTGGGGTTCTGGTAGCCCATGGTGTTGAACACCGCGTTCTGCCCGTGGTAGCACCAGAAGAAGAAGTACTCCGGGTAGTCCAGCCAACCGCCGAAGCGGTTGATGATCATCGGCATGTCCTTCTTCAGCAGCGCGGCGCGCCAGGTGGCGCCGGGGATCTTGTTGATCTGCGTCTTGATGCCGATGGCGCCCAGGGCCTCCTGCACCAGCACGGCCATCGGCTCGCCCACGGTGGCGCCGCCCAGGTCGAAGCTGAGCGTGGTCTCCAGCCCGCCGGCCAGGCCGGCCTCGGCCATCAAGGCCTTGGCCTTGGCGAGGTCGGTGTTGTACTGGGTGGGCTGCGGCCAGGCGATGGTCTTGACCGGCCCGGCCGCGCCCCACAGCTTGTTCGCCCGCTTGTAGATGGCGTTGTCGAACATCTTGTCGTAGGGCAGGGCCCAGGCCACGGCCTGGCGCACCTTGGGGTTGTCGAACGGCGGCTTGTTGACGTTCATGCCCAGGTAGAACATGGCGTTCTCGATCGGCATCGACGTGACCTTGACTGCCGCACCCTCGGTGGCCAGCTCGCTGAAGTCTTTCGGCGGCAGGTCGAAGGTGATGTCGATGTCGCCTTTGAGCAGCAGTGCACGGCGGTTGCCGGCGTTGGGTACGTCACGCTGCACGATGCGGCGCAGCTTGGGGGTCGGGCCGCATTTCCAGTCGTCATTGCGCACGTAGACGATCTCTTGCCCGGAGCGCCAGCTCTCGACCTTGTAGGCGCCACCGCCCGCCACGTTGTTGCGTGTCCACAGCAGGCCCCAGGGGTCTTGCGGCGTGGTGTTCTTCTTCACCAGCTCGCTGTTGAAGATGCAGGGCACCGGCACCGCCATGTCGGGCATGGTCAGCTTGTCGCGCCGGACGAACTTGACACGGAAGGTGTGGTCGTCGACCACCTCGAACTGCTCGGGCTTTTCCAGCGAGCCCGCAGCCATCTGGAAGGTGGGGAAGCCGCCCACGGCGATGGCGCGGTCGAAGCTCCACTTCACGTCCTTGGCGGTCACCGGCGTGCCGTCGTGGAACTTCGCGTTCTTGCGCAGCTTGAAGGTGACCGAGTTGCCGTCGGGTGCAATCTGCCAGCTTTCGGCCAGTTCTGGCTCGAGCTTGTCACGGTCATAGACCACGCGGCCGTCGGGCAGCTTCTTCCTGCCGTAGGTCATCAACCGGTCGTAGCAGATCCAGCTGACGCCGTAGCTGGGCCGGTTGGCACCCACGGTGTGGATGTCCAGCGAGTTGGGGCCGAACTCATTGGCCACCACCAGCACGTCCTTGGGCCGGGCCTGGGCGGCGGCGGCCAGCGGCAGGCCGGCGGCCAGCGACCCGGCCAGCGGGCCGGCGGCGGTGCGGGAGAGGAATTGGCGTCGTTGCATGGCGGTGGTGGGGTCGGTGGGGGTGGATCAGGAGGCGGCGAGGTGGGCACGCCAGCCGCCGGTGTGGCTGATGTCGAGGGCGCCCTGCAGCGCCACGGGTTCACACAGGAAGCCGTGCACGGCGCTGCCGTCGGCCAGGGTCAGCGTGCCCAGGCCCAGCGGTTGCGGGATCAGTGCAAGAAAGCTGCCGACTTGGTCGATGGGCATGTCCCAGACCTCCACGGCCACGGCCTGGCCGCCATCGGTGCAGCGCAACAAGCCGGGCTTGCGCGGCTGTGTGCCGGGCAGCTCATAGAGCTTGTAGTTGGGCGCGGTGTGGGTGGCGCAGCGCAGCGTGGCGCCGCGTTCGGTCAACTGCCAATTCAGCGGCAGGCCGCTGAGGTGGGCGCCCACCACCGCCAGCGGCAGTGTGGGCTGGGTGGCGGGCCAGCACAGTGGCGGGGGTGGCGTGGCCCAGGCCCGCCCGGTGGCGCCCAGCGGCTGGGCAGCCTGGGCCTGCCAGCGCCGGCCCAGCGCGGCCAGTGCAGCATCTTGCTGGGCCGCGGCGATGAAGGTCACGCCAAACGGCAGGCCGCCTGCGGTGGTGCCCGACGGCAGCGCCAGGGCGCACCAGCCCAGCAGGTTGACGAAGTTGGTGTACGTGCCCAGCAGCGCGTTGGCGCCCACCGGGTCGGCGCGCACATCGTCGAAGCTGGGGTGGCGCGGTGCGGTGGGCACCAGCAGCACATCCACCTGGGCCCACAGGTGGTCCGACTGGGCTTGGTGGTGGCGCAGGCTGTATTGGGCGCGGAAGGTGTCGGTGGCGCTGTAGTTGTGGGCCGCGCCGATGACGGCGGCCACGGTTGGGTCCAGCGTGCCGGGCTGGCTGTCCAGCAGCGGCTGCACCACGGCATGGCGTTCGGCCACCCAGGGACCGCTGTAGAGCAGGCGTGCCACCTGGTGCAGGGGCTCGAAATCCAGTTCGACCACCTGGACGCCCAGGGCCTGCAACTGCTGCAATGCCTGCTGCCAGGCGGCGGTGTAGCCCTGGTCGGCGTCCAGCACCGGGGTGCGCGGCACGCCCACCCGCAGCCGCGCCGGCAGCGCAGCCGGCCCGGGCTGGAAGTGGCTGTAGTCGTCGGCTTCGTCGGCGCCTTCCAGCACCGCCAGCACGGTGGCGGCGTCGTCGACCGTCAGCGCCAGCACGGACACGCAGTCCA
>JARXAJ010000007.1 GCA_029865965.1 Aquabacterium sp.
CTCTACTTGCGCAGGACAGGCCCGCCCTGCCCGACGCTCAAGTACCACCGTGGCGCTCGGGTCTTTGGCCTTCGCAGGCCACCTATGTGTCCAGGGCGAGGACGGCGGGTGACTGGCTGACGTAAGTAAAGGAGGAGCCACTGTGCGCCGGCGAAGCCGGTGTGCGGTGGCGGGGGACATGGAGTCAGCCAGTCAACCGTCGTCCTCGGCCTCGCGCCAAACATTGAACGCCGGCTGTTCATCGCCACCAAAGACAGCTCAGAGCCCACAACAGCCCGCCACAATCACGCCATCAACATCAGTTCCGGAGACACCGCATGCCCAGCCTGCAGCCCGATGAGATCAGCCGCTACCAGCGCGATGGTTGGGTGGTGCCGCAATGGCGCTTGCCGGAATCCCGTGTGGCGACCATGCGCGCGGCGCTGGATGAACTGCTGCGCCGCAACCCCGGTGTGCGGCCTGAAAAGCTGGTGTCGGCCCATGTGGAACGCGTTGGCAACGGCGCCGACAACGGCGAAGGTGTGCGCGGCGTGGCCGATTTTCTGCACCTGGCGCAAGACCCGGAGATCGTCGATCTGGTGGCCAGCCTGATCGGCGATGACGTGATCCTGTGGGGCGCCCATGTGTTCTGCAAGCCCGCCGGCGAAGGCTACGAGACACCCTGGCACCAGGACGGCCACTACTGGCCGATCCGACCGCTGGCCACCTGCACCGTGTGGGTGGCGCTCGACCCCAGCACCCGCGCCAATGGCTGCCTGCGGGTCATTCCCGGGTCGCACCGCGACAAGTTCCTGCACCCGCACCTGCATGAGGACCGGCAGGACCTGACGCTGCAGCAACGCATGGCTGAGGGTTGCTTCGATGAGGCCGATGCGGTCGACATCGAACTGCAGCCCGGCCAGATGAGCCTGCACGATGTGCACATGATCCACGGCGCGGCGGCCAACACCAGCACCCAGCGCCGCACCGGCGTGGCGCTGCGCTACATGCCGGCCACGTCGCACTTCGACCGGCGCCTGAAGCCGGTGGATGGCAAGACCGGCGTGGCGGTGAACTTTGCCAATCGCCCGCTGTGGCTGGTGAAGGGGCGCGATGTGTGTGGCCTGAACG
Organism: Aquabacterium sp.; assembly: GCA_029865965.1. Taxonomy (GTDB): domain Bacteria; phylum Pseudomonadota; class Gammaproteobacteria; order Burkholderiales; family Burkholderiaceae_C; genus Pseudaquabacterium. Next base: position 1,111 of record JARXAJ010000007.1, read on the forward strand.
ACTTCCGGGTGGGCCAACCGGGCTGATCTGCGCCGGCAGTGGCGGCCGGCCTCAGCTGCGCCGTGCCAGCGGCAGGTTCAGCAGCAGGTTCTGCGGCTTCAGGCGCAGTTGGCCGTCCGGCGCCATCGCCAGGCCCAGCCACACCGGTGCGCCGGCCAGCGCTGGTTGCACATCAGCGGGGTCTTGAAACTCCAGCCTGAACAGCCCGATCAGGCGCGCCAGCCTGTCGGCATCCACCGGCTGGTCCTGGTACAGGTCGTTCAGGATGGCGCTGGCCTCGGCGTCCAGCCCCACATGCCAGCGCCAGGGCGCACCGTCGATGCGCGCCAGCGGCGTGATGGTGACCCGCGCGCCAGTGAGGTGCGCCACCCAGCACTGCAGCACCCGCGCCAGTGCCGCCAGGCCCGAATGCGCCAGCGTCAACGGCACTTGCACGCCGGTGGCCAGGGTCTTGGGCACCTGGTGCGTCAGGTCGAGCACGAAGCGGTGGCGCTCGGTGCCGTCATGGCTGCGGTCGTGGAAGTAGCTGGCGGCGTTGTCGGCGTTCAGCACCTGCAGGTCGGCGCTGCGCAGCGGCACTTGTGCCTCGGCCAGCAGCCGGCCCAGTGCGCCGAAGCCGCCGCCATCGCCCAGGCGGTTGACGGTGGCGCTGTCGGCTGCCAACACGCGGCCGGCCTGCAGGCTGATGCGCTGCGGGCGGAACAACAGCTCGGCCGCGCGCGCCTCCCAGGCGCTGCAGTCGTCGCCCAGCAGGTGCACCAGCATGGCCTGCACCAGCAGGTCGATGAACAGCGGCGGCAAGGTGATGGCGCCCTGGCGGAACAGGCCGGCATAGAAGGCCTGCAGCGTGCCGGCGGCCTGCACACCATCACGCAGCGCCAGAAACAGCCGGTGGTTGCTGCGCACATCGGCATCGGCGATGGCCGCCAGCAGCGGCGCGGGCACTGGCGCCAGCGGGTCAGCTGCCAGCAGGGCGTGCAGGCGGTGCTCGGCCGGGCAGCTGTCGGCCACCAGGGCCAGCTCGGGCCGCTGCAGCCAGTGTTGCCACCAGGCCGGCGTGGGTGGCAGCCAGCCGGTGGCATCGGGGGTGAGCAGATGGGCGCCGCTGGCCGGCCACAGGGGAGTCATCGGCACAGTCTGCCAGACAGCTGCTGCCGCCTGTGCTGTTGGTCAGGCATCTGGCGGGGTGGTTTGCGCGGCGGCCGGTCGGGCGGCTGCGGGCTCGTCGCGCATCAAGCGCCACATCGCCAGCATGCCGAAGGCGCAGTTCAGCAGGCCCAGTGTGCCGATCAGCAGCAGGCCGGTGGTGTTGAGCGGCAGCGCGCGCAGCGCCCAGCCACACACCGACGACAGGATGTTGAAGCCCACCATCTGCCAAAACAGCAGGGTGCCCGGCTGCCACAGGCGCTTGAGCTTCATGTGCGCCAGGCCGCCATGCGTCGCGCCGCCGCGGGCCCGGCAAAGTTGGGATCCGATGGCCGACGCATGCCCATGCCCATGCCCATGCCGCTACTTGCCCCAGCTGTCCTTCAACCCGGTGCTGCGGTTGAATACCGGCGCGGCCGGCGTGTGGTCAACCCGGTCGGCCACAAAGTAGCCGTGCCGCTCGAACTGGAAGCTGGCCTCGGCCGCCACCGCCGCCAGCGCTGGCTCCACGAAGCCCTGCACCACCGTCTTGCTGCGGGGGTTGAGCACGCTGCGGAAATCCCGGTCGCCGGCATCGGGCTGGGCCTCGGTGAACAGCCGGTCGTACAGGTTGAAGGTGGCGGCCACCGCGTCGTGCGCGCCCACCCAGGTGATGGTGCCCTTGACCTTCACCGCGTCGGCGCCGGGCGTGCCGCTCTTGGTGTCGGGCACCACGGTGGCCAGCACGGCGGTGATGCGGCCGCTGGCGTCTTTCTCGCAGCCCGTGCATTCCACCACCATGCCGTACTTCAGCCGCACCCTGTTGCCAGGGAACAAGCGGAAGAAGCCCTTCGTCGGCACCTCGGCAAAGTCGTCGCGCTCGATCCACACCACCGGGCCCAGGCCGAACTGGCGCTGGCCCAGCTCAGGCCGCTGTGGGTGGGCTGGGGCGCTGCAGGCTTCCACATGGCCAGCGCCGAACAGCGTGTCCCAGTTCGTCAGCTTCAGCGGCAGTGGGTCGATCACCGCCATCGCCCGCGGCGCCTGGCCTTCCAGGTCGGCGCGCAGTGCGCCTTCGAGCACGCTGTAGTCCACCCAGATGTTGGTCTTGGACGCACCGGTGTCTTCGGCGAACTTGCGCACCGCCGCCGCGGTGTAGCCACGCCGGCGCATGCCGGCCAGGGTGGGCATGCGCGGGTCGTCCCAGCCGTTGACATGGCCTTCGTCGACCAGCGCCTTCAGCTTGCGCTTGCTGGTGATCACATAGGTCAGGTTGAGCCGGCCGAATTCATGCTGCTTGGGCGCGGGGGTGTTGATCAGCGCACCTTCGGTCAGGCGTGCCAGCAGCCAGTCGTACCAGGGCCGCTGGTCTTCGAACTCCAGCGTGCAGATGCTGTGGGTGATGTTCTCCAGCGCGTCCTCGATCGGGTGCGCATAGGTGTACATCGGATAGATGCACCAGCGGTCGCCGGTGTTGTGGTGGTGGGCGCGCTTGATGCGGTAGAGCGCCGGGTCGCGCAGGTTGATGTTGGGCGCGGCCATGTCGACCTTGGCGCGCAGCACCATGCTGCCGTCGGCATGGGTGCCATCACGCATCTCGCGCAGGCGGGCCAGGTTCTCGGCCACCGGGCGGTTGCGCCAGGGGCTGTCGGTGCCGGGGGTGGTGAAGTCGCCCCGGTTGGCGCGCATGGCCTCGGCGCTCTGCTCGTCCACGTAGGCCAGGCCGCGCTCCACCAGATGCTCGGCCGCGCGGTACATGAAGTCGAAGTAGTTGCTGGCGTAGAACAGGTGGCTGGTGTGCTGTTCGTTGAAGTGCGCCTGCCAGTCCCAGCCCAGCCACTGCACCATCTCGATGATGGCGTCGACGTATTCCTGCTCTTCCTTCTCGGGGTTGGTGTCGTCGAAGCGCAGATGGCACACGCCGCCGAAATCACGCGCCAGGCCGAAGTTCAGACAGATGCTCTTGGCATGGCCGATGTGCAGGTAGCCATTGGGCTCGGGCGGAAAGCGCAGCCGCACCGGCGACGGATCCATGCCGCCGGCGGCATGGTGGGCCGCGTCGCCCGGGCTGCCGCCCCAGTGCCGTTGCGCATACACGCCGTCCTGCAGCTCACGCTCGATGATGCTGCGCAGGAAGTTGGCGGGTTTGGCCGGGTGGGCGGTGTCAGGCGGCAAGGGTTGGCTCATACCCTGGATTCTAAGGAGCCGGGCCGGCCGCCAAACCCTGGCACAGCGTGTTCAGCCCCGGGCGCGCAGGCGTGCCACCTCGGCCGCCACCAGGGTGTTGCGCAGGCCCTGGCCGCGCAGGTTCAGCAGGGTCACCCCGCCGTGGATGGCCAGGCCCAGGCCCCAGCCGGGTGCTGGGCAGGGTGGCTTGATTCACATCAGGCCCACGGCCTGCCACAGCTGCCGGCCGAGAAAGCGGCCCGGCAGCAGGGTGAAGACGCCCGCGACGATGCAGGCGCCGATGTACAGGCCGCGCATGGTCTTGCGGTGCGCCAGCACGTTGCCCTGGCGGATGAACCAGATGCCGCGCGGCAGATGGAAGGCCACGTAGACGGTGAAGAAGTGGATCGGCGTGATGCCGGCGATGTTGGGCAGGCGGTAGTCGCGGATGAAGGCGCTGGCCACGGTGGTGCAGCCCATCAGCACCACCCAGGCCCAGCCCCAGCGGCGGTGGTGGACATCGCCCTTGCGTCGCAGCAGCACCACCGCGCCGATCAGCAGCGCGCCGACGGCGGTGACGAGGTGGAAGAACACCAGCGGGTGGCGGTGCAGCAGGTCGGTGAAGGCGGTCATGGCAGGGCAGTGCGGTGGTGGCTGGCGCCATGCTAAAAAGCCGCCACCGCCCGGTCTGCCGCCGCGCGACGGAATGCCGCCGGCCGTCGCCAACCGCCGCGCCCGGGGCGCAGGCGGCGCGCTGCTGCTACATGCCCTTGAACAGGTGGGCGTACAGGCGGCTGGCGGTCAGCCGCTCGGGGCGGCCGCGCAACTGCAGATAGACCTTGCCCGATTCATCGCGCGTGGCGGTGGTGATGGCGGTGGCCCGCACCACCAGGCCGCGGTGCACCTGCCAGAACAGCTGGCCGTCCAGCCGGGGCAGCAACTCGCGCAGCGACAGGCGGATCAGGTGCTCGCGCTCGGCCGTCACCACCCGCAGGTACTTGTCGGCCGCCTCGAAGTACAGCACCTCGGCCACCGGCACCAGGTGCACGGTGTTGCCCACGCCGGCCTGGATCACTTCCAGCGGCTGCTGCGTGGTGGTGCCGCCCGACGGGCCCCCGGAGGTACCGATGCCGCTGCCCAGCAGGGCGCGCAGCTGGTCCAGTGTCTGCGCCAGGGCCTGGCCCATGGCGGCATTGGCGCCGGGCGCGGTCGGGTTGTCGGCGGCGGCCGGTGCCGGCCCGTCGGCCAGGCGCTTCTGCAGCCGGGCCACGCAGGCGGCCAGGCGGGCCGGCTCCACCGGCTTGATCAGGTAATCGACCGCCTGGGCATCGAAGGCCTGCAGGGCGTACTGGTCATAGGCGGTGACGAACACCAGCAGCGGGAAGGGCTGGTCGTCGGGCCAGTCTTCGGCCAGGGCCTGGGCGGCCTCCAGCCCGGTGGCACCGGGCATGCGGATGTCGAGAAAGCACAGTTGCGGCCGCAGCGCCAGGGCCTGAGCACTGGCGCTCAGGCCGTCGCCCACCTGCGCCACGATCTGCAGCCCGGGCCACAGCCGGATCAGATCGGCAGCCAGGGCCTGGGCCAGCAGCGGTTCGTCTTCGGCGATCAGGGCGGTGGGCATCGGTGGGGGTCAGGCGGAGGGTGGTTGGGGATGGTGTGGTGGCTAGTGCGGTGGCTGGTGTGGTGGCTCTGACGGTGGCTCTGGCGGCGGTGCGTGCGGCGGCGTGTGCGGTGGGCCAGCCTGCAGCGGCAGCCGCACCTCGGCCAGCGTGCCGCCCTCCGCATCGCCGGCCGGCCGCAGGCTGAAGCTGGCCTGTGTGCCATACAGCGTGGCCAGGCGCCCGGCCACATGGCGGGTGCCGTAGTGGTTGCGCTGGCTGCCATCGCTGTTGCCGGCGCCGGCAGATGCGGCCGCCAGCGCGGCTGCCCAGGCATCGGCCACGCCCACCCCGGTGTCGCGCACCGTCAGCACCAGTTTGCCGGCCTGCTGCTCGGCGCACACGGTGATGCGCCCGCCCGCCACCTGGGGCTCCAGCCCGTGGCGGATGCAGTTCTCCACCAGCGGCTGCAGCAGCAGCGGTGGCACCGGGTGCTGGCGCAGCGCGTCGGGCAGCTGCAGTTGCACCTGCAGGCGCGGGCCCATGCGCACGGCCATCAGCGCCAGGTAATCGTCCAGGCAGGCGAACTCGGTGGCAAGCGGGTGCAGGCTGGCACCGCTGGCGCCCAGCGTGGCACGCAGGTAGCGGATCAGGTGGTCCAGCATGGCCTGGGCGCGGGCGGCGTCCAGGCCGATCAGCACCCGCAGGTTGGCCAGGGTGTTGAACAGCATGTGCGGCTCCAGCTGGCTTTGCAGCAGGCGCAGCTGGTTCTCGCTGGCCTGGCGGCTGGCGGCCTCGGCCTGGGCCGCCATGGCCGCCACCTGGCCGCGCATGTAGAAGCTGTAGGTGGCCGCCGCCGACACGCACACGGTGATGGTCAGCACAATCGTCAGGCCGCGGGTGCCGACGCCCACCGTCACCGGCACCGGCAGGCCCAGCAGCAGCGCGCCCAGGTTGAAGCCCAGCACATAGCCCACCAGGGCCGACGCCAGCACACAAGGCGCCATGAACTGCCAGCCGGGCCAGTTGGAATCCAGTTGCGGGCTGCGCACGCCGCGCTGCCGCAACCAGGCTGAAATCGCATGGCGCCCGATCTCGATCAGCCCCTGGATGCAGCCGCCGATGCACATCGACAGCACCCAGTTGCGCCACAGGCCGTCGTGCATCAGCAGGGTGATGAACACTGCCACGCCGCTGGACAGCAGCACGCCGCCCGCCACATGCCGCAGCACCCGCAGCCACAGCGGCGGTGTGGGCGCCGGGGGCGCATTCAGCAGCGGAGGCAGGCCGGCAGCAGGCATCGGGCGATTGTGGCCGGGTGGCATGGGCAGCGGCCCGGGGCCGCGCAGCGTGGCCCGGGTTGCAGTGGTGATGGCACCAGTCTGCTGGCCCTGGCGGCCAGGCGCAGCCCCCGGGCGACAAACAGCCGCCGGCTGTCGTGAAGTGCCGCGCTCAGCGCGGCAGCACGCGCGACGCCAGCGGCTGGGGGGTGTAGTCGGGCAGGAAGCGGCAATCTGCCGGCTGCGCCTGGCGCAACTGCTTGCAGCGATCGGCGATGCCTGCCGGGCTGGGTTTCTGTCCCGTGTCGACCAAGTTCAACAATGCTTCGAACAGCGGCGGGTACATCGCGTCGCCCCAGTAGCTGTGCTCGCTGGAGCCCACGAAGGTCTGCACCAGCCGGTTGCCGTTGCCGGCCGACACCATGCGCTGGCGCAGCGTGTCGCTGCCCTCGACGAACACCGTCGCATCGCCCACGCCATGCGCGGTGAGCACCGGCACGGCGAAGCGGCCGCGGTGGTCGGTATCGGCCGCAAACCGCGCCACGGCGGCCGGGTCGGCCCTGAAGCGCGGCACGCCGGCGTTGAGCGCGGCATCGTCGGTGGAACCGGCATAGCGCACACCCTGGTTGCCGAACGGGCTGACGCCGCCGTTCTTGGCCGTGATGTCGCGGAAGGTGAAGGTGGCGTAGTTGACATGGCCGGGCACTGAACTCTCCGGGATCTTCAGCACCGTGGCGATGGTCTTGAGCTTCTGGGCCTGCCCGGTCGTGCGCTGCGCAACGGGCCGGCCGGTGCCCAGGCAGTCGTCCACCCGCCTGGCCACGTCGGCGCCGGTCAGCGTGCTGTCGGCCGGCAGGCCGATGGGCAGCGGGTAGGCCGGCTCGTCGGGGCGCGGGTGGTTGTTGCACAGGTGCTGGTAGATGGCGCGCAGATCGACCCGGAAGTCATAGGTGGCCGGGCCGGCCACCACCGCGCTGGTCAGCAGGATGCCGTCCCAGGCCGTGGGGAACAGCTCGGCCGCACGCGTGGCCACCATGCCGCCCCAGGACTGGCCGTGCAACAGCGTGCGCCGCGGCCTGGCCACATGGTCGACGAAGATGCGGCGCACACGCTCGGTGTCTTCGGCCGCTGTGGTGACGGCAAAGCCACCCTGGCGGAACACCGACCCGGCCCAGGCATGGCTTTCGCGCACGGTGACCGCCCAGCGCTGGATGTCTTCATCATTGCGCTTGGAGCTGGTGGGCCCCAATGACGGGCCGCCATGCGCATGCACCACCAGCACACCGCTCCATGACGCGGGCATGACGATCAGGTAGTGCGACGCCGCCGAGTCCTGGCCACGCAGGCAGCGGGCCCCGGCGGGCACGCCGTCCGGGCAGGGCTGGGCAAGCGGCGGGGCCTCGGGCGCTGTGGGTGGAGGGGCTGGCGGGCTGGCGCAGCCGGCCAGGGCCAGGAACGAGATGGCCAGCAAGGGCAGGCGGGGGAGCGGGCGCATGGGCATGTTTTGGGGGGGGCAGGGGTACCGTCGGCGGCATGCCAGAGGCACGGCCCCCGATGATGGGGCGTGGACCAGAGCCGCCCCAAGCCGGGTTTGTCCTGCCTTGGCAGGCCCGCAACGCGGAGCCTGCGACAAACCATGCCCGGCTGCGCCTAGCCGGCGCCTGCCCCGGTGCGCCGGGCCAGCCAGAACCCCAGGTTGTTCTGCGCGTTCTCCAGCAACTGCAGCGTCAGGCCCGCCTGCGCCGTGCTGAGTGCCATCGCCTGCTGCACCAGGTTGATCTCCTGCACCACCGCTTTGCTCACGGTGTTGGCCTCGTGCACGTCACCGGCTTCTTCGGCCAGGCCTGCCAGGCCGTCGGTCCACTGCGCCTGCAGGCCCATCCATTGCTGCCAGAAGGCCATGCCCAGGGCCATGGCCTCGGCCGTGCCTTGCGGATCGAAGGGCGCCCGCCAGGCCCATTGCCCCCACTGCGCCGCCACCTGGGCCTGGGCCTGCAGGCGCTTGGCCGCCAGGCGGTGCAGGTCGGCCACGCGCTTGGCCGGCAACAGGGGCAGCGGGGTGCGCTGCGGGTGTGCCGGGTCAGACTGGGCACACGCCTGCAGGCGCTGCTGGGCGGCAGCCAACTGGGCCGGGCCGATGCGGCTGGGGGCGGTCATGGATCCGGTGATGGCGCGTTGCATGGCGTGGCCTCGGGTGGTGGGGCTGTGGGGCGGCGGCGTGGTGATCGGGAGGGCGCGCGGCGCTGTCGGCCGGTCAGTGGCTGCCCAGGCGTTGCAGCATGCCGTGGATGGCGGCGATCTGGATCGCCCGCTGGCTGTGGAAGTCGGGCGCATCCGGGTCGGTGCTGCTGTAGCCCCACCAGTCCCAGCAGCCTTCAGGGTTCTGGGTCTGGCCGTCGTCGCGGCCTTCAACCTGCGGGTACAGCACCACCAGGTTGTTGCGGTCGGCGATCTCGTTGTAGCCGGTGGTGTTGACATAGCGCAGGCCGTAGGGCGGGTTGTTGCCACGGTCGGCCCGGCCGTTGACGAAGTCGACATGACTGGCGCCCTGCTTGCACCCGTGCAGGGCCACGTGCACGCGGCAGGCCTTGCCCTGGGCCGCAATGTCCAGTGCCGACTGCGGCACATAGGCGTAACCGTAAGCGGCCATGCTGGCGCGGCTGGCATGGCCGAAGTAGGGCCGCTGGTCAAAGCGCAGCAGCTTGCCGCGCAGCGGCGCGCCGCCCTTGGGCGGGCGCTTCTGCCGGCCCAGCAGGTGGTCGAGGATCGCCCAGCTCTGCGGCTCGGCGTCGGGCTGCGGCCAGCGGTTCAGATAGGGCGGCTGGTTCAGGGCCAGTAGGTTGTCTTCGAGGTTGGTGGTCAGCAGCGCATGGCCGGCAGGCACGTCGTCGATGAACAGGATCTGGTCATCACGCACGCCCAGGCCCTGGTAGAAGGCCCGTGTGCGCTGCACCACCACCGGGTGCACCACCCGGTCTTCGCTGCCGGTGAAGATGTACAGGCGTTGCCGTGCCAGGTGGTGCAGCGGGTCGATCAGGCCGTCGGCAGCGGCCTGGCGGGCCAGCGCCAGCAGGCGTGGCACGTCGGGTGCGGTCTCGGGCGTCAGCGGGTTCATGCAGACGAAGAGCGCGTTCTGCACGAACGCATCCGCTGCAACTGGCGCCGCGCCGCGGAAGGATTCGACACAGCGGTAAGGCCCGCCGGCCACGATGCCCGCACCCACAAACATCGACGCATGCGCCATCTGCAATTGCACCGCCATGAAGGCGCCGGACGACAGGCCCGACACGGTGCATTGGCCCAGGTCGGCCTGCAGCGCCGGCAGGTCGTCGGCTTGCGGGGGTTCGAGTGGCATCGGTTGCTCCTGTGCGGCTGGAGTGGGACGGTTTGTTGCCCCGCAGTATGTCGTGGGTATTGCTGCACTGCAACAACAAGCGGAGCGTGCTCCGGTGGCAGGTACCTGCACCCGGCCGCAGGCGCGGCGATGTGGTGCCGGTTCATGCTCAGCAGGATCTCGGGCACATGCTTGTGGTCCAGCCCCAGGCCGTAGACCTGCAGCGACAGCGGGCTGCTGCCGGCGGTTTCGTGCTGGGCGATGCGCTCTTTGCCACCACCCGAATAGCGCGATACCGCGTGGTTAGGCCTCATAGGCACCACGTAAACACTTCGAAGACCCGAATTCAGAAGTCAATCCCACGTTTAGGAGGGCTCCGGCTCGCAGATTAAGGGTGCGCCCGAGCGCAAGGGACAGATTGATTACTTTTCTACGTCCTTCTGCTTGCCAAGAACTGCCTCATTGTGTTCAATCAAGTCATGTCAGCTTTGTCTGAAATTGTAACGGTGATGGCTATATCACGTTAGACCTCACAATCCGCATATCCGCTAATCCACACTCAAACCGACACTCAATGGCATACGTCAATCCACAAACGCAGAGCCTCAAACTCTGCTTTCAAAGTCACTACTCTCTGCCATATTTTCAGCGCGAGTATAAATGGGATTCTCGGCACATTGCCGAAATGCTCAACGACATCCAAAGCGCATTTCTATTGAATTACGATCCGACAAATGGTCGAAAGGAAGTGTCGAGTTATTCGCCGTACTTTCTTGGATCGATAATCACATCGGTGGAAACTGGCGGAAAGAAACCCCTAATCGATGGCCAGCAGAGACTGACGTCTACATTTCTGCTTCTGGCTTATCTCGAGCGCTACAGAAGAGACAATAACGTTCTCAACGCTCTGGATCTCTCTACGCTGCTGGGTAGCGTCAGTTATGGCGCGATGGACTATTCCATTGAGTTCTCCCAGAGTAGGAGAGCCATATTTGATAAGTATCTTGACTATACCAAGCCGGTTCTTGAGGCGATGCGTGACGCCGAGGAAGTGCCTGGGCTCGACGATGGAGATAAGAAAATACTTGACGCCCTGCGGACAATCGAAAGCCTACTAGACTCAAAGTCTAAGGCCGCGATCGCGTTCTTTATCGACTACGTTGTGGAGCGTGTGCTTCTGATTGACATATCCGTTACCAGTGAATCCGAAGCGCACCGCGTATTTGTAACAATGAACGACCGCGGCCTGCGACTTGGCCCTATTGACCTCCTAAAGGGTCAGATTCTGTCGAAGATCCCCGTACCCGCTGATGCTCAGTCATGTCACGCTGCCTGGGTACAGACGATAAATAGATTGCGCTCGATCGATCCTGAAGAGGACTCACTCTTCTTCAGGAATTTGCTTCGCGCCAAATGGGCCGAGAAAATGCGAGGCAAATCGAAAGGTGATCCGGCCGAAGACTTTGACATCATTGGTGAAGCCTATCACCGGTGGTTCGAGGACAACACGTCTCGTCTAGCTATCTCAACTTCGGACGACTACGTACGCTTTGCAAGAGACGATATACCAAAGTTTGCAGAAATATATGCATTCATAAAAGCAGCTGAAATCGAACTCAAACCCGGATTTGAATGTATCTATTTCAACGCGGCTAGGAAGTTCAGCTTTCAGTCAATGATATTGTTGGCATCAACCAAGGTTTCAGACAACACAACGGATTGGCAGAAGAAACTTGCCCTCGTCGCCAGACTAATCGATTTAATCCTTACCACTAGAACAATTGAAGGCAAAGAAAATAACTATGATAATCTAAAGGAGATTTCGTTCTCTTTAGCCAAAGACATACGAGATAAGGATTTTGGAGTACTCCTGGCGCAGGTACGAACGGAATGGATAAAGTACGCGCCGATTCTCCCCGATTTGGCAAAGCTGCGTTACGCAAAGTCAGATCGATCAGACATTCTCTATTTGCTCGCTCGAATAGCTTGCCATCTTGAGGAATCGTTTGCGCTTACAAATCGTGTAGGCTTTTCTACATATTGGCAAAGAGATCGTGGAATGAAGACGTTTGACATTGAGCATCTCTTGAAAGATGTGTTCGACACAGCGGCGCTTCCGACTGCTCATGGTTTTTCAGATCCAAAGGACTATGGAGAGGCAAGAAACCTCTTTGGCGCCCTCGCACTACTTCCTCGCTCGCGAAATAGATCGCTCCAAGACAAAGCGTATCGCGATAAGTTGGCGGCTTACGGTACGGAGAATGTACTTGCGCAAACTTTATGTGATGCCTTCTATCAAAACAACCCAAACGTAGCTACATACGTTTTGGCAAATGCATCAATTGGCCTGGCCGCGATTCCCGATTTCTCGAAAGCAGATATTGCAAAGCGAAGCGGTGTCTATGTAGCAGTAGCTCAACAGGTCTGGCAAGCGCCGTAAGGTGAGGTCTAACCCCTCGCTCAACCTGAGAGCCAACGGCATGCCACAAAGCCCACGCCACAGTGCAGGTGTGTATTATCTGTGGCGTGGGCTTTGCGTCACGCCGTTGTCTCCAGGTTAGCTCAAACTACAAGGGCTTCCCCGCCTACAAGGGCTTCCCCGCCTGTCAAGCCGAGCGTATCCAGAATGAATCGCGCAGCGATTCAAACTCTTGACCTTGAGGTCGAATAAAAGGCTCTTTACGCGTTAATTCGTGATGGCTCACTCCATGAGCTACCCGCGCGTCAGACTTGTCGCATTGGCCCCTTGTGGCGGGCCTTCGGAGCTGGTGATGGATGCGGCAGAGCTGAAGAGGTGGTTGGTATCGGTGGCG